>JAJLKL010000026.1:0-16213 GCA_033838975.1 Hymenobacteraceae bacterium | reverse complement strand
ATCAACTGAATGTATAATTTTTTACTTTAGCTTTACAATTCTCAACCCTTACCACCTGTAAAACTATGAAACCCAGAACCAAACGCATGGCGATTGCTGCCGCCTTAGTAGTTGTAGCAGCCACGGCCCTCCTAATCCGAGCAGACATACCTGCCGAAGAACTGAAGCAGAAGTACAGCAACAAGGCATCCCGCTTTATCAGTTTAGATGGCGCCACGCTGCACTACCGCGACGAGGGGCAGGGCACTCCGGTTGTACTGCTGCATGGCACTGCCGCCTCTCTGCATACCTGGGACGGCTGGGCAAAGGAAATGAGCAAGAGCCACCGTGTGCTGCGCCTCGACCTGCCCGGCTTTGGCCTTACAGGGCGTAACACCACCGACACCTACTCCATCGATTATTACTCCGACCTGCTGCTGCACTTCCTGGATAGCCTGAACATTGAGCGGGCTCACATAGCAGGCAGCTCCCTGGGCGGGCAAATCGCGTATGATTTCGCCGCCTCGCACCCGGAGCGGGTACAGAAGCTGATCTTGGTCTCTCCAACCGGTGTTACCAATGCCAACGACAAGAGCATATCCATGCCCTTCCTGATGGCGCAGACACCCCTGCTCAAGCATTCGCTCAAGTACATCACCCCGCGCTTTATCGTGGAGAAAAGCCTGAAAGAGGTATACGGCGACGACAGCAGGCTTAGGGAAGAGACGATCACCATGAGCCACGACATGCTGCTGCGTGCGGGCAACCGGGAGGCCTTTATTGCCCGCATGAACACCGTGGATGCAGACAACCTGCACAAGCTGGCACAGGTACAGGCGCCAACCCTGATCCTCTGGGGCGAGGCCGACGCATGGGTACCGGCCACCAATGCCGCTCATTTTCAGCAGGAGATAAAAGGGGCTCAGCTAAAGGTATACCCCGGCGCCGGCCATATCCCGATGGAGGAGCTCCCGAAGGAGACTGTGCAGGATGCGCTGCGGTTTCTGGCCGACCAGGTTGCTGTAAAGTAACTACTGCTGATCAATACGATACCGAACTCCTACCCCACAACTATGAAAAAAGTAATGTTAGCTGCAGCCTTGCTGGTAGCAGGCGCTGCGGCGGCGCAACAAAACCAGGCACCAGTGCCTACGGCAGATCTCCCTGCCCTGAACGATGAGTTCAACAGCAGCAGCCTTACCCCCGGCTGGAAGCACTTCCATGAAGTGGAGGGCTGGCCCAACAAGATGCTGAAGCAGGATGTAAGCAGCACCAGTAACGGCCACCTGTACCTGGAGCCCGGCACCTCCGGCTGGTTCGGCGACCAGCAGGCACCTTTCCTCTTTAAAGAGGTAACCGGCGACTTTGACGTACGGGTACGGATGAAGGTATCGGGCAGGAAAGAAGCTGTACCGCAGTCGCAGTGGTCGCTGGCGGGGCTGATGGCGCGTGCCCCCAAGAGAGGCGGTAAGGATACCTGGAAGCGCGGCGAGGAGAACTGGCTGTTCATGACCACAGGGATAGCCGAAGAACAGGGCAAGCCGGTCATCGAAACCAAGAAGACAATCAACAGCCGGTCCTCCCTGAAACTCCGCCCTGCCAAACTGGACTGGGTAGAACTGCGCATGGTACGGGTAGGGCCATCCTTCATCCTGCTCTACAAGTATGACCAGGACAAGCAGTGGACCGTGCAGGAGCGCTTTTATAACGTGGACATGCCCCAGGCACTGCAGGTAGGGCTGATTGGCTACACCAACTCCTATGCCGTGGATAACAAGATCAAGTTTGGTGACACCTATACCTACAACAGCAACACTTATGATCACTTGGGCAACCCGGACCTGGCGGTACGCATCGATTACATCCGCTTTCAGAAGCCGAAAGTGGATTTTGGTAAAAGCTGGCTGGCCTCTGTGGCCGAGAACAACCTTACAGACTATAGCCTGAGCAACGAAGAACTGCTGAAAATGCTGGGCGAATAATCCTTCTCTGGAAGCAGCTGCCGAAAAAGGCGGCTGCCTTCAGAGCAAACGGACGGCCTTTTGCCTGGCGCTTTATACAAAGGCAAAACCTTATGCTACGTATAGCCAGACATGGGCACTGTATACTTCATTAGCGGACTGGGGGCAGACTGGCGGATGTTTCAGTTCCTCAAGCTACCGGACTACCTGCCACAAATCCAGGTGCAGTGGCTGGAGCCCCAGCACCTGGATGAGTCCCTGCAGTCCTATGTAAAGCGCCTGCTCCCCCAGATACAGGACCCCAACCCTACGCTGGTTGGTTTCTCGTTCGGCGGACTCATTGCTATCGAGTTGGCGAAGATCCTGCAGGCCAAAAAGACCATCATCATCTCCAGCATAGCCACCCGGCATGCTATCCCCTGGCACTACCGCTTAGCCGGCAAAGCACTCCTGCATAAGTATCTCCCCTTCAGGCTCATGCAGAACACGTACCCGCTGGCCCCCTACTTCTTTGGCGCACACAGCCCCTACGAGCGGCGGCTGCTTAAATCCGTCTTCTTCCGTATGAACGAGAAGTTCCTGCGCTGGGCCCTGGGCCGGTTACTGGACTGGCAACAGGAGGAGGTAATTCCGCACCTGATACAGATACACGGCACCTCCGACCTGATACTGCCCTACTACGACAGGCCCGGGATCATCAAAGTACAAAAGGGAGAACATTTGATGGTGATTCACCGCCCCGATGAAATAAGTGCTATCTTGAGTAAAATTTTAGAAGAAGATGAGCAAGAGTAAATTCATAGTGACTACCACAGACGGCAGGCAGGCCGACCTGACCAATGCTACTACCCTGAAAAGCAATAACCTCTACCCTTTTGGCAGGCACAATTACTCCATCTACGAGACACCTGACGGCTTATTTGTGAGAGGCCTGAACAGAGGTGAGCGGGAAATTATGCTGACCCACTTCGAGATGCTGGACGAGCAGACGGCCCGCAACTACAAACACGACTATAACCGCGAAGACGATTAGCCTATGCAACTCAGCTTCTGGGAAAAAGACACTTATTTTAGCAATATTGATGTACTGATCGTTGGCAGTGGTATCGTAGGGCTGAACGCCGCCCTGCACCTGAAGACTGCGCAGCCAAAGCTAAAAGTGATGGTGGTGGAGCGGGGGCTATTACCTACCGGCGCCAGCTCCAAGAATGCCGGCTTTGCCTGTTTCGGGAGCCCCTCTGAGCTGCTGGACGACCTCACGCACCATACCGAAGAGGAGGTGTTCGGCCTGGTGGAGCGCCGCTGGAAAGGCTTGCAGCGCCTCCGGCAGAACCTGGGCGACAGTACCATCGATTACCACCGCTGGGGAGGCTACGAGCTTTTCGAGGAACAGCAGGCTGAGCTATATACTGCCTGCCTGGAGCAGCTGCCATACCTGAACAGGCAGCTGCAGCGTATTGTAGGCGACCCGGAGGTGTTCCAGTCAGCTGACCAGAAGATACAGGACTTTGGGTTCAAAGGGGTACAGCACCTGCTGCTCAGCACCGCAGAAGGGCAGATCGATACAGGTAAGATGATCGTGGCCCTGACGCAGAAAGTGCAGGCGCTGGGAGTACTGGTGTTGAACGGCTTGGAGGTACTTGAACTGCAGGAGGAAAGCAAAGGTATAGCCGCCACCACGGCGCAGGGCATCACGATAAATGCCAAAGCAGCACTGGTCGCCACGAACGGCTTTGCCCGTAAGCTGCTGCCTTCGCTGCAGGTACAGCCGGCCCGGGCACAGGTGCTTATCACCCGGCCCATCCCTGACCTGAAGATCAAAGGTACCTTCCACTACGACCAAGGCTACTACTATTTCCGCAACATTGGCAACAGGGTCTTGTTTGGCGGAGGCCGCAACTTAGATTTCAAAGCAGAGGAAACCACAGAGCTGGGCCTGACCGAACTGGTGCAAAATAAGCTGGAAAAGCTGCTGCAGAACGTCATCCTCCCGAACACACCGTTTGAGGTAGAGCACCGCTGGAGTGGTATCATGGGTGTAGGCGGTGAGAAAACCACAATTGTAAGGCAGGTGTCAGCGCATGTAAGCTGTGCCGTGCGGATGGGCGGCATGGGAGTAGCCATCGGCTCTTTGGTAGGCGAAGAGGGCGCAGCGCTTGTGCTGCAGCAGGTGTAGCAAGCCTGTATGGCAGCCATAAGTAAAAAGGGAAACCATTCTGTATGGTTTCCCTTTTTAACATGCTCTTGCGTGGCTCAGGCAGATATCCATTTGCTTGGGGTTTGGTGAAACATCGGGGCAAACCGCTTCTGGGCTTCCTTCTCGGCACGGTAAAACTCCTGGTACTCTTCCTCTCCAAGTTCCTCCCTTAAAGCAATGTGAAAAAGTGCCATTTTCGGGTATAACTTATACTGTTCCAGACGATCTTCTGGGTTACCTCTGTTAAACTCATAGAAACTTTTCATGGTTGGTTTTAAATGTTAATTAGTTGATTTGCAATAATTTAAACAACAACATAACATACTCTTAACATTGTGTTTTTGTTGTTAAGGTTTTAGAGGACCAACCATATAACAGGAGCTACAGAAACCGCTTCACTAAAAAATTGGTCAGCTACTTCAAAAAGCTAGTACGTTCACCAATATTTAACTCATAATCAAGCAGTAGCTATCCTTTTTCGGCAGCGTTCTTGCGCCTTTACTTCCAGGCACAAAACATATCCAGTTGTATCATATTAAAGTACAAATTTAAGTTCAACCATGGCCTCGGTTTTAAATTGCACATCCTGTGCACCAGTTGAATAAATAAAACAGGACTTGCATCAGAGAAAGCAAAAGCAGTATACCTGATCCGGTACTCAAACGCTTGTACCCAAAAAGTAGCCCCGCAGCACTGAGAAAAATTTCAATGCTGCGGGGCTACTCTTGTCTTTAACAATAGATCGCCCTAAAGTTTGCTTACTTCAGGCTTAGCACGTCTACGCCTTGCTCAAATACGATATCTACCGGAATGTTGGCGCGGCTCAGGCGGTCCAGGTCAGACTGTAGCTGCGGACTTATCTGCCCTTGCTGCTCCAGCAGGTTACCTACCCCGGCATAGTCGCCTGTTCCCTGCAGGGTCAGGATCTTCTCAGACAGCTTGTTCATGGCTTCGCGCATTTTCGGGTAGTTTACCCGGTACTTGCCCGTCTGCTCGTCGCGCTCAAAGGCCCCATTCTCTTTAAAGAAGTTAAAGCGCACCATGTTGGCCTTGCCGTGTGCACTGGCGGCGCCAAAACGTACCGAGCGGAAAATACCTGCCAGGAACGTTGTGTAGTAATCTTCCAGGCTACCCTCTACCTCACCTTTCTCGTGCAGCTGCGTGATCATGTACAGGCCCAGGATATCCGCTTTCCCTTCTTCCAGGGCAGAGGCATGCTCTTTCAGTGCCTCGCGTACGGTGCCTTTGTTGTTGATGGTGTTCTTGATGCCCAGGCCGTGCGCCACCTCGTGGAACATGGTGTTGGCGAAGAACGCATCGAAGGTTACGTGCTGCTGCTGGTCCTCCACGATCAGTTCATCCGCAATCGGCTCCATAATCTTGTCGAACTTGGCCTGCATTGCATTTTTAAGCTGAAGGCGGCGGGTACCTTTCTTCAGCTGTACCTCCTCATCGTTGGGTAGGTTGATGGCGATGGTTTTGCTGCCCGCATTGCTGTCGCCGGCGTAGTACACCACGTCGTAGGCATTCAGGTCAGAGTCGGTGCCGGGAGTTTCGCGCTTAAACCGCTCCTCTACTGGCAGGCCACGCTGTAGCTCCGGCAGGAAGGCAGCGTATTTCTCCAGACGCTTGCTCCAGTCCATGTCCTTGATCAGCACATAAGCCTCGTGGGCAGCCTTGTAACCGAAAAGCTTATCCTCGTACGTCTCGATCGGCCCGATCACCACATCAATGCGGTTGTTCTTCATGTCCATCCAGGCCAGGTCGCTTGGCTGGTAGTCGTCGGTCAGCATGGCTTCTGCACGCAGGTTGAGGTACTTCTTCAGCCCCGGATCCTCCGCAAGGTTTGCCGCCCGCCTCAGCAGGTCCGCCACACGCTGTACATCCTCTTTAAACTGTACATGGTAAGGCACGGTGATCAGCTTTCCGCTCTCATCGCGGCGCAGGAAGGTATACTGGCTGGTTTTATCCGGCAGGTTAGCCTGCTCAAACTCCTCCTTTGACATATCCTGCGGATAGAAGTTGGCGCCGTCAGGCTTCGGTCCGACACCCGCTATAAATGGCTCATTGTTGTTCAGGCGATCCCAGGGCCCGTAGTTGATCTTCACAAACTGTTTGGCCGCTTCATTATCCAGCGCAGTCAGCAGAGAGTCGCTCTTACCGTATGCCTCGTACCAAAACAGCTTGTTCATGATATCGCCTGCCTCTATCAGCAACGGGATCATCTGCCTCTCATTCTCGCTGAGTTGGCTCAGGTCGGCGGTGAGGCGCACAGTGGTGTACATATCCAGCTTTTGCTGCAGGTTGTCCCCTGCCTGAACGGCTGTTGCTGCGGTGTCGCCCTCGGTAGTCTTGCTGGTGCAGCCAAAAGTGGCCGCTGCAATGGCCGAGGCAAAAAGTATGTGGCGTGGTTTCATGTAGTTGTTAGGTTAGTTATAAAGCTGAAGATAAGGAATTTTACATTACAGAGAAAACGGCCAAGCAGCCTGAGAAGCGGATTAGCAGGAAAATGCAGGAACTTGACAAAAACAAAAAAGACAGGAGCCGAGCCCCTGCCTTTTCAGTTATGCAAGTAGTATAAAACATCCGCCTAAAACAGGCCAAAGAGCTCTCGCTGTATCTTCTCGATGATAACCCCAAGATCCTCGGGGTTCGCTACGAAGTCGAGGTTGTTTACATCTATCACCAGCTGCTTACCCAGGTCGTAGCTGTTCATCCAGGTGTTATAGTGCTCGGTGAGGTTGCGCAGGTAATCGATACGGATATTGTTCTCGTAATCGCGGTTGCGTTTCTCGATCTGGCCAATCAGCTTTGGCAGGTCAGCCTTCAGGTAGATCATCAGGTCCGGAGCTTTCACCATGCTGATCATCGACTGAAAAAGCGAATAGTAATTCTCGTAATCGCGGGTGCTCATCAGGCCTGACTGGTGCAGGTTTTTGGCGAAAATATGTGCATCCTCGTAAATGGTGCGGTCCTGTATCACGCTGCGCCCGTTGTTCTGGATCTGCTGCACCTGATTAAACCGGCTGTTCAGGAAGAAAACCTGTAAGTGGAAGGACCAGCGCTCCATATCCTCGTAAAAGTCCTTCAGGTAAGGGTTATTCTCAACCGCCTCCAGGTATAGGTCCCACTTAAAATGCTGCGAAAGCTTGGTAGCAAGGGTAGTTTTGCCAGCGCCAATGTTGCCGACGATTGCAATATGCATGGTATTCTTTGGTATTAGTAAAAGCCGGCTACAAAAGTACGGCTTTTCCGCGAATGCCGGTCCTGTAACATCAGACAGTTCTCCACCACTTATCAACACACCTATGCACGGTGCATCTATACACCGGACTTTTAGTACAATTTCCGCCCCAACCTGCCCGCCTGTAGCCCGTACCTTAAAGTATAAACCAAAACAAGAAAGCCATGACAAAAGGACATAATCAGCAAAGACATAAGCAGAGCAACCCTGAAGCAAGAGACAAGAACAATGTAAAGGAAAACCGTAGCCTGAGCGATCAGCAAAAGAATAAAAGTCCAAACCAGGGCCGTAACGAGAACAAAGAGCAGTCTGGCGGCACCAAAGGACCAAACGCTATCTAACAGCAGCACTATTCAAACAAAATGGCCACCGGCATCTCACCGGTGGCCATTTTTGCGTTTGGTCCACACTGTCCTTAGCGCTTCTCCTCGCGCATGTCCTGGTACATGTCTTTGGCTTCGCGGCTTTTCTTCAGGGTGGCGAACTCTACCTGCAGGGCCGCAATCTTGATTTTATCGCCGTTACTCAGGTAGTCCAGCACCTCAGCCTTACGGGTATTCAGCTCCCCGAACACAAACTCGGCATAGTCCCAGTCCCGGAGGCTCCAGTCCCGGCGGTTGGCACGGGTATACTCCAGCAACTGCGTGTAGGCGTCGCGCATTTTGGCCGGTTTGATCTTGGCAATGTTGGTGGTACCCGTCATCTGGCGCTCCCAGCGCTCCAGCTCGCGCCCATCCAGGTCCACGGCTTTCCGGGTCTCGTTACGCTCCTCCCACTCCTTGTACCGCTGCTTGATGTCATTGTACTCTGTTCTTGAGCTTTCGGAAAGCTTCTTCGTGTTGCGGTCCAGGGTATACGTGAGTTCCTTGAACTCCTCCTTTACCGTTGGCCACTCCTGTTTAATGGCCTCATCAGCCTGCGCCGACTTTTTCTGCATCCAGGCGCGCAGCTCTGCCAGATCCTGCTCCAGCTGTGACTGCGACTGTGCCTGTGCTCCCCATGCCATGCTCACGAGTAGCATCGCCAGCACCCATTTCCTCAGTTTCTTCATAATCAAAGGTAGTAATGTAGCAAATATGATCTCTAACTAGTTTCCTCTACAATAAATATTGTGCCACAAATATATAGTACCCATCCGAAGAATGACACCTTTTCCGCCCGCAGATGCTGTAGAGCACAGATTAACAAAAACATAACATAAACGGCTTAAAAATTGCACTATCTTTTAAATAGAAAATGCGTTAATAGGGCTGGGGCGGTAAACATTCAGGTCATGCAGCCCCTGCCGTATCAGCCAAACTGGTACTTTTTTGAACCCGTAAAGTATGAACAAACGCCATTTAGGGAGCTTTCACGAAACCGTTGTTTCCATTACAAGTAACGACGATGTTATTCTGAGTATAGAGGAATTTCCTTTTGAGACAACGCTCAGCCTGTCGCCGCTTATTGCCTATTGGGAAGAAAAAATGAAAAGTGACCCGAGCTGTAATGTGGTGCGGGTCAGGGAGCAGGTGTCTCTGCTGCGGCAGGCACCGGAGCTGATGGGCTCCATTCAGGACACCTCATTTATTGAGAAGCACATAGATACGATTGATATCCTGATGGAGGATATTTTTCCCAGTGCGCTCTGGGAGAATGACCTGAAGGCAGCGGCCGTACCCTTCCACTTCGACAGCTTCTACGCCACCCCTAAGCTGGAGGCGCTGAAGCTGCTGGAGGGCGGCAACTTTACCGAAAAACTGAACCTGGACCTGAAGACTCTGCTCTTCCGGCTGATCCTCTCGGCTTATACCATCATACTGGAGAAGTTTTACAATGCGAACTTCCATATAGATGAGCCGTTCATCTTCACCGTGAAAGATAAATTCACAGAGCTGCCACGCCACTATAAGCTCAGCATCGACCTGAAGTTTATGGAAGTGAAGGCCAAGGGAGAAGTGAAGCCCCTGAAGGCCCAGGAGATCAACTTCCTGATCAACCGCTACAACGACCTTGACCTCTGGATGAAAAAGCTGCCGCCGGAGAACTTCGAGTTCACCGGTTTTGCCATCTACGACTTCACGGACGTAACGAACGAGGAAACGATCTCCTCCCTGCGCTTTGACCTGCTGGACAAGAACTCCGTTACCACAGAGGAGGGCTTCGAGAACCTGCAGCAAAAGCTGCGCATTCTGTTCAGCCTGCCAGACATACGGCTGGGCTTTGCCTCCTGCCCTGCCCTCCGTGAGTTCGATACGACCTACGCCCGCAAGATCTGGAGCGGCCTTGTACTGACACAGGACTGCGACTTTAAGCTGGCGGACCTCAAAGGCTCTATCTATGAGCCTGTGATAAAGGAAGGGCATACCATCGTGGTGGAGGACCTGCATGTTTTCCCGCACCCCACCAAGATCGAGCAGCAGCTGCTTGAGTCAGGTGTGCGCAACCTGATCATTGCCCCCCTGCAGTACGACCGGAAAACAATCGGGCTGATGGAGCTGGCCTCGCCTATACCTGGCGAGCTTAACGCCCTCTCCACCATCAAGCTGAAAGAGATCCTGCCATTGTTCGCCCTTGCCATGAACCGTGGCCTGGAAGAGTTGCGCAGCAGCATACAAAGCATTATCAAAGAAAAGTACACGGCCATCCACCCGATTGTGGAGTGGCGCTTTACCCAGGCGGCCATCAACCTGCTGGAGAAGATGGAAACGAACAACAGCCCTGAAATAGAGCCGATCGTGTTCCGCGACATTTACCCGCTGTATGGCGTGTCAGACGTCAGAGGCTCGGCGATAGAGCGGAACAAGGCCATTCAGGGGGACCTGCTCGAGCAGCTGGTGCTGGCCAAGGAAGTGATACTGGCCGTGAAGGACAACCTCCCGCTGTCTATCCTGGATGAACTGGTCTTCAAGATCGACAAGTACTCGCAGAAGATCACCCACGAGCTGGGGTCTGGCGACGAGGGGCTTATCCTTGATTTCCTGCGCAGCGAGGTGGAGCCGCTGTTTGACCATTTCATCCGGAGAAACCCGGCGGCAGCTCATGCCATACAGGCTTACCGCTCAGCCATCAACAACCCCTATAAAGTGGTGTACAACAAGCGCAGGGCGTATGAGGAAAGCCTCTTCATGATCAACGAGACGATTTCCACCTTCCTGGAGCGCGAGGAGGAGAAGGCGCAGGCTACTTTTCCGCATTACTTTGAGAAGTACAAGACCGACGGGCTGGAGTATAACATCTACATTGGCGCCTCGTTGCTGAACAACGGCGATTTCCAGCCGATCTACCTGAAGAACATGCGCCTGTGGCAGCTTATGCTCACCTGCGAGATTGCGCGTCGTGTAAACAAGCTCCGCCCTAACCTGAAGCTTCCGCTGGAGATCACGCAGCTCATCCTCGTCCACAGCGACCCCATCTCCATCCGGTTCAGACTGGATGAAAAGAAGTTTGACGTGGAGGGCGCCAACAATATCCGCTACGAAATCATCAAGAAGCGTATTGACAAGGCCACGCTGCGAGGGTCTGACGAGCGCCTGACGCAACCCGGCAAGATCGCCATTGTGTACTCACAGCAGAAGGAGCTGGCAGAGTATACCCGCTACATCGAGTTCCTGCAGTCGGAGGGCTACATCGGCAGGGACATAGAACACCTGGAACTGGAGGAAATGCAGGGCGTGCAAGGCCTGCAAGCCCTGCGTATAGCCGTAAACTTTAAAGGCCACCTGCGCCACAACATCGACTCCGGCGATGAACTGCTCAGCATTGCCCAAAGTGCCAGCATCAACTGACCTCCTGCCCGTTTCAAAACATATAAAAAATTCTATACAGTGCAATTCTAAAAATTATTCACAGGAGCAATAGCAGCAGTTTTATCCACACAAAACACTAAACAACAACACCTTAAACAAAACCACACCAACCTTTCGTACCGGCACACAGGCATTATTTTCAAACATAATGCAATTTTTTATCTCTGATCGCCGTTTTCACTCCAAACAAACCGGTGTATATAGCCGGAACATGTATTTTCATAATTTCAACTTTTAGCCAAATGAAATTGAAAAACAGATTTTTGCCAGCCATGCTAATGTTTGGGGTGGTGGCGCTGAGCTCTTGCGAGAAGAGTGAAGACCAGGACACCGTGAGGCCGGATTTCGAGCAAGGGACCTTGTCGCACATCCTGGTAGATTCTGCTGAGGTGTCCACCTACAACTTTGCGGGAAAGCAGCTGAGCCAGATCAACCACTTTGATCAGGAGACGGGTGAGCTGGAAAGCTATGAGAAGCTTGAGCACGATGCCAAGGGCAAGCTAATCAAAGCCACTACGCATGCGGGCAGCAATCATGCTGTACTTTCTGAAGAGACGTACGTGTACGCCCAGAATGGCCTGCTGGACCAAACCACCACCAGCTATTACAGCGGCGGCAAGGTAGAGTACAACTCGTTTACACAGTACGACTACAACACGAACAACAAGCTTGAGAAGAAGTCTGTGTTCGAGGGCGAGGGCAAATCAGCCAAGGCAAAGTCCTTTACAAAGTATGAGGTACTGCCAAACGGCAACTACAGCCAGGAAAAGCAGTACGTGGTGGATGACAAGGGGGAGGCCAGCCTGTTCTCGACCACAACGTACTCTTACGACTCCAACCTGAACCCTTTCTTTGCGATGGCGCAACCGGGCACGGCCAGCAGCCCAAACAACCTGATCGCCGCCACTACGGTGGTTAACAGCAGCCAAAAGACGTACAAGTATGCCTACGCGTACACGTATGATGAGCGCGGATATCCGCTGAGCCAGACGGTTACAACCCCTGGCGGGAAGCGCACGACCTATACGTACCTGTATAGCAACTAAACAGCATAAGAGCTTTAGTAATAAAACGGCCATGGGTTTCCATGGCCGTTTTTGTTTCTCGTTGCCCCTCAATTATCGAGAACAAGTGGCACAAAATCATTATACTTGCTTATATTTAACAGAAGGAACTATGGCAAAAACTAAAATAACCGTAAACAACAACGGTTCGCTCCGCATCGAGGGCGACTTCGAGATCATGGACAAGAATGGCAATGTGTATAACTTGGGCGGACGTGAGCTGGTATCGATCTGCCGCTGCGGCCTGTCTAAGAACAAGCCTTTCTGCGATGGCTCCCATAAAGGCCATTTTGAGCATGAGGCAGTAGCCTTTGACCTTCCCCCTAAAAAGTAACGCAAGGGTTTTAACCACCTCCCCATATGACAGAACGCCTGGTAACCGTCGCTACCTTCAACGAACTCACAGAGGCCCATATCCTGAAAGGGCGGCTGGAGGCAGAGGGTATCCTTTGTTTTTTAGGTGACGAGCACATCGTGGGGGTACAACCTTTTTACTCGGTAGCGGTAGGGGGCGTAAAGCTGAAGGTGACGGAGGAGGACGTAATGGAGGCCAAGGCAATCCTGTCCCGCATCCAGGAGGGTAACAGCGAGTTTCTGTACGATAACATTGAGATGGCACCGCCCATGCAGGAGCACCCGCAGGCCAGAGTCTGCCCCAACTGCAGCTCCGACCACGTGGGCGAGGAGAAGTATAACAAGACCGTCTTCTCGATCAGCTATCTGCTGCTCGGCTTTCCGGTCCCTTTCCTGAGCCGGAAGTACACCTGCTACGACTGCGGGTATCGCTGGAAAGATAAATAAGAAAGGGAGCCTTAGAGCTCCCTTTCTTATTTATGACCAGGTCTACACGTTCTCCGCAAACGGAATCGGGAAGCTTCTCCACACATCGTCTCCCGTACGGTCGATCGGCAGCTCATCCAGGCGCTCATAGCGCCGCATGTCTATCCAGCGGTGCCCTTCGAAGAAGAGCGAGTAACGGCGCTGGCGGAGCATTTCATCTAACAGGGCCTCCTGCGTAACAGGTCCGCTGTAGGCACTTATGCCATGGCCCGTGCGGATAATGTTCAAGGCCCTTACCGCCTCATCCAGATTACCCGTCTGTATGTTGGCCTCGGCATAGATCAGGATCAGCTCCTCGTTTCTGATCAGCGGTGCCGGATCTGTGTTGGTGGCAAACAGCGCCACATCATACTGGCTGGACAAGCCACTTGGGTGCGTGGCAGGAGCCTCACGCCGCGATACTTTTGACAGGCGGTCATCTCCCGGCGTGGCATCTGCAATGAAGCTTGGGTGGGCCACCCTCACCTCCCCAGTAGCGTTGGGCGCAAAGTACAGGGGGTTCAGCTGGTCGCCGGGGGCCGTGCTGAAAACATAGTACACCCCTTCGCGGAAGCTGCCATTCAGGTCAAAAAACGACTGCTCCAGCAGCGCCAGGGCCTGAGCAAAGTTCTCACGGTATACCGCTACCCTTGCAGCCAGTGCCCGGTTAAACTGCAGAAAGCCCTCCGGGGTGTTAAACGGAGCCCCGCCCCCTGGCTGGAAGTCAGTGAAGCCACCCGACAGCTCAAACGGAAAGCTTTCCCCGGCAGCCTCCAGATGGCCAGCCGCCTCATCCAGCAGACTGGCAATAGCCTCCATCGCCTCCGCCCTTCCTACAACAGGCCCCAGGTTATCAAAATCACTCACATCCAGCCTAATGCCGTTCTCGTTCATCATCGTCAGGTTCATCAGTAGCTGATGTGCCTTGATGGTTTTGGCAAAGCCCAAATAGCCCTGCCGCTGCTCCTCGGTGATCAGAGTGGTGTTGTCCACCGCTTCGATCAGGATGTTCGTGTTTTTCACCACGCGGTAGCGGGCGGCCCAGGGGTTGGTGGTGTAGAACGTGTTGTTGTCCAGTATGGCGCTGCCTGCCCCCAGCAAGTCTGACACAAAACGCGGGTCAGCGCCGGAGAAGCGGTAATGCTCCCGGCCGATCACGCCTACGTTGTCATAGTAGGTGCCCAGCACGTTGCGCATGCCAGACTCTGTACCTACCACCACGTTGTTCAGGTCATCTACCGTGGCGTTCTCCAGCACCGTCTCAATGGTGGGGTTGTTGGGGTCCGGAATCTCATCCAGCTCGCAGGCCGGCAGCACGAGCACCGCCGCCAGCAGCCCCAACACAGGTTTGAACTTGAGTTGCTTTATATACTTTTTCATGATCATCTTCATTTAAATTAGAACCCGATGGAAAAGTGGAAGAAGTAGCGCTTCGAGTTAGGGAAAGGCGTTACGTCTACGCCTGTGGAAAGGCCGTTGCCTCCGAAGTTGGACACCTCAGGGTCATAGCCTGCATAATCGGTGATGGTGAACAGGTTAAGTGCCGAAGCGCCTATGCGCGCCTGCCGTACAAATCCCCTGAAGACCCTATCTAAAATCGGATTTGGTATACTGTAATACAAACCTATCTCGCGCAGGCGCAGGTAAGAGGCGTCCTGCACAAAGTTCTCCGCTGTTACGCCCAGTGCTTCTACACGCTCCTGTGCATTCGGTATGCCGTCTCCGTCATCGTCATCGTCGTAGTCGCCGGAGGTGCCGCCGAGGTCCGTCAGCAGCTGTGTCAGGTTAATGTTATCCCCACCCTGCTTCCAGTGCAGCAGGAAGGAGAACGTCAGGTTCTGCTTGATGGTGAAGAAGTTGTGGAAGTTCATCTGGAAGTCAGGCTCCGCATTACCCAACTGCTGCACGCCCTGATCCCCTTTTATACCCACGATCTGTGTGGCAGGCTCTCCCTCCTCTATGAAGAAAGTACCCAGCGTGTTACCGAAGGCGCCGAGCGGGAAGGCCGGCACATTCAGTTCTGTGATCTCAGACCGGTTCAGCCAGTAGCTGGTTCTGGAATCCCACTTGAAGCTTGGCGTCTCGAAAGGCACCGCACTCAGGGCCAGCTCTACCCCTCTGTTCCGCAACTCACCGGCATTTACCGCCTCTGTAGAGAAGCCCGAAGAGGTAGGCACGTTGCGGATCAGGATCAGGTCTGACACGGTTTTGTTGTAGTAGGTAGCCTCCAGGATCAACCGGTTGTTGAGTATACCGATGTCTATACCTGTCTCGAACTCTTTCTGCCGCTCCTGGTCAATATCCGGATTACCACGCTGTATGGTAGGTATCAAGCCCGGGTTACCGCCAATGTTAGAGGCGATGAAGGAAGTGTACTTGGCCCCGAACGGTGGAAAACCACCCGCCTCACCGTAAGCCACACGCGGCTTGAGCAGCGTGATGCTCTCTGTCGTCCAGAAATCAAAGTTGGTCAGGTTAATGGCCAGGGAGGCTTTGGGGTAGTAACGGAACTCGTTGGGGTCCGCGTTATTGGTAGACTTATCCATGCGCAGACCGAGCGTGGCGATCACACGGTCTCTCCAGTTCACCTCCTCCTGGAAGAACAGGCCCTTGTTGCGGACCTTCTCCCGGTTCTGGTCTACCTCCACGGCACCGGCTTGGTCCAGGTTAACCTGCGAGCCGATCAGCTGCGTCGCCACATTCAGTACCTGGTCGCGGTTAAAGTTCTCGCGGGTGGCGCCGATGGTGGTGGTAAAGAACAACGTATTATCGGCCAGGTTCAGGTTGTTCACGATAAAGGCCGCGTAGTTAGTGTTCAGGTTGTAGTTGTTACCTGCAATGGAGGCACCGCCGGTACCCACACCGCCTGACTGGAACTGCAGCAAGCGGGGGAAGATAGCCCGCGTGCGCAGGTTATAGAAGTCCAGTCCGCCACGCAGCACCAGTTTGGTAGAGGACATGTCATTCTCGTAAAGCATGGTGTTGAGGGTGAGGCCGCCCAGGAAACGGTCTGTACTCTCGTTGTTGGTGATCAGGTCGCGGGTCTGCAGAAAGTTAGAGGAGGCAAAAGGGTTGTTGGGGTAAATGCCGTTCTCGTCGGGGAAGAGGTTCGCAAAGCTCGGCGTAGAAGATAAAGCCACCCCGTAGGAAACGCCTGCGTT
>JAJLKL010000025.1:0-2463 GCA_033838975.1 Hymenobacteraceae bacterium | reverse complement strand
CTCGGGTAAAGCCCAGGCCTTTCAGCGTTTTCTCAACCTCCGCATCAAAGTTGATCTCTTCGATGGAGTAGTACTTCTCCCCCAGCTCCGATACCTGCTCTATGATCTTGTAGTACTCGTCCGAGTCATAATCGGTACGGGTTTCAAGCTGAGCGTTCAGCTCGTCCATCTGCTTTTTCATGTCCAGCACCTTGGCAAAGGCCTTGGAGGCCTCCTCAAACACGGTACAGTTATCCTCGGTGAGCAAGTGCTGCGGCAGGTAGGCGATCACGGCATCCTTGGGGGCCGACACTTTGCCTTTTGTGGGTTTGTTTACCCCGGCAATGATCTTGAGCAGGGTAGATTTTCCGGCACCGTTCTTCCCCATCAGGGCGATGCGGTCATTTTCATTGATATTAAAGGAGATGTTGCTAAAAAGGGCCGAACCGTTAAATTCAACCCCAACCGCGTCAACTGAGATCATAATGCTAATTTTAAGGCTGCAAAGATACTATTAATTTCCCCCTTTGCTGTGGATTTTTAAACTTGATCAGGCCTCATAACCAGCCGCAGCACACGTGGGTTCACATTTCTGTCCCGGAAGGTTAGAATTTAAGAAGTATACCTGCTAAATTGGACGTATGAGAATTATTCAGACTGAGAACATGCCGCCAAGCAACGGCCACTATGCGCAGGTGATGGAGCACAATGGCGTGCTGTACCTGTCGGGCCAGTTGCCGATAAACCCACAGACAAAAGAAATACCCGAGACCATAGAAGAACAGGCTGCCCAGGCCCTGGCAAACGTAGAGAAACTGCTGCAGGAGGCGGGCAGCTCCAGAACCCGGGTACTGAAGGCGACGGTTTACATTGCGGACATCCACCTGTGGGATAAAGTAAATGCCGTATATGCTGATTTCTTTGGCACCCACAAACCAGCCCGAAGCATTGTGCCTACTCAGAAGCTACACTTCGGAAGCCTGATCGAAATTGAGGTGATAGCCGCACTTATACCTTAAAACAACCAGACCTATGACTAAACAAGATCTGCTGGACTGCCAGCATCGCATCACCCCGTTCATACACCGTACCCCGGTCTTAACTTCCACCATGCTCAATGAGCTTTCCGGAGCCCAGCTGTTTTTCAAGTGCGAGAACTTCCAGCGCATGGGGGCCTTTAAGATGCGCGGTGCCACGAACGCCATCCTGCAACTTACGCAGGAGCAGCGAGACAAAGGGGTGGTCACCCACTCCTCCGGAAACTTCGCCCAGGCCCTGTCGCTGGCGGCAAGATCACTGGGTGTGAAGGCCTACATTGTTATGCCCGAGAATGCCCCACAGGTAAAGAAAGAGGCAGTTCGCGGGTATGGCGGGGAAATCGTGGAAAGTGCCCCTACCCTGAAAGCACGGGAGGAAGCTGCCGCGCAGATCGAGCGTGAAAAGGGCGCTACCTTCATACACCCCTCCAACGACGATGAGGTGATCCTGGGGCAGGGTACCGCCTGCCTGGAGCTCTTGGAAGACCATCCTGACCTAAATGCGGTTTTTACCCCTGTAGGCGGAGGCGGGCTGCTTGCCGGAACTGCTTTGGCGGCCCATTACTTTGGTGATAACTGCCAGGTGATAGGTGGTGAGCCTATGGTGGCCGATGATGCCTACCGCTCCCTGCTCAGCGGCAGGATAGAAGACAATGAGTCAGCCAACACTATTGCGGACGGGCTTAGAACCGTGCTGGGTGACCGTAACTTCCCTATCATCCGGGAGCATGTGGACCGTATCGTGCGTGTGAGCGAGGAGGAGATAGTAGCCGCCATGAAGCTGATCTGGGAACGCATGAAAATGATCGTAGAGCCTTCCAGCGCCGTAGCGTTTGCGGCTTTGCTGCGCGACAAAGAGCAATTCAAAGGCAAGAAGGTAGGTATCATCATCTCCGGAGGCAACGTAGACCTGAGCAACTTACCTTTTTAAACCATGTGCCGCTGAAAAAAAGCAGAACACTTTATACATGATACTTTTAGACAAACCATTCATTTCAGACTTTTTAATCAACACCCTGGAAAGAAACCAGTTTCCGGTGGTTGCCACACCCACTGCCCGGGAGCTCGTTTCGGATAAAAACCTGAACTTTATCTCAGAAGCGGAGGCGGTGGCTCAGTACAGGGCCAACCCAAACCAGCCTGTATACACCAACTCCGAGAACTCGATCAGCTGGGTAGAGCAGCACCTGTCCTTCTCCAGCCTCCCCTCCCGGCTCAAGCTGTTCAAAAACAAGGTACAGTTCCGGGATTTGCTGCAGGAGGAGTATCCGAACTACTTTTACAAAAGCGTAGCCTTTCAGGAACTGGATCAGCTGGACGTAGAGACGCTGCCATTCCCTTTCATTATCAAACCGGCTGTGGGCTTCTTCAGTATGGGGGTGCACCGCGTAGACCAGCCTTCGGAGTGGTAAGAGACCCTGCGCCGCATCAAAACGGAAATGGAAGA
>JAJLKL010000024.1:0-6103 GCA_033838975.1 Hymenobacteraceae bacterium | reverse complement strand
AGAATGCATGAAAGGAGTAGTTGTAAAGTCAACGGGGTCGTGGTACCTGGTTCGTGATGAGGCAGGCCAGCTGCACCGTGCCCGCCTGCGCGGCAAGTTTAAGCTGAAAGGCATGAAGGTCAGCAACCCGCTTGCTGTTGGCGACCGTGTGGAGTTTGACGTGGAGGAGGCCGGGGAGGACACTGCTGTCATCAACAAGATCGAGGACCGTGAGAACTACATCATCCGCCAGAGTACACACAAAACGGCCTACTCCCATATTATCGCCGCCAACCTGGACCAGGCCCTGCTGATCGTGACACTGGTGTCGCCGCGTACTTCGTTTGGCTTCATGGACCGCTTTCTGGTAACAGCCGAGGCCTACGATATCCCTACCATTCTCATCTTCAACAAGACCGACCTCTATGACGACGAGATGCGGGATTACCAGCGCCAGATCAGCCATATGTACGAGCAGATAGGCTACCAGAGTCTGGCGGTTTCAGCGAAGAACAACGAGGGTATAGAGGAGATCAAAGCGCTGCTGAAAGGGAAAACCACTCTCCTCTCCGGCCACTCCGGAGTGGGCAAGTCCTCCCTAATCAACCTCATAGTGCCGGACCTGGAACTTAAAACCTCTGAGATCTCCGGCTTTTCTGACAAAGGCGTGCACACCACCACCTTCGCCGAAATGTTCGAGATTGACGACGACACCTTTATCATCGATACCCCCGGGATCAAAGAGTTGGGTATTGTGGACATTCCGCCGGCAGAGCTAAGCCACTACTTCCCGGAGATGCGGGAGCGCCTGAACCAGTGCCGCTTCAACAACTGCACCCACTTCAATGAACCTGGCTGTGCCGTGATAGAGGCAGTGCGCCACAACGAAATCTCCCTTACGCGCTACGAAAGCTACCTGAGCATGCTGCACGGGCAGGACAACAGGAAATAGCCTGGTATCGGCAAGGCTGTTGAAGACGCAGAGCTCCTGCGTCTTTTCATTTTACACTGGTCCTCTTTCTCTGCCTGAGGAGAGCCTTCCTTTCACTCCTGAAAAGTATAAAGCTCTACGTCTCCGGCTTTTTCCCCTTTCCTACAAGAGCCCTAAAGGCTGGCATGCACGACAGAAGTTGCTAGACAGCCAGCAGAGAAGAAGATAGCTAAGAACCGGGCTCTCTTTAGCAGGGGGAGTAAAGGCGGCGCTGCCTCAAACTCCACCGGGCACCTATCAACCATTCCCCACCTGCTCCGTTACAGGACTCTATACTTTATACCCAAACCAGTTCATGTTATGAAACTTGAAAACGCGAACATTCTGATTACTGGCGGCACCCTCGGCATCGGGCACGCCACAGCCAAGCTATTGCTGGACCTCGGAGCCAACGTGGCCATTACCGGACGAGATGAGAAACGCACCCACAAGGCAGCGCGCGACATCGGTGCCTTACCCATCACGGCTGACGTGTCCAATCCAGACGATGTAAAGCGGACCTTCAAGACGTTCATGAATGAATACGGCAAACTGGATGTGCTCATTAACAACGCAGGTATAGGGCTTTCCAGAAAAGTGGAGGAGCTGACTGTGGAGGATTTTGAAAAAGTGTACCGCGTAAACGTGTATGGTGCCGCCATGATGGCTGCCAGAGCCGCAGAGATCTTTAAGAGGCAGAACTACGGCAACATCATCAACATTGGCTCTACAGCCGCCACAAAAGGTTATGAGGGTGGTTCGGTGTACTGCTCTTCCAAGTTCGCCCTGCGCGGCATGACGCAGTGCTGGCAGGCCGAGCTCCGTAGGTACAACGTCCGGGTTATGCTCATAAACCCAAGCGAGGTGACTACCGCCTTTGGCCGTGAAGACCGGGAGGAGCGCGAAAACCAGCCTAATAAATTGCGGGGCAAAGAGATAGCCTGGGCCATTAAAGGAGCTCTGGAGATGGACAGCCGTGGCTTTGTGCCGGAACTGGCGGTGTGGGCCACAAACCCGTTCTGAGGCTAACACATAAAAAGAGGCGACTGCCAATGCAGCCGCCTCTTTTTATGTACGTTCTTTTCTGATGTCAGCCTTCAGGTGTCAGCACCTTATTGACTACATGTATGATGCCGTTCTGGCTACGGTTGTTAGGCATCTGCACCTCCGCACCGTTTACCATCACCTGGTTGCCACGCTTGGATACTTTCAGTTGACCTCCGCCAACGGTTTTCAGCATGGCTCCGTCCTGCAACTGCTCTGCCGAAAGACTACCGGTAACCACATGATTGCTCAGAATGTCCCGCAGACGCTGCCTGTTCTCAGGTTTCAGCAGATCTTCCAGTGTATTCTCCGGCAGCCCCTCAAAGGCCTCATTCGTAGGCGCAAACACCGTGTAAGGCCCTGTTCCGCTCAAGGTAGTCACCATGTCTGCTCTTCTCAGCACCGAGGCCATGGTGGTAAGTGTGGGAGCAGAGGTGATGTTCTCCACAATGTTCTGGGAGGGCATCATCTCATGCCCTCCTATAGCCGGATCTGTCATGGTTAGGTCAACTTCTTCCCCCCCTGCTTCCCCTGATCCGGCTTGGCGGCCCTCTGTGGTTGGGTTTGTCATCCTGGCCTCCGGCTGTGTACCCGGCACAGGCTTTGACTCTTGCTGCATTGGGTTGCGCCTTCTTTCCTCGTCCGTGCCACAGCTAAAGAGGAGTGTACCGCAAAGCAACGGGATCGCTAGTTTAAATATGTTTGTTGTTTTCATAGCAGTTATGTAGTGGTTGTATACTTTAGGCCGATATACACCCTGTGGGGTGCAGTTAGTCTTCTTTAAACTAGAAATTGCGTACTTTTGTTATGAAACAATGTTTTACCACAAAAGAAGAGATAAATGAAAACTGCAGAAATCCATACCGGTAAGGGCGTGATGAAAGTCGAGTTTTATGAGAAAGACGCTCCTAAAACGGTTCAGAATTTTATTGACCTGGCCCAGAAAGGCTTTTACGACGGCCTTACCTTCCATAGAGTAATTCCAGACTTCGTGATCCAGGGTGGTTGCCCTAACTCACGTGAGGGTGCCAAAGGTACACCAGGTACCGGCGGCCCTGGCTATAAGATCGACTGCGAACTGACAGGTGAGAACCAGTACCACGACCGAGGCGTGCTGAGCATGGCGCATGCCGGAAGAAACACGGGTGGTTCCCAGTTCTTCATCTGCCACAGCCGCAAAAACACGGCCCACCTGGACCGTAACCATACCTGCTTCGGTAAGGTAGTGGAAGGCCTGGATGTGATCGATCAGATCAGAGCAAACGACAAAATCGAGAAAATCGTAGTGAACGAGGAGTAGTTTCCCCTCACTCCGGTTAAGGTATAAAGCCGGCCCCTGCTTTGTCAGGGGCCGGCTTTATTGTTGTCAGCTCCTCCTTTCACCGGCAAAAGACATATAACGATACAAGTTATTATTTTAAAATTTACCATTTTAACCCGGTAACCAGCGTAAATATGCTTATTTTTACCTAACACCTGTTCTGCACCAGCCAAGGCATAACCAGCCTTGCCTGCAATGCTTTAAAGGTGCCGCACAAGCGTAATGTCATAAAATTTCATCCAAATAGTAAGGCAGAAAACTGTTCTGCCTGTAAAACCTCGTATGAAGAAACTTGCTCTGCACTGGCAAATCCTGATCGGTATGGCCCTTGGTATAGCCTGGGGGATGATGTCCAGTTCTCTTGGTCTCAACAGCTTCACCCTGGACTGGATCAGTCCCTTCGGGACCATTTTTATTAACCTACTCAAGCTGATCGCCGTGCCGCTGGTACTGGTGTCACTTATCACCGGAGTGGCCAGCCTCAGCGACATCAGCCGCCTTTCGCGCATTGGCACTAAAACCATCGGTATTTACATGGGCACCACGGTTGTGGCTGTGCTGCTGGGCCTCCTGCTCGTAAACATCCTGGAGCCGGGCAAAGCCTTCTCACCGGAGAAGCGTGAGGAGTTTAAGGAGCAGTTCGCCTCCACCACTACCCAAAGGTCTTCCGATGCTGCTGCTGTAGAGCAACAGGGGCCACTGCAGCCGCTTGTGGATATCGTACCCAGCAACATCTTTCAGTCCATGACCAACAACGGCAGTATGCTGCAGGTCATCTTCTTCGCCCTGCTCTTCGGCATTGCCCTCATCCTGATACCGCCCGACAAGGCCCAACCCGTCAACGACTTTTTTGAGGGGGTGAACATGGCCATCCTCAAGATCGTGGACATCATTATGATGACCGCGCCTTACGGTGTGTTTGCCCTGCTGGCCGGCCTGGTTGTGGAGTTTGCCGGCAACGACCCGAGTGCGGCGGTAGAGCTGCTGCTGGTGCTGGGCTACTACTGTATTGTGGTAACGATAGGCCTGGCCCTGATGATATTTGTGGTATACCCGGCCTTGGTGGTAACGGTAGGGAAAACCAAATACGGCCACTTCCTGAAGGGCATCTTCCCGGCCCAGATGCTGGCCTTCTCTACCTCCTCCAGCGCCGCCACCCTGCCCGTAACGATGGAGTGCTCTGAAAAGAACCTGGGCATCAATAAAGAAATTACCAGCTTTGTGTTGCCGCTGGGTGCGACCATCAACATGGACGGTACCAGCCTTTACCAGGCCGTGGCCGCCGTATTTATTGCCCAGGCCTATGGCATTCCGCTGGATCTATCAGCCCAATTGGGCATTGTGATGACAGCCACGCTGGCTTCTATCGGTGCTGCCGCCGTGCCGGGCGCCGGTATTGTGATGCTCGTGATTGTGCTGCAGCAGGCGGGTATCCCAATTGAGGGTATTGCGCTTATACTTGCTCCGGACCGTATTCTGGATATGCTGCGCACCACAGTGAATGTAACCGGCGACACCACCGTGTCGATGATGGTGGCCCGTACCGAAGGGCAACTGCACCCCCCTACAGAGATAACAGTAAAGTAGCATAAACCCCTGCCCCAAGCGCGAAGGCCCAGTAACGGCTTTCGCGCTCTTCGGGCAACTCCTCCTTCAGCACGTTCATAATCACGCCTCCTCCCACAAAGGCCATTAATCCGAATACAACAGTTTCGGACATCTCCTTCACGTAACCCACTGTCCAGCCTATAACCAGTGCCAGCACCAGCAACCAGCGGCCATACTTTTTGTAGTTGCTGCGATGGTGCTCCAACAGGCCAAAGTCATTCACCAAAAAGTGCAGTGCCATGGCAATGGTAAACAGGACCATCTCCTCTGTAGGACCTTCCTCCCGTTGAAAAAGGATGTACCCAATGAGCGCATTGTACAGGGCGAAGGAGCCAATGTGCAGCCAGAAGATGCCCATGGGGGGCTTTTGCTTCTCTGCATGCTGCCTATCGACCTTTACCTGTTCTCTCTTTGCCGAGACCACTGAACGCTCCAATCCATAGAACACCGCCAGCCCAACCAGGGCCACCAGGTACACATGGTGCTGCAGGAAACGTTGTGCCCAAGGCTCATTCTGCTCAATGTGCTCCTGCGCCTCGTGCAGCTCCGGGAACAGGTGCAGAAACACATAAGCAACCGACACGCCCCCTGCTCCGGATAACCAGATGCTCCGCGGTACCCCTGCCAGAAAACGCAGCCGACTGCCAAAGAAATGAAGCAATGCCAATACCAGGATTGGCCATACTGATACATGGTGTTCCATAGCCATAAGCTACTTTATTTGTGAAGGATGGGTTTTGATACAGCCCATGCCAGGCAAGTATCTAAATTTTATTATATTGTACTTTATTCACTTTGATTTAGAAATATCTTTTCATTACTTATCAGCTGATTCTGTTGCAGCTAATGGCAGGCGTGACCTTCAACCTCACCCGTAAACCTAAAAACATACCTATGGGAAAGCCAATCATACACCAAACCAGCATGTCCGGCATATGGGGGTTCTTTGCGCTGAGTTTTATTTTCTCGTGGCTCGTATGGGGTACCATGCTGGCCCTGCCGCTGCCAGGCAACCTGATGCTGCCGTTGCTGATACTCGGTGCCTTCGGGCCAACGTTTGCAGCCATTTACCTGGTGCACCGCTTTGGCAACACAGCCGCCAAACAGGACTTCTGGAGCAGGGTGTTCAGCACTAAGCGTATCGGCTTAATATGGTGGTTACTTATCCTGCTCATTTTTCC
>JAJLKL010000023.1:0-6152 GCA_033838975.1 Hymenobacteraceae bacterium | reverse complement strand
GGGCCATGATACCGGCGATGGCCACCGGTCCAATGATCGGCAGGTAACGGCTCAGGATAAGCACGAAACCGGTGGTGATGTTCCAGAAAGGCGTGTTGTCGCCGAGGCCTTCGAAGCCGGAACCGTTGTTAGCCGCAGAGGAGGTATACTCGTAGAGCATCTCGGAGAAGCCGTGGAAGCCGGGGTTGTTCAGCCAGCCTACCGACGGGTCCTGCACATACACGTAGGCAGCCAGCGCGGTACCGGAAAGTATAAGCAAAGGGTGCAACAGGGCGATCATGATGGCAATCTTTACCTCACGGGCCTCCACCTTCTTACCCAGGAACTCCGGCGTGCGCCCCACCATCAATCCGGAGATGAACACCGCGATGATGATGAAGACAAAGAAATTCAGGAAGCCGACGCCTACCCCACCGTAGAAGGAGTTGATCATCATGCCCAGCATCGTATTCATGCCCGAAAGCGGCGTAAGCGAATCGTGCATGGCATTGACAGAGCCGTTGGAGGTAACCGTGGTGCTGGTAGCCCACATGCCCGAGGCAGCGGCGCCCAAGCGCATTTCTTTACCTTCCAAAGACCCCAGTTCCTGATTGATGCCCATGTTGGAGATGGCAGGGTTGCCGTTCATCTCAAAGTATACCGTCGCCGTCAGCAGCATCAGGAAGCCGGCCGTCATCGCGCCGAAGACCATCCAGCCCAGGCGCTTGCGCTCCAGGTAAAAACCGAGGGCAAAAGCCAGCGCGATCGGGATAAGGATGATCACGATGTTCTCTACCATGTTGGAAAGGTAGGTCGGGTTTTCAAGCGGATGTGATGAGTTCACACCAAAGAAACCGCCGCCGTTCGTGCCCACTTGTTTGATAGCAACCATCGCTGCGGCTGGTCCACGTGATACCTGTTGCTCTGCTCCCTGCAGCGTTGTAATGGTATCTTTACCTTCAAAGGTCATTGGCGTGCCCTCCATGGCAATGATCACGGCCACCACCACACTTATTGGCAAAAGAATGCGGGTACAGCTTTTCAGGAAGTAGTCGAAAAAGTTGCCCAAGTGCTCGGTGCTGCGGTTGCGCAGACCGTTGAACACCACGGCGCAGGCGGCCATGCCCGTGCCCGCCGTCACGAACTGCAGAAAGCACATCACGCCCAGCTGCGACAGGTAGGAAAGCCCTGTTTCGCCGGAATAATGCTGCAGGTTACAGTTCACCAGGAAGCTGATGGCCGTGTTAAAAGCCAGGTCCGGCGACATCGATGGATTGCCGTCAGGGTTCCAGAAGGGGTGGTGGCTCTGCGTCATGAGCAGGAACATGGCCCAGAAGAACCAGATCAGGTTGATGCTCAGCAGCGCGACCATATTTTGTTTCCAGGTCATTTCTCGCTGTGCGTCGATGCCGCTCACGCGGAAGAAGAGCCGCTCTACCGGCGCCATAAAATCGAGCCAAGTGCGCTCTCCTTTGTAAACTTTCGCAATGTACTTGCCCAGCGGCAGCCCGATGGCCACCGTGAGCAGGAACATAGCGATCACTCCTAATATATCAGTTGACATTTCTCTTGTGTTGTGGTTGTGAACTTAGAATTTCTCGGGTCTTAGCAGCACGTAAAACAGGTAGCAGAACGTGATAATGCTTAGGCTGAATAATGCGATCATATCTTTAATTAAAAAAATGAGTTTCATAGTCTGGAAAGGCGTTAGGGTAGCTGGTTGTGCGTCATTTGCCGGGAGCAGCGCACCAGGGCAGGCCCCATGAGCAGGCGCCACTGCAAATAGTTGCCCCCGTTGTAAAGGTGCAGGGTATACAGGTAAGAAACCTGCAGGGCGTGACGAACCTGCTGATCCCCTTCCTGCAGGAGTTTGTTTGCCTCCCGGAAGCAGCGGCGGGCGCCGTCCAGGTTCAGCGTGTCCAGAAAGCGGTTGGTATAGGAGGCAAAGCAGGCCAGCTGACGGTGCAGGTTACGTCTGTTTTGCTCCAGCTTCAACTCAGGCTCCAGGTCCGGGAACTCCTGGCAGAGCTCCTTCGAAATCTCATGATGCTGTATCATAGCGGTCATAAAAAGGGGTTAAACGTTGTCGAAAAAGTCAATGGATCTGTAAAAGAGCCAGAAGCAGGCACTACCGGCCCCCAGCAGTAAAATCGTCATTAGCACTTCGTTCATGGTATAAATTGTTTGTTATGCCAGGCCTATTGCCAAGCGGAGTGCCAGAAGGGAAAATAAAGACGCAAACTTTTTATTATTGCTGATTGTCAACTAGTTATACTGAAATAAATATTAAGACGGGAGGAAAGAAAAAAGCCGACCCTACCAAAATGGCAGGGTCGGCTTTTCATATCGGTAGGGTAAGTTGAGTTTGGAGGACTAGCTACCGCAAGCTTTCAGCTTGTGTAGCGGTACTTTTTATACTTGTGTACTTATTCTGTCTTGTATCTTACTTAGAAGCCACTTTCATTTCATAGGAACCTAGGAATTCCGCCAGAAATACCGCCAGTTTGAGCGCAGCGGTAACTGGTGGTTGAGCATGAGGCCAGTTTGTAACTGGCGTAAAAGTCAAAGCTATACTTCCGCCAGTTACAAACTGGCCTCATAGTAAGCCACAAGTTGCGCTAACGCTAAACCTGCGGCATGTGCTGACACTACAATAGAGACAATCAACTCAAGCCATACTCCTGCAGTTTTCGGTAGAGTGTGGTTAGGCCGATGTGCAGGCGGCGGGCGGCCTCGGTTTTGTTGCCACCACTTTGCTCGAGCACCTTCAGGATGTGGTTGCGCTCCACGGTACTCAGGGAGGTATCGCTTTGGGCGGCCTCCGGCGAAGGGGCGGCGGTCCAGAACTCAGTTGGCAGGTGCTCTGGGGTGAGGGTGTCCGAGTCGGCAAGTATAACGGCACGCTCCATCACGTTCTTCAGCTCCCGGATGTTACCCTTCCAGGGGTAGCTCTTCAGCTTCTGTACAAACTCTTCGCTCATGCCCTGCAGGCGGCGGTTCATCTTTGTATTGTACTGCTGCAGAAAGTACTGGGCTAGCAGCGGAATATCTTCCTGCCGCTCCCGCAGCGTGGGCACCCGGATCTTAAACACCGACAGACGGTAGTACAGGTCCGGGCGGAAATGATCGGCTTCTGCCTCCGCCTGTAGGTCGCGGTTGGTGGCGGCCACAATGCGCACGTTCACTTTAATGGGTTTCGTATCGCCGAGTTTGGTGAAGGTCTGGGTCTCGAGCACGCGCAGGAACTTGGCCTGCAGCTCCGGCGGCATCTCCCCGATCTCGTCCAGGAAAATGGTGCCTCCGTTGGCCTCCTCAAACAGGCCCTTCTTGTCGGCCATGGCCCCGGTAAAGGCTCCTTTTTTATAACCGAAGATCTCCGACTCCAAAAGGTCTTTGGGAAAAGCGCTGCAATTTACGGCTACAAAAGGCTTGCTGCGCCGTGGGCTGGCGCTGTGGATGGCCTGTGCAAACAGTTCCTTGCCCACGCCTGTCTCCCCTTCTAATAGCACGGTGGAGTCTGTGGCCGCCACGCGGGCCGTTAGCTCTTTTGCCTGCTTCAGAGCAGCTGTGTGCCCAATGATGGTGTCCAGGGTGCTTTTAGCCCCTACCTGCTTCTCCAGCTCGGCCACCCTTCGGCGCAGCCTTGCCTTGTCGGCGGCACGGGCCACCGTTACAATCAGTTGCTCATCGCTGTCGCCCTTGGTCAAGTAGTCGAAGGCGCCCTGCTTCATGGCGCTCACCCCGTCCTGTATCGTACCATAGGCCGTCATTAGAATAACTTCTGGCAGCGGGTACTTCTCCTTTATTTTGCGCAGGATGTTCAGACCGTGGTCGTCAGGCAGCTTCACGTCGCTCAGCACCACCTCTACCTCCTCGGTATGGTTCTCCAGCAATTCAAATCCTTCTCTGGCATTCCTGGCCTGCAGCACCTGGTAGCCTTCCAGCTCCAGCACGCGGGCCAGCACCTGGCGCAGGTTGTTCTCGTCGTCGATGAGCAGGAGTGTAGCGTGGTTTTGCATAGTGGTTAAAACAATTTCTGGCAAAGCTAAAGATTTAGAAATAGTTTAGTGTTACCTTATGGAAGCAACGGCCAATAAATAATCCTCACTATTCCCTGCCGAAAGCTGTGGAGCACCTCCTGCTGGAAAGGCATACTACTGTGCAGAGAGGCTCCCCCCCTATCAAGCTCGTTTGACAGCACTCGGTCAGCCTTCTGAACAGTCCCTGAGAAGCAGGCAAGCATTGCCGCAGTGGACGATAGCATAAAGTAGTTCATTTTCCCGCCGCTTCTAATTAATCAACACAACATGACAGTTAGAAGTTGTGTCCAGAACTGCCAAGCAAGGCATCTTTAGGAGTTAATGCATTACTAAAGCAAATCTTATAACAAAAGAGCAAGTATCGACTTTTCATCTGATAAGAAATCAGGGAACTGTAGAGGCCGCTTGTATTCCGCATTCGCTTTAACACCAGCACGCTCTGTAGCGCTTTTCTTGCATCGGCAGCCTTCCCAACTGGCAGAAGTTTACTACTCCTTTAACACGCGCAGGAGCTTTCACCAATAAATTCTATCCCTTCGGAATTGATCCGATAGTTACATCTTACAGGCTGCCAAGAGGGAAAAATCAGTTTCACTACTGCTTTTCCCTCTTTCATTTTGCCCTGACTGCTCATACCCCTCGCCCTGTCCTTTTGTATGCAGGAGCCTCCTCTGTCCCATTCAGCTTCAACCGAAAGAACCAGCAACCTGCGTTTTCTGTTACCGGCCCGGTCTCCTGTCGTTATGAAACCCCTTTTCAGCGCAGTCGTTTTAAATCCATGTAGTCATTTCTCACCTAAGCAGCTTATGTTTTGAGGCTCCACAAGATACTCACCGCACACCTGGTCTGGCTAAGCGTGCTACTTGCGGTACCCCTGCAGGCAGTGGCCCAAGAACGGGGCTTTGCAGGTATGAGCAGCGTTGTTACTGCTGATACTGTACAACCGGGGCAGGAAACCTCCTCTAAGGAGGCGGAGCGGCTGGAGGCTGACGACAGGCGGTTCCTGACCAGAGCAGTCCTTCCCTCGGCTGTGCTGATAGCGGCCGGTATTTATACCTATGGGGGTCGGGGCGTGTTAAGCAGCCTGGATGTCTTCAACTACAGAAACCAGGCATTTCCTGACTTCGGTACCAAAGCCGATGACTTTGCCATGTTCGCGCCACTGGTGGGGCTATATGGCTTTAACCTCATCTCACCGCTGAACCGCCACAAACTGGGACGTCAGACTGTCCTGTTCTTCTCTGCCGTCGGGATCACGTCGGCTATAGTCGGCCCCACCAAGTTGATCACCGACATTGAAAGGCCAAACGGAGAACCATATGCCTTCCCCTCAGGCCATACCGCCTACGCCTTTACCATTGCCACCTTCATGGACAAGGAGTTCCGGCACACGGCCCCCTGGGTAAGTGTGGTGAGTTATAGTATTGCGGGCGGAACGGGCGTGCTGCGCGTGCTCAACAATGAGCACTGGATGTCGGATGTGCTGGCGGGTGCCGGAGTCGGTATACTATCCGTGAATGTGGTGTACTGGGTACATGCCAAGTTAACCAAGGGTGGCGGGCTGAAGACCAGCGTGGTGCCTGTGGTATTGCCAAACGGCAGCCCGGGGGTAGGCATGTACGTGCAGTTCTGACAAACTGCGGATTTCTCTGAGCTTGATCAAAATGAGCTGAACAAGGCTGCGGAAGCTTGTCCGGTTACAGCACCTGGTAGCACACCTCTGGATAAAGTTAAAGAAGTATGCGCAAACTGTGGTTGCCCTTATCAGGCAGGTTTTAGTTTCGGGGAGTTAAGCCTTTTGTACTTCCTTCCAAAGTAAACCATGGAAAAAGCGGTTAGCAAGATACCAATCGCTGACAGGCCGATCACACTGTTTGAAAAGAACGTGACCCAGTTGAGCTGCACTTTAAAGATCTCTTTGCTGAACAACACCCCGACGCTGCCCACATACCCAAATGAATCCGCCAGGTAAATTAAAAAACCTACATTTCCGGTATACTTGAAAGTCGAGATCAGCCGGTCGAAGAATACGGCATTGAAAGGAATGTATACCATGTACAGCCCCAGCCCGACAAGCATCATCCACCAGATCGGTTCAATTGTTTTAGCGGTAAAAAGCATGGTCGAAGCCCC
>JAJLKL010000022.1:0-19309 GCA_033838975.1 Hymenobacteraceae bacterium | reverse complement strand
TACCTCGCGCAGCGTCTCATCCAGGGTTCTGGTAAACTTTTGCAGGTTGTCCGGCTCTTTCTCAAACTCAATGAGCCACTCATGCCCGCCACGCTTGCCGCTTTCCATGTACACCGGGGCAGCAGTGAAGTTGGAGATAATGGCCCCTGTTACTTGGCAGGCCTTTGTAACGGCCACCTCCGCGTTTTCTACGATCACTTCCTCCCCGAACGCATTGATGAAATGCTTGGTGCGGCCTGAGATCTTGATGCGGTAGGGCTTCAGGTTGGTGAAGCGGATGGTATCGCCGATCTTGTAGCGCCACAGACCGGCGTTGGTGGAAATCACCAGGGCGTAGTTCTTCCCTAACTCTACCTGGTCCAGTGTTAGTGCCTTGGGCTGCTCTTCGCCAAACTGATCCATCGGGATGAACTCGTAGTACACCCCGTAGTCCAGCATCAGCAGCATCTCATCCTCTGTGTCGCGCTGGTCCTGTATCCCGAAGAACCCTTCAGAGGCGTTGTATACCTCCAGGTAATGCATCCTGGGAGAAGGAATGAGCTCACGGAACAGCTGCCGGTAAGGGCCAAAGGCCACGGCGCCGTGCGTGAACAGCTCCAGGTTGGGCCATACCTCCAGTATGTTCTTTTTACCTGTCACCTCCAGGATACGCTTGAGCAGCACGTACGTCCAGGTGGGCACCCCGCTCAGGCTGGTCACATGCTCCGGCACGGTCACCTCCACCATCTTCTCGATCTTCTCCTCCCACTTATCCATCAGGGCTACCTTAAGCGGCGGCGTGCGCATAGCCTCAGCCCAGATAGGCAGGTTCTGCATGATCACCGCCGAAACGTCACCGCAGGATACTTTAGGGTTCAGCTCACTTGGGCGGTGGCTCCCCCCAATGGAGAGGCCCTTGCCGGTAAAGAGTTTGGTGTCGGGGTAATTGTTCACATAAATGGAGAGCATGTCCTTGCCCCCCTTGTAGTGACAGTCCTCCAGAGATTCCGGGCTTACCGGAATGTACTTGCTGCGGGCGTTAGTGGTACCCGAGGACTTGGCAAACCACTCTATCTTGCTTGGCCACAGCACGTTCTGCTCCCCCTTGATCACCCGTTCGATGTAGGGGTACAGGTCTTCATAGGTGCTGATGGGTACCCGCTCCTGGAAAGTCTTCACAGATCTCATATCAGCAAAGCCATACTGCTGGCCCCACTCCGTGCCCTTGGCTGTAGTGATCAGGTTCTGGAACAGCTCCTCCTGCACCTCATGCGGGTACTTGCGAAACAGATCGATCTGATGGATCCGCTTCTTCATTACCCACGTGACGATTGAGTTTATTATTTCCAAGGTGAATAGTCGCGTTAACTGTTAAATGCTTGTTCGTGTACTTTATGAGGTGCTGCCTCAGGCAAAGCAACTCTGCTGCCTTTTATGCCATCCGGTAAAAGATGTTTCCTTTATTTGCAAGTTCTACCGTAAACAGCAGTTTAACCACCTAACAGACCGCAGGCGCCTTAAATCTTACGCTTCAGCTCAAAGTGCTTGCCCAAGTATACACGCCGCACCTGCTCATCGGCAGCCAGCTCCTCGGCCGTTCCCGACTTCAGGATCTTACCCTCGAACAGCAGGTATGCGCGGTCCGTGATGGAAAGGGTCTCGTTTACGTTGTGATCGGTGATGAGGATACCGATATTCTTGCTCTTCAGCTTGGCCACGATGCTCTGGATCTCCTCCACGGCGATCGGGTCTACCCCGGCGAAGGGCTCATCCAGCAGTACGAACTTAGGGTCCACTGCCAGGGCACGGGCAATCTCGGTACGGCGCCGCTCTCCACCCGACAGCACCACTCCTTTGTTCTTGCGCACATGCGTCAGCGAGAACTCCTCCAGCAGCTCCTCTACCTTCTCGCGCTGCGCCTGCTTTGGCAGGTTGGTCATCTCCAGCACCGACAGGATATTCTCCTCTACCGTCAGCTGCCTGAAAACTGAAGCCTCCTGCGCCAGGTAACCAACTCCACGCTTGGCACGCTGGTACATAGGCAGGTTTGTGATGTCCTCCTGATCAAGAAATATCTTGCCGCTGTTCGGCTTCACCAGCCCCACAATCATGTAAAAGGAGGTGGTTTTACCGGCTCCGTTCGGCCCCAGCAAACCTACAATCTCCCCTTGGTTTACCTCCACGCTCACATCGTTCACAACGAGGCGCGATTTGTACTTTTTTATCAGGTGTTCTGCTCGCAGTATCATCGTGGCTAAGTTACACATAAAGCCGCCATCCTGCAACGGGTGCCCTTTACATGCGCGGCTATTGCTGCCATGATTTATAATATTAGATAATTACTATTAAAATAGTTTCAATAATCTGTATAAACCTATCCTTCAAGTATTGTGCAAATCACTATTTCTATATAATTTAATAGGCGCTTTACATTTCAGCCCTTACTATGCCTGTAGCTTTACTTAATACCACACTCCGGAGGTGGGCCTTTACTGGCCTGCTACTGTGCTCCTGCTTCTCCGCTTCAGCCTTTGGTGCGGTTGACAACACCAACAATGAGCCTAAGCTGACAACCAATAACAATAGCAGCAACACTGTGCTGCGGGGAATCGATGTATCACGCTGGCAGAAGGAGGTAGACTGGTCGCTGGTAAGCCAGTCGGAGGTATCATTTGCCTTTGTAAAGGCCACACAGGGAGACTTCAGGCTGGACCCTTACTTTGCCCGCAACTGGGAGGAAACAAAGCGACACGGCATCAAGCGTGGGGCCTACCACTTCTTTAAGCCCGAGGCTCCCGTGCAGGACCAGATAAACCTGTTCATCAACACCGTCACCTTGGAGCCTGGCGATTTGCCTCCCGTCCTGGACGTGGAAGTAGCGGACCCCAGGATAAGCGGGGAGCAGCTGCGCCAAAGCATCAGGACCTGGCTGGAGGCTGTAACAGCACACTACGGCGTAAAGCCGATCATCTACACCGGTCAGAACTATTACCGCCGTTACCTGAAGGGCCATTTCCCGGAGTACCACTTCTGGATTGCCCGCTACAGCGACGTGCAGCCCGAAACGTATCACACCGACAGCTGGATGTTCTGGCAGTTCACGGATAGAGGCTCTGTGGCAGGCATAAACTCGGCTGTAGATATCAATTTCTTTGCCGGCGATTGGGATACGCTGCACAAGCTGTGCCTGCCGGAGCTGGTGCTCTCAGAGGAGTATATCAGTCCTCTGAAGCAACTCAAGCACATGCACCCGCTGCCATAGGCACCTGAAAGCAAAAAGGCTCCCTCACAGGAGCCTTCCTTATTTTATGCGGATATCCTTAATCCGGAGCTGCAGCGAGATCACGCCCCGGAAAATGTTTTCCTCTATGGTATAGCACACGTCGAAGGGAATACCCTTGGAGATAGGCTTATAGAAGTCGCTCAGCCCAAAGCCGATGGCATCGATGCTGTAGAAACCGTCCTGTGTCAGGCGGAGCTTCAGGTGCGAATCGCCCACCACCCGTACACTGCCGGTATCGTATACGCACTCCGACACAAACACCGGGCGCATGTTGCCGGGCCCAAAGGGCTCCATCTGTCGCACAATATTGTAGAAGTTGCGGGTGATCTGCTTGAGGCTAATAGCAGCGTCAATCTCTATCTGTGGGATTTTCTGATCTTCGGTAATGGTATTGGCCACCACCTGCTCAAAACGCTCTCTGAAGGCCGGAATATTCTCCACAGGCAAGGTCAGGCCGGCTGCATACATGTGCCCCCCGAACTGCTCCAGCAGATCTGAGCAGCTTTCGATGGCGCTGTGCACGTTAAAGCCATGCACAGACCGGGCCGAGCCCGATGCCTTTCCATTCGACTGGGTCAGGATAATGGTAGGGCGGTAATATTTTTCGATGCAGCGCGAAGCGACAATCCCGATCACGCCTTTGTGCCAGGTTTCCTTAAAAAGTACGGTGGAGTTGGCATTGCGCAGAAACTCATCCTCCTCAATCATCTGCAGCGCCTCCCTGGTAATGTTGCTGTCCTTGTCGCGGCGGGCCTTATTGGACTCGTTGATGATATCGGCCATCCGGAAAGCCTCCTCCTTGCTCTGGGCCAGCAGCATGCGAACGGAGTTTTTGGCATCTCCCATACGCCCGGCGGCATTGATGCGCGGGGCAAACCCAAACACAATGCTGGTGATGTCCATCTCCCCGGTAATGGCAGCCAGCTCCTTCAGGGCATCCAGTCCCGGGCGCAGTGGCTGCGGCCTGTTCAGGTGCTGTAGCCCATAGTAGGCCAGAATGCGGTTCTCGCCGGTGATGGGGACAATATCCGAGGCGATACTTACCACCAGCAGGTCCAGCAGGCGGTAAGCCTCCTCCTGCTCAATGTTGTTCTGGATGCAGAAGGCCTGGATCAGCTTAAAGCCTACCCCGCAGCCGGAGAGCTCCTTGTAAGGGTACGGGCAATCCACTTGCTTCGGGTCCAGCACCGCCACCGCCTGCGGTATGTCCTCATCGGGCAGGTGATGATCACAGATGATGAAGTCAATCCCTTTCTCAGCGGCGTAGGCCACCTTGTCGGCAGACTTAATACCGCAGTCGAGGCTGATGATGAGGCTGAACTTATGCTCGGCAGCCCAGTCTATACCTTGCTGCGAAACGCCGTAGCCTTCTTTATACCTGTCGGGGATGTAGAAATCGATTTGGGAGGTGTAGCTGTGCAGGAAGCTGTACATGAGCGCTACGGAGGTGGTACCGTCCACGTCGTAGTCGCCATACACCAGGATCTTCTCCCCGTTGTGCAGCGCCTCGTTCAGGCGGTTCACGGCACGGTCCATGTCCTTCATCAGGAACGGGTCGTGCAGGTCGTTGAGGCTGGGGCGGAAGAAGTGCTTTGCCTGCTCAAAAGTACAGATGTCGCGCTGGCAGAGAATACCGGCAAGGGTTGGGCTAATTTTCAGGCTTTGTGCAAGACTTTCTACTACCTCAGCTGGTGCCTCCGGTACCTTTTCCCACCTTTTCTCCATATGCTTCTGCTACACTACAATTGTTCGGCTACAAAGGTAGCTAATTTAACTTAGAGGATTTTGCGCCAGGCAGAATTCCGTAGCCTTCTATCTTCGCCCGAAAACCCATACTTTTGCAGTAGCACAACAGGATGTAAGGTGAAACGATTCAGAGAACTTTTCGAAAAGTATAAAAATTATTCCCTGGACCTGATCATGTACGGGTTTTTCCTTCTTTTTATACTTGTCCTGGTGATCTTCTTCGGGGATTAGCCGGCATTTGAAACTTGCCATCCGAAGATGTGGAGATGTGCCAGCGGCCATCTGTAGAACCGGTTCCCGCATCAGCCTTGCAGCCATTTCCAAATCCACTCATCTTCACATCTGCTAATCATAACCTCAATTCACCTGGTCTCCCCGCAGTTTCCGGAACCGCTTTCTGGCCTCTGCAGCAAAGATGCTCCCCTGATGCTTTACCAGCAGTTCATTGTATAGCTGTTGCGCTTTCTCCTGGTCCTGCAGGCTCTCCTCATAGATATAGGCCATGCGGTACAGGGCATCGTCGCTCAGGATGTCGTACTGCGGGTTGCCCACGATCTTCTGCAGGTTCTCCACTGCCAGTTCAAAATCTCCCATCCGCTCATGCAGGTTGGCCTTCTGGAAATACACCTCGTCTGTAAGGCTGTGGCCAGGGTATTTCTGCAGCATCGCGTCCAGTGCTGTAAGAGCCTCCGGGTACCGGTTCTGGAATATGAGCAGGTCAATGGCTGCGTACTCCTCCATGGCCACGGTAGAGGTATCAAGGCCGGTGTTATCGGTGATCAGCAGACTCAGCGACATGGCATCGTTCGCGATCTCACGGCTAGTGGCCAGTTTCAGAATATCCAGGTGAGCCTGCGCCAGCTCAAAGTCTCCCTTGTAATAGTTCAGGCGGGCATTCCGCAGTTTGGCCTCGTGCCCCACCGGCGTCTCTTTGTGCGACTTCTCTACCTGCGAGTAGAGCAGGGTGCTCTCCCAGGGCTCCCCCTTCAGCAGGTAAATATCCCCCAGCGTGAGCTTACTGTCGGCAACCAGGCTGGCGTTGGCCCTCGGCATGTTGATCGCCTCCTGCAGCAGGGCGATGGCTTTGTCCTTTTCGTCGAGGTAAAAGGCGTACAGTCCTGCCATGTGCTGCAGCACCTCTACCGTCTGCGCGGTGCGGCCCACTTCGTTCAGCAGGGCCTCATAATCCGCAATAAGCGCCTGTATTTTCTCTGTGCTGACCGGAAAAGTGTTCTGCACCTGCTCTTCGCGGGCATTGATCAGCCTTTGCCGCGCCACCAGGTAATACGGCCCTTCCGGGTATTCCTTTACAATGTAATCGTAGGCCTCGATGGCTCCTTCATAGTCTCTGTTCTTCAGACTGATTGCTCCCAGCTCCATGACACGGGAGCCGCCGCTGCGTGTGCGCTTGTCCACAGCGCGCGCCTGCATCAAAGCGCTAAAGAAGTCACGCCGCTGTATGTATAGCCAGATGAGCAGTTCGTTGAACGCCAGCTTGTCCGGGTGCTGCTGCACCCGCATGATCAGCTCATTCTCCAGCGTGTCAAAATCCTTGTCCTCCTTTATGCTGTTCTGCAGCATGTTCTGCACGTAGCCCAGCTCCTGCTCATCTGCCTGCAGCAGGTTCAGCACCTCCGGGATCAGGCTCTGCTGCTTCTGCCTGTAAGTGTACAGGGCGATGAGTGGCCGGCTGTACTCCTGTGGGTTATTACTCAGCTGCCGGCCCCGCAGATAAGTGCTCTCGGCATAGTCGAAGAGCTCGTTCTGCATGAAGGCACTGGCCACCGCAATCACTTCCTCCGGCTTGATCTGCTCCAGCAGCTTTGCGTAGTGCTTTTCGGCCGCGGCTTTGTCGCCGGCGGCTTGGTACACCACCCCCAGGTCTACCTGGTAGCCGGGCACGCTCGGGTAGCGCTTGATGGTCTTCTTAACCAGCTTCTCGGCCTCCTTGTAGTTTCGCTGCGTCAGCAGTACCTTCAGGTAGTCCGGGTACACCACGTTAAACAGCCGGGGCTCGTCGATCAGCTTGCTGTACATGTTCTCCGCCTTGGCGTAGTCGCCTTTGCTGAGGTACTCACGGGCAAGCTCCAGGTCCTGGCGCTGGGCCATGGCCGCAGGGGCTGCCAGGAACAGAAGCAGTAGCAGCAGGATGGTATAGGATGGTTTAAAGGACATAGCTAACTTTTAGAACGTGAACAGGGCTCAGGTTGATACTTACGTGGCCGCATTTAAATTGAATATACGCATAAACAACAAAAGAGCCACCCCGACCGGAGGTGGCTCTTTTGTTTGCTTTATACCTGTTGAGGTTTAGAAGAACCTTACACGATTATCTTTAATGTCAGCCTTGTCTTTGATCGCCTCGAAAGCTCTGCTCTCGATGTTGCCAACGCGCTGGTTACGCAGCTGCTCTCTCACGTTAGAAAGGTCGCTGATCTCAGGAGCTTTGTCAAGCTGCACGAGCTCCACTACCATCACGCCGCCCTGTCCTTCGAAAGGAGCCGTACGGGCACCTTGCTTCAGGCCGAATGCCTTGCCCACTGCCACCGGCTCAACCCCGATACCAGGTATCGCAGCAGAAGCAAACGTTACATTGTCAGCCGTTCTCACCATTGCGTCCGGGCCGTAGCTGGCAGCCATCTCGTCCAGGGAACCTTTCTGACCCTTCAGCTTGGCGATGATCTGCTCTGCTTTCACCTCGTTACGCACGGCAGCTGTAAGCTCCTCGCGGATGTCCTCAACTTTTGCGTAGCCCTTGTCACGCTTGTTTGTCAGCGTAGCTACCACAAACTGATCGTTGATCTCAAACACCGGCGACACATCGCCTACCTCTGTATCTTTTGCATAGGCCCAACGCACCAGTTCGCGGGCATTGTTCAGGTTGTTTACCAGCACCTGGTTTTTACCAATGTTTGTGGCCTCTTCTTTTACAAGCGATTTGTTCTGCGCTACATTCTCTCTGAACTCCGCTGCGTTATCGCTTGTTCCGGACAGCTCATCCGCTACGCCGTAGGCAACATCGCGCGTGGTCTCGCTCGGCTCGATAGAGCGCTGCACCGCGGCAACTTTATACTGCTGTTTTGTTTTAGGAGCCGTTACCTTTATAATGTGGTAGCCGTACTCAGTTTCCACCAGGTTTGGCAGCAGCCCTGTGCCGGAGTAGTTGAACACGGCCTTGTCAAAAGCAGGCACCATGCGGCCTTCTGCGAACCATCCCAGGTCACCACCCACAGAAGCCGTACCGTCTGACCCGTGCTGAGCAGCCATCTGGGCAAAGTCGGCACCGCCTCTGATCTGGCTAAGCACGTTCTCTGCTTTTGATTTTGCGGCGGCCTTAGCCTCTGGCGTATCGTTCTCTGGCCTGATCAGGATGTGGCTTGCTCTTACAGCACTCACGTCACCCTCTCTGGCATCCATCACCTTATACAGCGCCAGCGACCCGTTGCTGGTGTATGGCCCGTAAACCCTGCCCTCTTCCAAAGGCAGCTGCTTGCGCAGTTCCTCCGGCAATTCGCCCGGTATCTGGTAAGAACCGTTGTAAGGCTGGTCTGAATTGGCGTTCACAAAGGCCGAGTCATTGCTGGCGGCGGCAAACTGCTGCGACAGCGTCGCGATCTCTTCCTGGTAATAAGTGCTGTCCTCTACCGAAGCTGTCACCGGAATGGTAACGAACTCCAGGGAACGACCCTCCTCTACCTTGTACAGCTCCTTGTTACGCTCATAGTAGTCCTTCAGCTGGGCATCCGTTACCTGCACAGCAGAGTCAGACACGGTGAAGTACGGCACATACAGGACCTTCAGGCTGGCCGCCGAGTTCTGCGCGTTGTAGTAGTTCTTTGCCTCGGCACCCGTGATGTACACCGACTTGGAAAGCAGGTTGGCATACTTGGACTGCAGACGGTCCGCAGCAATGCCCTGCTGGAAGTTGGCCCACATCGGACGTGCCTCTGGCCCCATCTGGTCCAGGTTCTGCAGGTACTGGACCACCTGGTTGCGGTCAAACTCCCCTGTCTGCGGGTTTGTGAAAGCCTGCATCACAGCCGGGTGGATGTTATTTCCCTGCACCATGTCCACAAGTTCCTCTTCGGTAACCTCCAGGCCAAGGCGCTCATACTCTTTCTCTAAGGCAATTTTAAAGATTAGCTGGTTCCAGGCCTGCTCACGCAGCATCGCTAACTCTCCCTCTGTGGCAGGGCGTCCGACCTGTGACTCGTAGTTAACTTTTATCTGCTGGAGTGCTGCATCGAACTCGTTGTACTCGATCTCTTCACCGGCTATTTCACCGACTATGTTCGCATCATTGCCCAAAAGCCTTGAGTTAGGGCCCAGCAGGTCTCCGCCTACCACAAATACGCCAAGTCCTATGGCAATGGCGCCTACAGCCCAACCAGACTTCTCTCTAATCTTGTTAATTAATGCCATTCTTTATTTAACTTATAAAAGGATTGTGCAAAATAAGGTTAATCGTGCTAAAATTCAAAATTTTATGCGTTTCTGTTTAAGAAACAGCATCTGTCTGAGTATCTGAGTTTTTTACCAGCTTTACGGCATTGATGCGGTTCTCATCCATCGAAAGCACGGTGATGGAGAGGGATCCTACCTGCACCTCGTCGCCGGGAGTTGGGATCTCGCCAAACTCTGAAAAGATAAGCCCTCCCAGCGTTTCATAGTCTCCTTCAGGCAAGTCCAGGCTGTACTTTCCGTTCAGGTAATCTATTTCATGGCGTGCGCTCAGCACGTAAATTCCTTTCTCCGGCACCACCTGCTCGAGCAGGGCGTGGTTGATGTCGTATTCGTCCTCGATCTCCCCCAGGATCTCTTCGATCACGTCCTCTACCGTAACGATGCCAGAGGTTCCGCCGAACTCATCCACCACCACGGCCACGCTCCGATGCTCTGTCACTAGCTTCACAAAAAGCTCGCTGGCCAGCATACTTTCCGGCACCAGGCTCACAGGGGCCAGAATTTCAGAGATGCTCTTCGGCTGCTTGAACATCTCCAGCTGATGACAGTACCCGATGATGTTGTCGATGCTGTCCTGGTAGACAAGTATCTTGGAGTGGCCCGTGTCCACAAAGGCCTGGCGCAGCGTCTCCACAGTTTCGCCTACCTCCACGGCCTCTATCTCGGTGCGCGGCACCATGCACTCCCGTACTTTCACGGTCTTAAACTCCAGCGCATTGTGGAATATCTGCGGGTCTACCTCCGGGGCATCCTCCTGCTCCGGGTGGTACAGGTGGCTCTTGATGAAAGCGTTCAGGTCGGTAAAGCCAAACACGGGCTTATCCTCCGAGAACTCGATCTTAAACACCTTCTGGGCCACCCACTTACTCAACCCGACGATCAGGTATACCACCGGGTATAGCAGGTAGTAGAAGAGCAGGACCGGGATTGCCAGCACCTGCAACATACGGTTTGGGTTGATGGCGAAGAGGCTCCGCGGCAGGAACTCGGCCGTTAGCAGCACCACCCCCGAGGCGATCACGATCTGTAGTACGAGGATCAGGAAGTCGAGCTGAAGCGGCTCCGGCAGGTAAAAGTGCAGCAGGGAACTCAGCACGCTGGCAATGGCAAAGCCGTACAGCACAAGCGCCAGCGTATTGCCGATCAGGGCCGTGCCCATCAGGCGCGCCGGGTGCTGCAGCAGGTGCCAGAGTATCCGGCCCGACAGTACCCCGTTCTTCTCGCTTAGTTCGATCTGAATTCTGTTGGCGGCAACAAAGGCCATCTCGATACCCGAGAAAAAGGCCGAGAAAAGGAGCGCCACCAGCAGCAGTATGACCTGGTCAGGATCTATCATTTAGTATAGCTGATTTACTTTTCGGTGCTGTCTTTCTTTTTCCGGTAACGGTAAAGCATAAAGAACACCAGGGCAATCATGAATATCCAGTAATTACCGGCTATATCAGAGGTTTCAATGCTCTGATGGATACCGATCACAATGGTCACGAATGCCAACGATAGTAGAATCGTGTTGGACAATTTTTGGTTCATTCTTCCGTTAAATCTAGTGTGCCGGTTGGTTTCAGGATTCTGTACCTGGAGAGGTCCTGGTTTGCCTGCAGCCCCTGCCCCATCAGCACGCGCTCCGGCGTCGTGATCTTCACAAACTTATCGGTGTACACCTGGGCTTTGTTCTTGTCCCAGAAAAGCTCCTCTGTCTCCAGCTTCTCCTGTTTCTGAATGTTGTTCAGCACCACATTGCCCCGCGCGATGTAGATGTCCTTGTTCCGCTCCTGTTTCCCGTAGTTGGCCCTGAGCGTGGAGGAGACATTGCCCGGCCTCTGGTAGAACTCCACATACAAGCCCTCGGGAAACACACCGTCTCCGTTCTCAAACTCCTGCTGTACCGGGGCCTGCAGTTTGATGAGCAGTTTGGCGGAGTCGCTGTAAAGCGTCACCACATCCCTGTTCTCGATGAGCGGACCGGTATACTTCTCTTCTTTGTCCGGGTCTTTCAGGTCGTCCTTGCAGCTAAAGCCGATGCTGGTCAGCACAACCATCAGCCCCAGAGTCCATGCCTTTCGCATCGTTGTCGTCAACTTTCTTTTTGGTGAAATTAGCAAATTTTATGCGCAACTGTTAACCTCCCTGTAGAGCAGGTGCCCATATTGCAAAAAAGGCCGCTCCAAGAACGGCCTTCTGCTTTATACTAGGCTAAAATTTTTATTCTATTCTACGCTTGATGAACCATCTGCTGTTTACAGTGAAACCAACGCTGAACTGAAAATAGTTCTCTGCGATCAGGCCATTGTCCGTGGTGCCACGCATGCCGTAGCCCAGCGCTGCGTTCAGCTGGTACATGTCGTAGATCGTGCCACGGCCCAGCGGCAGGGTGAAGCCGGCTGTCACGCCTCTGTCCTTTACCTGCTCGCCCCTCACCAAGTAGGGCGTATCGCCGTAGTAAAGGCCGGCACGGTAGGTAACCCGCTTAAAGTAACTGTCGATGGCATTGGCGTTTGGCGTATACTCGCCCCCCACTCCTATCCGGTAGCTGTCGGCCAGCTCGCTCTCGCCCTCAAAGTTTCTGAAGTCAGACCACTTCTGCGTATAAAAGTCCGCAGCCACGGTCAGGTTGGAACCGTTGTCCACGCTGATGCCTGCCCGGAAGCTCTGCGGTATGTTCACTTTCCCCTCCACACTGTCGGCCAGGATTCTGTTGTCTATCACCACCTCATCCACTGTTCGGCGCTCATAAGACGACTTGCGCTCTGCACTCAGATCGGTTTGCAGGCTGTACACTGCGCCGGCACTCAGGTAGAACTTCTCCTTTACCTTCTTCCTATAGTTTGCACCTGCCCGGAAGAGGAAGTCGTTGTAGCGAATACGCTCACTGTACACCACACGCTCCAGGTTGATACCGGACAGCGAGTCGTCCTTCACCGCAGAGGCAGACTCCTTCGTGATGTTACCGAAGATATAAGAGGCGCTACCGCCAATCGTTAATCCGTCCGCTATGCGCACCCCATGCCCGAAGTATACCTCTGACAAGCCACCTTCCCCGCTGTACTGGTTCTCTACTGTGGCCCTGGGGTTGGCCGGCAACACCTCAGAGGCTCTGATCTCATAGTTTACCGTGCTGTAAGGCCTTAAGCCTACCGCCGAGCTCCAGCGCTTGGAGATCGGCACTGCCAGCGTCAGGTTGTACAGGTTGGCGTTTCCGTCCAGCTGCGAGGCACCGTTGCTCTTTACATTCTTCAGCTGCCCTGCAATGCCCATGTCGAACACGGTGATGCTGTTGTAGTACAGTAGCGCCGGGTTTGAGGTGTTGGCCTGAAAGCTGTTGCCGGCACTGATCCCGGTCTCGGCCATACCGGCGTTCCGGATATTGCCGGGGTTTGTGTTTATTTCCCCTAAACCATAGCGTGAGTACGGGGAGTTACCGATGTTCTGCGCCTGTGTGGCATGCGCCAGGCACAGCACAGCAAAGCCTATCAGTACTCGAAGTGTCTTATACATTATGTATCAATATTCTGTGAAGCCCGATTAAAACTAATTCAGGAATTACAAAGATGCGTCCTTTTAACTTAGTTTCAAAAAATCCTGCATCTCCCCCGCAAAGTATAACCACCAGATCGGCGGCATTTTCAGTGTAGGCCTGTATGATGCCGTTGAGTTCGGCCACGGTGCCCGCCAGTACGCCGCTTTGTATGGATTCCTGTGTAGTTTGCCCGGTGAGCGGAAAGCCGCTATCGATTTGCTGTACTAACGGCAGGCGCTGTGTAAAAGTATGCAGGGCCTTAAATTTCATGGTCAGCCCCGGTGCTATCCCTCCTCCGTAGTAGCCGCCCTGGCTGTCTATGTAGTCGTGGGTGATGCAGGTGCCAGCATCGAACACCAGGCAGTTGCGGCCCGGGAACAGGTAGTTTGCCCCCACGGCTCCGGCTATCCTGTCCGCCCCCAGCGTTTGCGGTGTTTTGTAGTGGTTAGAAACAGGCAAGGCTGTCTGCGCCGAGAGCTCTACGAAGCTACCGTGCACAGACAGCCTTGCCTGAATATGTTGCGTACCACCTGCCACAGAGGCCACTATGGCATGGTCAAAGGACTGATGCAGCAGCTCTGGCGGCAGTTGCTCCTGCCCCTCAAAATACCCCTGCTTTACCAAGGCATCTCCCTCGAAGATGCCGTACTTTGTGCCCGTGTTCCCTATGTCAATGGCAACGCTCCGCATGTTTCTACATGAAGTACTTCAGACGGATGACCTCTTTCTCTGTTAAATAGCGCCAGTTACCCCGTGGCACATCCTTCTTCACAAGGCCTGCGTACTGCACGCGGTCCAGCGTTACTACCTCGTAGCCCAGGTGCTCGAAAATGCGACGCACGATGCGGTTACGTCCGATATGGATCTCCAGCCCGAGGAACTTGTTCGACTCGCCCAACAGCGCGACATCGTCCACTTCTGCTTTTCCGTCCTCCAGTTCTACGCCTTCGGCGATTTTCTTGAAGTCCTCCTTCGTGATTGGCTTGTCCAGCTCCACCTGGTAGATCTTCTTGATGTTGTTGGAAGGATGCGTCAGCTTTTGCGCCAGTTCGCCGTCGTTGGTGAACAGCAGCAAACCGGTTGTGTTGCGGTCCAGGCGGCCTACCGGGAAGATGCGCTCCGTAGAAGCGTTCGCCACCAGGTTCATCACCGTTTTTCTGCCTTCCGGATCATCTGTGGTGGTGATGAAGTCCTTAGGCTTGTTCAGCAGCACATATACCAGCTTCTGGCGGTTCAGGATCTTCTTACCGTACTGTACGTTATCCGTAGGCTTCACCTTAAAGCCCATTTCCGTTACAACCTCCCCGTTCACTTTGATCTCACCTGACTCAATCAGGCTGTCCGCTTCGCGACGTGAGCAGATACCGGCATTCGCAATAAAACGGTTTAGGCGGATAGTTCCGTCTTCCTCCTCCTTGCGGTTGGTCTTCTTAATGCGCGGGTTATCTTTGTAACGACTCAGGTTATAGGTTGGCGCCTCCTGTATGTCATCCTCTTTCCTGCCACGGTCGCTGAAGCGCTCTTGCGCAGGCGCCTGCTTGCCCAGTCTTTCTGCTCTGTTCTCTCTGTAAGGTTTCTTGTCACCGTCAAAGCTGCGGCGTCCGCCTTCCTCGCGACCTGGGCGGTCAGTCTTGAAAGAGCGCCTTTCGTCTCTCTCGCGTCTGTCATTGCCGTAGGATCTACGCTCGCCGTCTTCCCGGCGTGGCCTGTCGGCGTTAAAGGAACGTCTTTCACCACCTTCTCTTCTCTCGCCACTACGGCGGTCATCTCTCCTGAACGGACGGTCCTCTCCGTAGGAGCGGCGCTCGCCGGCCTCACGTCTGTCATTGCCGAACGATCTTCTTCCGTCGTCTTCGCGACGGGGACGGTCGCTTCCGAAAGAACGTCTCTCGCCGCCCTCTCTTCTGTCAGGCCGGTCAGCGTTGAACGAACGTCTCTCACCACCTTCTCTGTCGTAGCGCTTAGGACGGTCTCCGTCGAAGGAGCGTCTGTCGTTGCCAAACGAGCGGCGCTCTCCGCCTTCTCTTCTGTCTCCGTAAGAACGGCGCTCATCGTCCCTGCGGTAGCCTCTTCTATCGTTATCTCTTCTGTCAGCGTCGAAAGAACGGCGTTCTCTGCCTCCTCTTTCCTCCCCTGAACCGTCGTATTTGTCTCTTCTGTTAAAGATTTTCTTGCCTTCGCGGTCATTATTTGGTCTGTCAGAGTAGTTTCTGTCAGCACCACTTCTGCCTGCTCCTGCGTTGCCGCGGGCAGGTCTCTCATTTTCTCTTGCCATTGTTATTTAGTTATCGATGCAGTATCGCTACTGTACCTTTAGTTATGTGCAGTAATAATAGAAATATGTCAGGTATAGTTCAATTGCGGACAGGCCGGGCCTTTATTCGGCCACTTCTCCTATCATGTTTTCTTCTGTGGCGAAGTCTTTCAGTTGTGGAAGGTCTTTGATGTGGTTGATGCCGAAGTAGTCCATGAACTTCTGCGAGGTGCCGTATAGTACCGGCCTTCCTATCGTTTCGGCTTTCCCCTTGATCTCGATCAGCTCTTTCTCCAGGAGCTTGTGGATGGCATAGTCGCACCCAACTCCGCGTATCTGCTCTACTCCTGATCTTGTGATCGGCTGCTTGTAAGCAATAATTGCCAGCGTCTCCAGAGAAGACGCTGACAGTTTTTTCTTCGACTTCTGCTTCAGGTACGTACTTACCGTCTCCTGGTACTCAGGCTTGGTTAGGAACTGATAGCCGCCTCCGATCGCGTAGACCTGGAAAGCGAAGTTCCCCTCCCTTAGTTGCTCGTTTATAGCCTCAATGGCCTCCAGCACATCGCTCACCAATACTTCCTCCATACCGAGCGCCTCTTGCAGGCAGCGCTGTATGTCTTCAATACTTATTGGCGACTGGGCACAGAAAACTAGTGCCTGAATATGGTTTTGCAGAATATTCAAGTGGTAATCGTACTAGTCGTTACGCTGTAATTTAGCTTCAATGGTGTGCTGTGTATGCGGCACAGCTCTCAGTCTCTCCTTCGGGATCAGCTTACCCGTTACGATGCAAACGCCATACGTCCCGTTTTTAATGCGTATCAGGGCGTTTTCCAGCTGCTGGATAAACTTCATCTGGCGGGAAGCCAACTGGTTCAAGCTTTCTTTCTCAGCGGTATCAGCGCCATCTTCCAGCACTTTTGTAGGAGATGCTGTGTTATCAGTGCCTGAGTCATTGCGACGGCTCAAGGTTTCCTTGATAAAAGCTACCTCTTTGCGTGCATTAGCCAGCTTCTCCTGAATGATGTTCTCAAACTCCACCAGTTCTTCTCTGGAGTAACGCTGTTTTTCTTCGTTCGCCTTCATTCTATTGTTTTAAAACTTTTTTCCGTTTTAATCTATATTTCTCTTTGCTTTATTCCTATACCCCTCATGCCGCTAACAGCAGTTAAGGGAATTTAGTTTAAACAATGACTTTTAACTGATAATAGATAGCCAATAGACTCTTTATTAGCATTTTCGCTAAATTTCGTGCAAAAGTAAGAGTTCTCTGCTTATAAAGCTATGGAAGATGTAAATTTAATGTTAACATCATCTTTCTGTCCTATCGCCTCTTCCAATGCCTGCTTCTTTCAAAGCTACAGATACCCTATTGGGACGGGATTTGTTTTATTATTTAAATATTTTTTTGAATTTTTATAAAGCATTGATGGCTTTTGCATATATTTGCGCCTCAAAAAATTTTACTAACCATTCCACTCCTTATCTAAAAAACTATGAGAAAAGCATTTTTACTGATGCTGGCCGTATTTGCTGTGGCCATGGGTACGGCACAGGCCCAGAGCAACATTTTCAAAGTCAACGTCATCAGCCCGATTGTACGCACTGGCTCTGTGTTCTATGAGCGCACCATTTCCGAGGACAAGAGCGTGCAGCTGGGTTTCTTTTACACTGGGTTCAGCGTGGACGAAACGAAGTTCAGCGGCTTTGGCATTACCCCCGAGTTCAGAAAGTACCTGTCGCAGTCGAAGCAGGCTCCTACCGGCTTTTATGTGGCCCCTTTCCTGCGTTACCAGTCGTTTAACCTGAAGGCCAAAGAGTCGGGCTGGTACGATGAGGAAACCGGCGAATACACTGACATCGACGCTAAGGCAACTTATAGCACCTTTGGGGGCGGATTGCTGATTGGCGGCCAATGGGTCTTTGCTGAGCGGTTTGTGCTGGATACTTTCTTCGGTCCAAGCTACAACGCCGGCAGCATTAAAGTGAAGAGCGGCAGTGAGGACAATTTTGACACTGGTGCTTTTGGCGGCTTCGGCATCCGCACAGGCGTGGCTTTCGGTTTGAAGTTCTAGTACAGGTAAGCTACCAAAAGAGAGCGGCAGCCCTGATAGCAAGGCTGCCGCTCTCTTTTTATGGTGGTGAGTACGCGCTAGAAACTTAGCATGTGGATGGCTGCGGCTGCGGCCTCCACCCCTTTGTTGCCGTGCTTCCCCCCTGCCCGGTCCTGCGCCTGCTCCAGGTTATTGGTCGTTACCAACCCAAAGGACACCGGCTTGTTGTACTTTAAAGACACGGTGGTGAGGCCGTTCGCCACGGCATGGTTGATGTAGTCATCGTGCTTGGTATCCCCTTTGATCACCACTCCGATACAGATCACCGCATCAATTTCTTCCTGCTGGGCTAGGAACTGCGCCCCCAGCGTCAGCTCATAGCTGCCGGGCACGGTGTTCACAAAGATATTCTCTTTCTGGGCCCCGTGCTTTAGCAGCGTTTCGATAGCACCTGTGCACAACACATCTGTAATATCGTTGTGCCACTCGGCCACTACTATGCCAAATGTCTTGTCCGAGATGTCTGTGAATTTATCCTGCTTGTACTCGCTTAGGTTTTTAAGTGATGTAGCCATTGTTGATCCTTTTTTGAGTTATTTCTTACGTGCCACTCGCGGGCAGTAGTTCTTCCTGCTCCTCTTCGTGTATGGTACAAGAGTTGCCCTTGCCTTTGTTGCACCCTGCAGCAGCATCAGGTAAATAAAAAAGCGCTCCTGCCTGTTTCCCAGAGCAAAAGCGCTTTATGTTTAGGCTCCAGCCTATAGGTGTATCTTAGTTGTTGCCGCCTGCCAGCATCTCGGCGCGGGCTTTATACTTCTTGGCATCTGTCACCTCAGCAGAGGCAACGTAGTCGTTGATGATTCTGTTATATGCCTCAACAGCAGCAGCATAGTTGTTTGCCGCCTCGTGTGCAATACCAGCCTTCATCAGGTACTGTGGCGAAAAGTACTGGTTAGAATTATAGTCTGCCGCCTTCGTGTACATGCTGGCCGCCTCCTGATTTTTGCCCTGCTCCAGCAGTGCATCGCCGGTAAGGCTATAGGCACGCGCCTGCATCAGGTAGTCATCAGAACTAAAGTCCTCCAGGTGCTCCACAGCCTCGGCGTACTTACCCTCCTTCAGCAGTGCAACGCCGGCGTAGAAGCTAGCCAGGTTACCTGCGTCTGTTCCGCTATACTCATCGGCAATAGATAAGAAGCCCATGTACTGCCCGTCTCCGTTGAGCGCCTTGTTCAAAGAGTCGGCCTCGAAGTAGTAAACGGCCTGAAACATGGCCTCTTGCGCCTCCTGGTTACGGGAGCTCTTGTAGTTATAGTATAAGAAGCCTGCCACGATCAGAGCAGCAATAGCGGCAAACACGCCGATCAACTTCGACTTGTTTCTCCTCACGTAATCCTCAGACTGCGTTAAGCGTTCTGCCAACGCATCCGGATTCTCAACCAGCTCTTCAAACTCGCTGTGCTTCTTAACTGTTTCTTTTGCCATCAGTATTAGATTGTTAGAAATTCAAAATTAGGAATCAAAAGCAACTAAAAGTATTACTTATAAATTCCGAACATCAAATTTATAATTTTTAATTCCTAATTTTCAATTAAAAAAAAGATTTAGTCCATTACGTATGGATAATCCTTCTCTACATAGATGTCTGTGTAAAGCTCAGACGGATCTGGGTAAGGAGAATCCTCGGCAAACTGCACAGACTCAGCCACCTGCTGCTTCACCTTCTCGTCTATCTCGTCCAACTCCTCTTCCGTAGCCCAGCCGTTCTTCAGAATGGTTGCTCTTACTGATTCGATTGTGTCGCGGCCCTTGTAATCCTCCAGCTCTTCTTTTGTTCTGTACTTGGCAGGGTCAGACATAGAGTGGCCCTTGTAGCGGTACGTTCTGAACTCAAGCAGTGTAGGACCTTCGCCTGCACGGGCACGTTCTGCAGCCTCCGCCACCGCCTCGTGCACGTTCTCCACGCTCATGGCGTCTACCGGCTTGGAAGGCATGTTGTAGGCAGAACC
>JAJLKL010000021.1:0-4105 GCA_033838975.1 Hymenobacteraceae bacterium | reverse complement strand
ATCTCCACCGAAATGAGCATGAAAATGATGTTGCGGCGAATCATCACACTGATAAGACCAAGCATGAAGAGAACGCCCGCCAGCAACATACCTGCTTCCATTGTTATGGTTGTCATAGTACTGCGCTCCTTTCTTTTTGCGTTTCTTCTTCCTGTAGAAAGCGATGAATCACTTTTTTCTTTTGCCTACCCAGGTGGTAAGCCCCTACTATACCTGCCATCAAGAGTATACCTGCCAGCTGCACGCCCAGCACGTAAGGTCCGTACAGGGCGAGTCCCACAGCCCGTGCGTCGACGTAGCTACCTGCTACCGGAGCGGTTGGCATTTCGGCAATCACCAACAGGTATACCAACTCAGCTAACAGCACAAACGAAAGCAGGGCAGGTCCTATCCAGAGCTTGGGCTGTAGCCATGCTTTTTCCTGTTCTACATCTTCGCGGGTAAGGCTTAGCATCATGATCACGAAGATTATCAACACTACGATGGCACCTGCATACACAATGACTTCGAGGGCAGCCATAAAGGGTGCTCCCATGGTCAGGAACACTACGGCGACTGCCAGAAAAGAAACCACGAGGTATAGTAGTGCATGAATCATATTGTAGCGCGTGATAACCATGATGGTAGCCAGCACGGCGACGGATGCGGCGATATAAAATGTCAGTTCCATAGGCTAGGGTATTAAGCTTTTGATGTCTACAGGAGGGGCTTCGTTTTCGGCTTCTCCTTTTCCTTTCCCGCCGATGGCCAGTCCTGCTACCTTGTAATAGTTGTAGCCGTGGTATTTTCCCTGTCCGTTGATGAGGAGATCTTCCTTTTCGTACACGAGGTTCTGGCGGTTGTACTCACCCATCTCAAAATAAGGTATAAGCTGGATGGCATAGGTCGGGCATGCGTCTTCGCAGAAACCGCAGAAAATGCAGCGGGAAAAGTTAATACGGAAGAACTCCGGATAGCGGCGGCCGGTTGGGTCTTCGGTGGCCTGCAGGGCAATGCAGTCCACGGGGCATGCTGCGGCGCAGAGATTGCAGGCCACGCAGCGCTCGCCTCCGTCCGGGTCACGAGACAGCACAATGCGGCCCCGCCAGCGGGTCGGGAGGATGGCCTTTTGCTCCGGATACTGGATGGTTTCCCGCTTGTGAAAAGCATGCAGAAACGTGAGCCACATACTGCGCAATAAACTAAACATAAGTGCTCCTTTCGTTTATTATTTTTTTATTCGCTCTTTCTAAATTCCCACAAACCCATTGTTCAGCCACAACAACACCCCGGCCGTTACCACCAGATTCAGCAAGGTCAGCGGTAGCAAATACTTCCAGCCGTACTCCATCAACTGGTCGTAGCGAGGGCGTGGCATAGAGGCGCGCAGGAGTATGAAAATCATCAGGAAGAAACCAGTTTTAAGGATGAACCACACAATGGGCGGCAGGAAATCCGGCCCTAGCCAGCCCCCGAAAAACAGGGTCACGATCATGCACGAGATCAGCGTAATGCCCATGTACTCGCCGATGAAGAACATGCCGAACTTCATACCGGAGTATTCCGAGTGAAAGCCGGCGATCAGCTCACTTTCTGCTTCCGGAATATCGAAAGGCAGACGGTGGGTTTCGGCTATACCTGCGATGAAGAAAATAACGAAGCCAATGATCTGTGGAATGAAAAACCATAGGCCACGCTGTGCCTCCACAATTTCACTTAGACTGAACGAGCCTGCCATCAGCACCACACCCATCAATGACAGCCCCATGAAAACTTCATACGATATCATTTGTGCCGCGCCGCGCATGGCACCCAGCAAACTGTACTTATTGTTTGAGGCCCAACCACCTAAAATGATACTGTAGGCGCCCATCGACGACATCGCCAGAAAGAACAGTAAGCCAATGTTAAGGTCGGCGACGACGATACCCGGCGCAAAAGGGATAACCACGAATGACATCAGCACCGTGACCACGACAATGGCAGGGGCCAGCACAAAGACCGGCTTGTCGGCAAAAGGCGGAATCCAGTCCTGCTTAAAGAACAGTTTGATGGAGTCGGCCGCTACGATCAGCAGGCCGAAGGGACCGGCGCGGTTCGGGCCATACCTGTCCTGAAAAAGGGCCAGGAGGCGACGCTCTACCCAGATAAGTGCCGCCGCCACGTTGAGCATGACGAACAGCACACCGCCGATAATCAGTAAGTAGTTTGGGGTTGCTGTTTCCATTTGAGTTCTCGGTTAAGTATGGCCCACGCAGGCAATTCAGCATAAGGTATACCCGGCAGTCCAGCCGGCATGCCCGCCGTGCCGCTGCGTATCAGCGGGCTTATTTTCACAGGAACTTGATAGACCTGTCCTTCTATTGTAAAGCTTAGACTTTGTCCCACCTGCAGTTTCATGAGTATGGCATCCTCTTCGTTCAGTAATACATAAGGCTCCGGTGCACGCTCCACGATTGGCGGTGAGTACATACTGAGCTCTTCTGAACCGAAGATGTGGTAGATTGGCAGTATGTACAGGTGGCCTTCCAGCGGCTGGAATTTTTGCGGCACAGACTGGGTATAAGGTGCAGCATTAGTCTTGTCCGGTTCGATTAATCGCAAACCAGGGTCTCCGCCTTTCAGGTTTCCGCCCACTTCATGCTGGTACTTATTCGTGGCCTGTGCTGAGTTCCAGCCGGGAGCCCAGAAAAACGGGATCATAGACGAAGGGGGTTGTCCGCGGTAGCCTTCCATGGTATAGGAGAGGGGGGCGTCCGGGTCCACAGGTGGCTTAGGTTCGCTCACGTTGATGTTGGCCTGCATGGCAGTACGACCGCTGAAACGGTGCGGTGCCCGTGGAATTTTCTGTCCGGCTATGCGGAAGTCCGTGTCCGGTGCCACGGCGTCTATACCTTTCAGTTCAGGTTGTTCTTTAACCATGGCCTTTAGTATATCATCGAAGCCATGCCAGTGACTGATTTGATCGTGGGCCAGTAAGGTGCCCAATTCACCCAGCCAGCGCCAGCTTTCCTGTAGCTCTTCGGAAGTAGGGTATACCTGAAAAAAGCGCTGTGCACGTCCTTCATTATTTACTAGCGTGCCATCGGCTTCCGCAAAAGTGCCGGCTGCCAGTAAGATGTTTGCCTCTTCGGTCGTGGCGTTATGCAAGTGGTCAAGCACGATGATGTTCTTGGCAGTCTTCAGGAAGTTGGTCACCATACCTGAGTTGGCTCGTCGGTAAAGGTCGTTCTCCAAAATAATGACCGTATCGGCATAGCCATTGAGTATCGCTTCAAAAGCAGATTCCAGTTTGTGACCGCCCAGCATGGCAAGACCCATGCTATTGCATTCCGGCAAGGTGACCACAATGCCTGCTTCTTTTTTCTTGGCTACCAAGGCATTGGTGATGTTTGCTGTTGCCATCAGCACACGTTCGCTGCCGCAGTGCGTGCCGGAAATTACAAGTGGCTTTTTGGCTGCCATCAGTGTATCGGCAATCTGCCGTGCCAGCTGCAACTCGTCTTCGTTCAAGCCGGGTACTTCCGGAAAATCAGTGTGTATAAAATTTGCCACCGCAAAACCCAAACGGGCAATTGCGTCCGGTGAGTCGTGGTAAGTATGCGTCGCAATTTCGTCGAGTTTGGTGTCATGAATGGTGGCGATGAAGAGCGGGCCTTTTTCGTCCTGCATTAGTTCACGCACCGCGGCGTCTTGCCAGACTGGTATATTGGCTTTGGAGATGTGCTCCAGCGCCGGCTGCTTGCGCACCGATTGCCTTACGGCCATGGCCAGCATTGGGGCGGTATTGATCAGGTCTTCTCCAAGTATGAAAACTGCGTCTGCTTGCTCCACCTCTCGCAAAGACGGGGTACGAGCGGCACCTTCTTTCAGTATCTTCAGCGCCAGGTCCACCAGATCATGCTCAGAGTCGGACACGCCGTGGTGGAAGTTGTCGTCGCCGACCAGCGTTTTCAGCATGAAGTTAGACTCCAGCGAAGCACGAGGCGAACCAATTCCTATCACGCTGCCGGTTCTGAAAGCCGCGGCCGCAGCTTTCAGGGCGGTATACTTGTCAGTGGCTTCAGGCAATTGCGCACGTACCAGCGGTTTCCGTATTCTGCCCACGTGGTTTACATGCTCGTAG
>JAJLKL010000020.1:0-20646 GCA_033838975.1 Hymenobacteraceae bacterium | reverse complement strand
TTTGCTCTGGCCCTGACGGCGGCTTTTCTGTGGCCGTTGGGTAACCGCAAACTGCTGCTGGAGCTGGAGAACAAGAACATCAACCTGAATGCCATGCAGCGGGTGCTGGGGATGAGCCTGGGAAGCCTGCCGGTGCTGCTGGTGCTGGGGGCTTACGGTTTCTATACCTCTGGCCTGCCCAGCAACGGACAGCTGTTTGGCTCGCTTACCACGGCGCTGGGCTCAGGTATAGTGGGGGGCGTGCTGTTTTACAAGGCCTTCCAAATGGTGAAGCACAACCCGGTGGCGCTGGCAGCGGTGGAGGCGACGCAGGTAGTTTCTATACTTTTTACCCTGCTGGGGGAAATGCTGTTTAAGGGGGCGCACTGGCCGGGCTTTTACGGCAGCATAGGGCTGATGATCATTTTGCTGGGCCTTTCCTGCCATTTTGTTGTCTCGATCAGGCACAGCCGGAAATTAGAGAAGCTTGTAAGGGAGCAGTTCTCCCTTAGCGGGAGCAATGAGCTTAATCAGACGACGGCATAGTACATATACAATAATATATTTAGATATTACGTTAAGTAATCAATCTGAATGTTTATATCTTCTTTTAACCCTTTACACGAAATAAAACTATGAAAACAAGAAAGCTATTTGCCACCATGCTGGCAGTGCTATGTGTTATCGGCTTTAGCAGCTGCGACAAAGAGGAAACAGAACCCAAGGGGGAGCAGGTAGACCTCTATTTCGAGGCGGATATGGACGGTAAGTCCTTGCTCTTGCCCGAGGGCAAAGACGGCTACGAGAGCCAGGCCGTTGCTTATGAGCCTACCGCTATTTCCGGCTGCGTGGACAGGCAGGCCATGCGTTTGGCCAAGGGACTGGACCTGAAGAAGTCGCTGGAGGTAGCTTTGGTGAAAGGGACCGAAAACTGCATGACCACCTGTGAGCAGGTGGAGGAGATGTTTCAGGTAGGTTCCTACCCGTTCCGAAGGCTGAGTACTGAAGGGGGAGAAGGCACCGTGAGCGGCGTAGTTATTCGTTACACGGATGTGAACGGTAAGATCTGGAGCACTGACTTTGGCTCTGGAGACCAGACCGGCAGCAGTTTCAGCATTGTGGAGCACAAGGCTAACGCAGTGGACACCAAGTCAAAGAAGATCACGACCGCCGAGTTCAACTGCAAATTGTACGATGGCAGTGGCAGTGAAATCGTGCTGGAGAATGGCAGGATTGTAAGCCGTAGCGTACAGTGCGGCTACTTGAAGTAGCAGGATTGTACATGAAAAAGCCCCGGCAGGAGTTTTCTGCCGGGGCCTTTTCGTGTACGGGGGCTTATTTCTGCCAGGTAAAATAGAAGGTGGCGCCTTTCCCCAGCTCAGACTCCAGCCAGATACGGCCCCCCTTGTCCTCCACAATTCTTTTCACGGTGGCCAGCCCAATTCCCGAGCCCGGCGTGTTAGAGTCGCGGAGCAGGCGCTCGTACAGCCCGAAGATCTTGGCGTGGTGCTGCGGGGCTATACCCGGGCCATCGTCCTTAACGGAGAAGGTATACTTCTGCCCTTCGTCAGCTACGTTTACCCAGATGTTCCCGCTGCCTGTGTGATGGTACTTTACCGCATTGGAGATCAGGTTGGCGAACACCTGCTGCAGCAGTACCCGCTCTGTTTGCAGCACCGGCATCTGCGGAGCAATATGGATATTGAAGGGCTTTACTCCTTTGATGCCGGATATCACATTTCGCAGCAGGGTACCCACAGCAACCACTTCCTTCTTCAGGTTCTTGACCTGGGTGCTGGAGTACTGCAGCAGCCCTTCCACCAGGTCTTCCATGGCCGAGGCCCGCTCCTTTAAAAGCTGCAGGTTACTCGACAGACTTGAGTAGTCCATGGCGGACAGGTCTTCCTGCAGCCACTCGGTTACGGCATGCATGTTCATGATCGGCTCCTTCAGGTCATGCGACACCATATGCACAAACTGATCGAGCTTGTAATTTGCTTTCTGCAGCTGCTTTTTTTCCTGTTCCAGCTCTTGCTGCTTCAGGCGGAGCTCGAAGTTTGTTACTACCTGCCTGGCCAGTGTCTGTAGCGCTTTCTTCTGTGCATCAGTCAGGTGTTTAGGTACTTTATCGATTACGCAGAGGGTGCCCAGTTTCTGGCCGCCAGAGCCGATAAGCTGTGAACCGGCATAAAAGCGAATATTGGGATCGCCTGTTACCAAAGGGTTGTCTTTGAAACGCTTGTCCTGCAGCGCATCCGGTATCTCAAAAAACTCCTCCTGCTTAATGGCATGCTGGCAAAAGGACATGGACCGTGGAGTTTCCTGCACCTTAAGCCCCACCCGTGATTTAAACCACTGCCTGTCGTGGGTGATCAGGCTGATGAGCGAAATAGGCGTTCCGCAGATGTAGGAGGCGAGTTGGGTGATCTCATCGTATTCTGTTTCTGCAGGCGTGTCCAGGATATTATACGCCTCCAAGGCCTTCAGGCGCTCTTCCTCTTGTTGGTCTATTGGTTCTGCTGCGTCTTTTTGTGCCATGTTATTTTACGTTTACAACACTGGTTCCAAATCCTCCCTTGTTTTAACGTGCATCCGCGTTACAAGTATAGGACTTGGTGCTCAGAAAGCCGCTTTAGTAAAGGGAGCAGTTGTTTTGGTGTACAGCCAGGGCACAAAAAAGCCCCGGAGGCTTATGCTACCGGGGCCTTTAGTTATCTTATTGGGCAGGCTTACACCAGATCCACACCCGTGTAGTTGAAAGGAGTGATGTTCTTCAGCTCTGCTTTTATCTCCTCGTTTACATCCAGCGTATCGATAAAGCTGCTGATAGCCTGCTCTGTGATCTTTTCGTTTTTGCGGGTAAGGGCTTTCAGGGCCTCGTACGGCTGCGGATACCCCTCGCGGCGAAGCACCGTCTGGATACCTTCTGCCACTACGGCCCAGTTCTCCTCCAGGTGGTGGTTCAGGGCTGCGGAGTTCAGCTCCAGCTTACTGATGCCACGTTCCAGTGATTTGAGGGCGATGATCATGTGCGCCAGCGGCACTCCCACGTTACGCAGTACGGTAGAGTCAGTCAGGTCGCGCTGCAGGCGCGAGATAGGCAGCTTCGCCGACAGGTGCTCCAGCAAAGCGTTGGCGACACCCAGGTTGCCCTCCGCGTTCTCGAAGTCGATCGGGTTTACCTTGTGCGGCATAGCCGAAGAACCAACCTCACCGGCTTTGATCTTCTGCTTAAAGTAGCCCATGGAGATGTACTGCCAAATATCGCGGGAGAAGTCGATCAGGATCGTGTTCAGGCGCTTCAGCCCGTCGAAGTAAGCTGCCAGATTGTCGTAGTGCTCGATCTGCGTGGTATACTGGCTGCGGCGAAGCCCTAGTGCCTCCTGTACAAAACGGTTCCCGAACTCCGGCCAGTTGATACCCGGGTAGGCCACATAGTGGGCGTTAAAGTTACCGGTGGCACCGCCAAACTTGGCTGAGAAAGGTACTTTTTGTACCTGCTCCAGCTGTGCCTCGAGGCGCTCGGCAAACACCATGAACTCTTTTCCCAGTTTGGTGGGAGAGGCTGGCTGTCCGTGCGTGTGCGCCAGCATAGGCACTCCCTTCCACTGCTGCGCCAACTCTACCAGCGTTTGGTGCAGCTGCCGGAAAGCAGGCTGCAGTACACGCTCGTCCGCCTCGCGCAGCGATAGCGGAATAGAGGTGTTGTTCACATCCTGGGAGGTAAGGCCAAAGTGGATAAACTCCTTGTACTTATCCAGCCCCAGGGCATCGAAGCGCTCCTTGATGAAATACTCAACTGCCTTTACGTCATGGTTGGTGATCTTCTCTGTCTCCTTTATCGTGAGGGCCTCTGCCTCGGTGAAGTTCTCATAGATGCTGCGCAGCTGCTGAAACAGGCTATGGTCTATGTCGCTGAGTTGTGGCAGCGGCAGTTCGCACAGGGCTATGAAATACTCGACCTCCACCAGCACACGGTACCGGATCAGGCCAAACTCAGAGAAATAGGTAGCAAGCTCAGCGGTGTGGCGGCGGTAGCGCCCGTCCACTGGCGAAATGGCAGTAAGCGTCGTCAGATTCATGGTAGGAGTGATTCTTTGGCCAAAGATAAGCAGGTTTGCCTCAGGAAGCCAAAAAGGAGAGCACTGCTTTCGATTTTTTATACACGCACCTGAGAGCGGCTTATGCAGGCTGTGGAACTATAACAGGTTGATAAGCAGTTGTTTTTGATAGTTGCTTAGCCAGGGCCATTCACGAGTTTGGCATCATGCTTGTACAAAAGCATACCAAAATGACTGGCACTGTCGTACTATGTTTTGATATAGTGTAAATACTATATCAAATATCGGAGCGTAGAAAGAGCGTATGAATAAACGTGCCCTACGTTTCCAGAACCGAATCTTATTAGTTAATTCGCACCGGAATATTTTGGACAAGCGTTTGAAAAATAAAATCCTGGTTTGGGCTAGCGGTGTGCTGGCCTTCCTGATGATCCTGGTCGTTCTGCTCTTTATTTTCAGAAGCAGAGTGCTCGATTATACTATTGCGCGTGTAATTGCAAAGGTGGAGAATAAGTATCCTGCCGACTTCAATATTGGAAACGCAGAGTTTGCCGACTGGAACACCGTAGTACTTAACGACATCTCCTTTGTGCCACACGGGCTGGATACCCTCTTCACAACAGATAGTGTGAACGCCTCTATTAGCGTGAGCTCTATCTTCAGGGGACGTATTGTGTTTCAGCGCCTGGAGGTGGCCAACAGCTACCTGACTGCCGTAAAGCGCGGGGACGTGACCAACTTTGCCTTCCTGTTCAAGAAGGACGATGCCCCTAAGGAGCCCCGGGACACTACAGAGGGGCGTAACTACGGCTATTTGCTCAACCGTGTCATCGAGACTGCCTTCGATAATGTGCCGGACCAGGTGGATTTCAAGAACCTGAATGCCTCTTATATTTCCAATAACCGCACCATCGATGTAAAGATGCCCTACCTGCTGATGGACGATGGCCATATCGACTCGGAGGTAAGGGTACAGACAGACTCGCTGATCAACAACATGCGCGTAAGGGGCACAATAGACCCGGACGATTACCGTATCGCGACAGATATCTATGCGTTCGATAACCGGGGCATCCGAATACCATACCTGAAAGAGAAGCTGGATGGCGAGGTCGCATTTGATACGCTGCACCTGAGCCTGACAGATAAGGAGTATAGGAGAGAAATGCTGACGGTTAAAGGTCGTGCCATGATCAATGACCTGATCGTATACCACCCAAGACTAGCGGATGAGGACATTCACGTGAAGGAAAGCGCGGTGGATTACGTGGTAACGCTTGGCCCGAACCTGTATGTGATCGATAGCCTGACAGAGATACGTGTAAACAGGGCCAGAGCCAACCTGTACGCTGCCTATCGAAACGAGGATGCCAAGGTCATCGACCTGAAGGTGAAGACGGAGCAGGTGCCGGCCAATGATTTCTTTGCCTCGTTGCCAACAGGCCTGTTTGAGAACCTGGAAGGTATCAGGGCAGAAGGAGAGCTGCAGTACGACCTTAAGTTCCACGTAAACATGGACAGCCTGGAGCAGGTGGTGTTCGACTCAGACCTGGACGCGACCGATGACTTCAGGATCGTGGAGTGGGGAAACACGAACCTGGAGAAGATAAACAAGTCCTTCACCCACACGGTGTATGAGTATGGCAAGCCGGTGCGTACCTTTACGGTGGGGCCTGCCAATGCTTTCTACAGCCCTATCCACGAGATATCGCCTTACCTCCGCAATGCCATCCTGACGGCCGAGGATGCCGGTTTTTACAGCCATGCCGGCTTTCATGAGGAAGCTATCCGGCAGGCTATCATCACCAACCTGGAAAAGGGAGAGTTTGCCCGCGGGGGGAGTACCCTTTCAATGCAGTTGGTGAAGAACGTGTTCCTGACCCGCAAGAAAACCATTGCCCGTAAGGTAGAGGAAGCGATCATTGTGTGGCTGATCGAGAACCTGGACCTGGTTTCTAAAAACCGTATGTTCGAGGTATACCTGAACATCATTGAGTGGGGGCCGGATGTATACGGCGCCAAAGATGCCTCCCGTTTCTACTTCGGCAAGCAGCCTTCGGAGCTGAACCTGGCAGAGTCTATCTTCCTTACCAGTATCATCCCGAACCCGAAGGGCTACCGTTCTTCGTTTGACAGTCAGGGCAACCTGCGTAGCTGGAAGAGTGGCTACTATAGGCTGATAGGGGGGCATATGCTACGGCGGGGTATGATCTCGCGGGAGGAGTATGATAACCTGTACCCGAATGTGCGCCTGTACGGCCGTGCCCGCGACCTGATCGTAACCGACCCGACCGCGGTTGAGGAGGATACGACTGAGTACGAACTGGAAACAATTGATATGCTGGACTTTTAAGTAAGATTATATATAAAAGGAACGGCCCCGCAACATCTGTGGGGCCGTTCCTTTTACTGTACATAGCCGGCTCGTAGTTCAGCTATTATCTTTATACTTGAGGCATGAAGAAGACACAACAGGAAAGAGAGGCCCGTAAAGCCCTTGGTTTAGTACCCCGGATAGGTGCCTTGGCCGCCCGTGTGGGGGTAGACTGGTTCCTGCTGGCGCTGATCAGCATGATTGTGCTGGCCTACCTGTGGCCGGAGCTGGGTGTGGACCGGGAGCCTGTTTCCCTGGGGGACCTAGCCACCTACGGGGTGTCGGTGATCTTCTTTTTCTATGGTCTGCGGCTGAGTCCGGATAAGCTGCGCGCGGGCCTCAGTAGCTGGCGCCTGCACCTGGTGGTACAGTTCAGCACCTTTATCCTGTTTCCGCTGCTGATCCTGCCGCTGCATGGTTTTTTCGAAGGCTCCAAAACGGAGCTGCTGTGGCTGGGCACTTTCTACCTGGCCGCTTTGCCCTCCACGGTGTCCTCCTCTGTGGTGATGGTCTCGATCGCCGGAGGCAACATTCCGGCGGCTATTTTCAATGCCAGTATCTCCAGCCTGATCGGGGTCTTTATCACGCCGCTCTGGATGGGACTGTTCCTGACGGCCAGCTCCGAAAGCTTTGACCTGGGCAGCATCATGGGCAAACTGGTGCTGCAGGTAATCCTGCCAGTGGCCTTAGGTATACTTTTGCACAGGCGCTGGGGCGATCTTGCGGAGCGCAACCGGAAGCGGATGCGTTACTTTGATCAGGTCATCATCCTGCTCATTGTCTATACCTCTTTCTGCGAGTCGTTTGCCCGTGAGATGTTCCGTGGCTACAGTATAGCGGATATTGCTACCCTCGGCGCGGCGATGGTAGCGTTGTTCTTCCTGGTATACGGCATTATCTTCTTCATCAGCCGCCTGATGGGGTTCAACCGCGAAGACAAGATCACGGCTATTTTCTGCGGCTCCAAAAAGTCGCTGGTGCATGGCACGGTTATGTCCAAAGTGCTGTTCCCGAATGCTACGACGGTGGGCATTATCCTGCTGCCCATCATGCTGTACCATGCCCTGCAGCTGCTCATCGCCAGCATCATCGCACAGTCCGCCGCGCGTAAGGCAGGGCTTGACGTTAAAGGGGAATAGGCGTATTTTCCTGGGGCGCCGCAGCCTGCTGCCAACTTTAACTTTTCATTAACTTTCCCTTAACAGACCTTAACTACCTGCAATGCCTGTAGCTTTTACCTTTACTCAAAAAAAGGTAAAGACTATGAAAAGGATATTGCAAAACCTTATGGCATTTGTGCTGCTCTTTATGGCCCTACAGCAGGCCGTAGGGCAGGAGCAAGGCATCATCACCTATGAGAACAGGGTGAATCTGCACCGCCGGCTTTCTGCGGAGCAGGAAAATATGAAAAGCATGCTGCCGGAGTACCGCACAAACAAATTGCAACTGGCCTTTAACGCGCAGGAGTCGCTGTACACGCCGGTGTATGAAGATGAGCCGGAGGCCACGGGCGGCGGCGGGATGGCCATTCGTTTCCAAACATCCAGCGCGGAGATTTACACAAACCGGGCCGACGCCAGAAGAACTTCTCTCCTCGACTTCATGGGCAAGGCCTACCTCATTCAGGACTCCCTGCAAATACTACCTTGGAAGTTTGGCTCCGAAACTAAAACAGTACAAGGCTACGCCTGCAAGCGGGCCTATTATCAGGATGAAGAGCGGAAGCAGCTTGTAACGGCCTGGTACACAGAAGACCTGCGTCCGTTCCTGGGGCCGGAGAGCTACAACAGCCTGCCAGGCACTGTGCTGGAGGTGGATATCAATGCGGGAGAGCGTGTGCTGAAGGCGCTGAAAGTGGAACTGCGGCCACTGAAAAAGCACGAGCTGGTGGAGCCGAAGAAAGGAAGGCTGGTTAGCCGCGAAGCGTATAACGCCATGGTGGAGGAGCAGCGGAAGCAGATGGAGCAAAGCGGCGGCCGTGTCATGATCAGGAACTAAACCCAGGAATGGCTATGAAACCAAGCATACTGCTCCTGTTGCTGCTGCTGAGCCAGGTGGCTGTGGCGCAACGCTTCTCGATCAAGGGCCGTGTAGCCGACGAGAAGAACTCAGCACTTCCGTCTGCCACCGTGCTGCTGTTGCAGGCAAAGGACTCGGCGTTGGTGAGCTTTGGCGCCACGGATGCGCAGGGGGCTTTCGAGCTGAAGCAGGTAACAAAAGGAGATCACCTGCTAAAAATTACGTTCATGGGGTACTCTCCCTACTTCGAAAAAATAGTGCCGCCTGCTGCGGGTGCTGCGCTGGATCTGGGAAGTATACAGCTGCAGCCAAAGTCCAACGAGCTGCAGGAGGTGCTGGTGCAGGGAGAGAAAAGCCCGATCGAGATAAAAAAGGATACGATCGAGTACAACGCGGGCTCCTTTAAGACGCAGCCCAACGCAGCGGTGCAGGACCTGCTGAAGAAGCTGCCGGGGGTACAGGTGGAAACGGACGGCTCCATTATGGTGCAGGGGCAGAAGGTGCAGCGGGTAACCGTGGACGGAAAGGAGTTCTTCGGGAAGGATCCGGCCATCGCCACGCAAAACCTTCCGGCCGATGCGGTGGACAAGGTACAGGTGTTTGATAAGAAGTCTGACCAGGCCATGTTCTCAGGTATAGACGATGGGCAAAAGGAGAAGACGATCAACCTGCAGCTGAAAGAAGAAAAGCGTAACAGCGCCTTTGGCAACGTGGCGGCAGGTGTAGGCACCGATAAACGCTACCAGGCGAAGGCCAGCGTCAACCGCTTTAACAAAGGAAAGCAGCTGTCTTTTCTGGGGATGGCGAATAACGTGAACAGCCAGGGCTTTGGCCTGAGCGACTACATGACCTTTACCGGCGGCATGCAACAAACGATGGGCGGAAGCGGCCGCAGAACGATCACCCTCAACAGCAACAACAGCTCAGGCATACCACTGAATTTCGGAGGGCGCATGAATGGCTTCATGGACACCTACGCCGGGGGCCTGAACTTCAGCAATCAGCTTACGAAGAAAACTGAGGCTAACGGCAGCTACTTTCTCAACCATTTGGGGCAGGACATTAACCGGCAGCTGGTGCGGGAAAATTTTCTGTCAGCCGGCACCTTCACCTTCAGCCAGGATGGGCGCCAGCAAACGGCCAACACAGGGCATCGGGCCAACCTGACGCTGGACCATAAAATAGACTCGCTCAACAGCCTCACCTTTAAAGCTACTATGGGCTATACCCAGTCCAACCTGGAGGAGCAGAGCCAGAGCCAGACGCTGTCGCCGGAGAACACGGTAGAAAACGAGGGGACGCGAAGCAGCTACTCCAGTGGCAACGGCTTTAACCTGAACTCCAGCCTCTTATTCCGCCACCGTTTTGGCAAGCCCGGCAGAACCCTTTCGGTGAACACAGAGTTTAGTGCCAGCGGCAACGGCAGCGATGGCTGGCTGGAGGCCTCCAACCGCTATGGCAGCGGTGAGCTGGAGACGATAAATCAGGAGAATGAGCAGGATAACGGTTCGCAGAGCTATGGCCTTAGCCTGTCCTATACCGAGCCCCTGGGCAATCGTCAGTACCTGGAGGCGAACTATAACTACCGGCAGGATGTGAACGAGGTGGACCGGGAGGTGTTTGACCTGACGGACAATGTGCGGGAGCTGAACACGGCCCTGAGCAACAAGTATAACAGCAACTACCACTACCACCGCAGCGGACTGAACTACAGGCTCAACCGCAGAAACTATAACCTGGTGGTGGGCTCCAGTGTGCAGCAGTCTAAACTGGCCGGCGAGCTGCTCCTGCTCGATTCCGACATCAACCGCACTTTCCAGAATGTGCTGCCCTCTGCCCGGCTTAACTACGACTTCTCCGGAAACACAAGGCTAGGGCTGAACTATGAGACCTCGGTGCAGGAGCCGACGATACAGCAGCTGCAGCCGGTGGTGGACAATACGGATCCGCTGAACCTGTACGTGGGTAACCCGAACCTGAGGCCGGCTTACGTGCACACCTGGAACCTCAACTTCAATACCTTTGACCCGGGCAGGTTCATCAACCTTTTCGCGATGGTGAACGTGGTGCACATGACCAATGCCATTACCAATGCGCAGCGCTTTAATGAGCGGCTGGTGCGCACCACCACACCGGTAAATGTAGATGACAACACCAGTATCAATGCTTTTGCTAACGTGGGTTTTCCGGTGAAGCGGTTTAACAGCCGCCTTAGCCTGAGCACCAACCTGCGGCAGCAGTACAGCACAAACATCCTGAACGATGTGGCGAATGACATTGCTATACGCAACATAGGAGGCAACTTCCGCTACGAGTATCGCTTAAAGGAGATCTTCGACCTGACCCTGCGGGCGGAGCTGAGTCAGCAAAAGACGGAGTATGCGTTTAACCAGGAGCAGAACCAGCGCTTCTTTAACAAAACCTATGCGGCCGAAACGAACCTGCATTTCCTGAAAGGCTTTCACTTTAACTCGTCCTTTGAGTACATGGTCTACCGGAACGCGCGGGCAGGCTTTGAGCAGGAGATTCCGCTGCTGAACTTTGCGCTCTCGAGGCAGTTCCTGAAAAACAAGGCGGGTGAGCTGAAGCTGTCGGCGCAGAACGTACTGAACGAGGCGCTGGGGGTAACGCAGACGGCCAACGTCAACTACGTTGAGCGGGAGACGATCAACTCCCTGGGCCGCTACTTTATGCTCAGCTTCACCTATAACATCAACAAGCACCTGAACCCGATGAACAGCAGGCCGGGAGGGGCGATTCGTATTATGCGCTAGCTTTGTTTAAGCCAGGAACAAAAAGCCCGCCAACCGGATAAGATTGGCGGGCTTTTGAAACTATAATGGATGCGATTACGCTACTTGCTTCTGAGTTTTTTGCTGTGCCTTCTGCTCTTCCTCGTGCAGGAGCTTCTTATCCAACACAAACGGGCCAAAAGGTAGGAGCGAGGCGATAAAGGCCGCCGCTACTTTTTTAAATGACCAGTTATGGACCAAAGTCACCTGCAGCAGGGCCAGCATGTACAGCACAAACAGTAAGCCGTGTGCCCAGCCTACATACTTTACCAGCAAAGGCATATCAAACATATACTTCAGCGGCATGGCAATGCCCAGTAGGATCAGGTATGACAGACCTTCGTAGATGCCCACCGTGCGGAGGCGCGAGATAGGAGTTTTCATGTTGCGTTGAAAAAGGTTGATGTGTTTTCAGGCCTAACACCAACAAGGGGTTAAATGTGCCCGCCTACACAGATTTATGACAAATATAGGTATAAAATAAAAGACCCGCCCCCATTGCAGGAGCAGGTCTTTTACTTACGCTACGGCTGATCTGCCCATAGCACCATCCTGTGTACCCTGTGTGTGCTGTTGCAGGGCCTGTACAAACGTTCTGACCAGGTTGCCGTCCAGGCCGGTGGCGTTTTCCTGGTGCAGCCAACTGGTCAATTGCTGCTGCCAGCGGTTTACCTGTACAGGCGTTAAGTCGCAGCTTAGCCCCTGTCTGTTTATCTTCTTGGTGACAGAGGTTCTACGCAATAGTAGCTCCAGCAGCTCCTCGTCCAGGTTATCGATCTGCTTGCGCAGTTCATCCAGCTCCTCAACGTGCTCGGTTGTCTCTGTCAGTTTTACGTTACTGGCAATGGCATGTACCAGCAGTTCCAGTTCCTGCGGCATCAGCTGTTGCTGTGGGCTGCTCAGGGCGGCTGCCGGGTTGCTGTGCGACTCAAACAGGAGCCCGTCTGTGCCCATCTCCACGGCACGCTGGCTTACCGGGTAAAGTAGGCTCCGCTTGCCGGCAATGTGGCTGGCATCGCACAGGATCGGCAGCTCCGGCATGCGCTCGCGCAGCTGCAGGATGTGGTCCCAGCGCGGGTGGTTGCGGTACGGGTACTGCTCTGCGGCTGCAAACCCACGATTGATCACCCCCAGGTCCGTTAGCCCTACCTGCTGCAGGCGCTCCAGCGCCCCGATCCACAGGTCAAGGTCCGGGTACACCGGGTTGTTTACCAGCACAGGCGTGTTGGTGCCTTGCAGCACAGCGGCTATTTCCTCTACCGCAAAGGGGTTTACGGTGGCCCTGCCGCTGATGCAAAGGATGTCAACGCCATGCTTAAGGGCTTCTTCGGCCTGTTGGGCATTGGCCACCTCGCAGGCCGTGCGCAGGCCTGTTTCTTGTTTCACCATGTCAAGCCACTGTAGCCCTACCGTGCCCACTCCCGCAAAGCTATTGGGGCGTGTTCGCGATTTCCAGATACCGGCCTTATAGACAGAAATTCCCTTGATATTCTTGAGTTGTTGGGCTGTCTTCAGCATCTGTTCTTCACTCTCGGCACTACACGGTCCAGCAATTAGCACTAGCTTGCCGTCTGTGCTGCGGAAGCTGGTTTGTGGTGCTACATTGATGGTTCTTCTACTTGCTTTCATGGTTACATCATTTTTCTTAAGTCTCTAGTCTTGTTTTTCTTTTCTAGATTTTTGGGTGAAACATGGTCTTAAAGCAAAAAAGCCCCGCATTTCTGCGGGGCTCCTCTGGTGGTCTTTATACGTGATAAACTATACGCGCAATATACTACCGCAGGAGCCCCGGATGAGGTACCTTAAAGGAATTAGTATAAATGCACGCGAGTAGTTGAGACATTTCTGTTCTTGTTTTGCGCAATTAAAGTTGTTTTAGATCACAAAAGCAAATTTTGAGGAAGATATTTTTTGCTGAGCAGGCCGGTTTTTTACTTACTGACAGGAGGTTGCGGTAGCTCTTCCTCTTCTTTGGGTTCCTTTTCTTCCTCCTGTTTTTTAGGGAAGAGCAGCGAAAGGATAACGGAAGTGGCCAGAATGGCGGCTACGACCAGCAGCGCATAGCGCATGTCAATCTCTACGATATCACTCAGCAGCAGCTTGGCACCGATGAACACCAGGATGATGGACAGGCCATAGTGCAGGTAGTGGAAAAGCTGCATGATACCGGCCAGGGCAAAGTATAGGGCCCGCAGTCCCAGCAAGGCAAACACATTGGAGGTATACACGATAAACGGATCCTTGGAAATGGCCAGAATGGCCGGAATGGAGTCCGCAGCGAAGACCACGTCCGTGCTCTCTACCATGATCAGCACCAGGAAAAGCGGGGTAGCAAACCACTTGCCGTCCACTTTGGTGAAGAACTTGCCACTCACAGCCGTTTTGGTGATGGGGATATGCTTGCTTACCCAGTTTACCAGGCCGTTCTCCTCCGGGTGTATGTCGTCCTCGCTTTTTGTAACGGCCATCCGGATACCGGTAAACACCAGAAAGGCGCCCAGGATGTAGATGATAAAGTGGAACTTAGCGATAAGGGCTACACCAATCACGATGAAGAGCGCCCGCAGCACCAAAGCCCCGATGATGCCCCAGAAAAGGATCTTATGCTGGAACTTGAGCGGAACTTTAAAGAAGTTGAAGATGAGGATGAACACGAAAAGGTTATCCACGCTCAGCGACTTCTCTATCAGGTAGGCTGTGAGGAACTCGAGTGCCTGCTCCGGGCCTCGCCAGTAGTAAATGAGCACGTTGAAGGCCAGCGAAAGCACGACCCAGAACAAGCTCCACAGCAGGGCCTCCTTGATCTTTACCTCATGCTCCTTGCGGTGAAACACGAAAAGGTCCAGTGCCAGCAGCAGCAGTACAAAGGCATTGAACAGTATCCAAAACAGTACGGTATCCATGGGTTCTGATAAGAATTTAAAGAGTCCAGGTTTCTTCCCACAACTGAAAGTAGGCTTTACCCAAACGTGCAAATGTAGCAGGAAAAGCAGTTACTTGTACAACGTTGGTAGGGGATAAGTTTTGGGGGGCTGATCTCTGAAAATCCTGCTATGCAGCACCGGCAGGAGGGGGCTTAGTACCTGTCGAAGTGACGGAAGTAGCTGCTGACCTTCATCTTAAGCACACCCAGCACTGCCTCCTTGAAAATACCGGAAGACATCTTGGACTCACCCTTGGTGCGGTCTGTGAAAATGATGGGCACCTCCTGTATTTTAAAGCCGTACTTGTAGGTCAGGAACTTCATCTCGATCTGGAAGGCGTAGCCTACGAAGCGGATCTTGTTCAGCTGGATGGTCTCGAGCACCTTGCGGCGGTAGCACTTGAAGCCGGCAGTGGTGTCGTGGATGGGCATACCGGTTACCAGGCGCACGTACCAGCTGGCGAACCACGACATCAGTACGCGGCTCATGGGCCAGTTCACAACGTTTACTCCCTTCACGTAGCGGCTACCGATGGCCATGTCGTAGCCTTCCACGGCGCAGGCGTGGTAGAGGCGGATCAGGTCATCAGGGTTGTGGGAGAAGTCGGCGTCCATCTCAAAGATGTACTCGTAACCGTGGCGCAGGGCATACTTAAAGCCATGGATGTAGGCCGTACCCAGCCCCAGCTTACCCGAGCGTGTCTCCAGGTGCAGGCGTGTCGGGAACTCCTCCTGTAGCGAACGTACAATATCGGCAGTACCGTCCGGCGAGCCGTCGTCGATGATCAAAAGCTCAAACGGATGACTCAGCGACATCACCTTCCTAACCATAGCCTCAATGTTCTCCCGTTCGTTATAGGTCGGGATGATCACCAGCGCGTCTTTCATGCCCCAAATATAGCTATTCAGCTATCAAGGGTTGATGCCCTTTTGAAATTAATTTTATAGGCCAGCTCTTTGGCATACCGGATGCAGCTGGGCACCGACACCCCCGCTTGCCAGTTGGCGGCGATGTACAGCCCTTCCTGTTCCAGCTGGGCGGCCATGTCATGGGCATCCTCGATATAGATGTCATACTGCGGGATGGAGTGTTCCCAGAGGTGCACGCACTGAAATACAGGAGCCTCGGCTGTGATGCCATGCTTCTCACAAAGCTCCTCGTGCACCCGCTGCATCAGCTCCTCCCGGCAGATCAGTGCCTGCTCTGTGTACTGGCTCCCGCCCACGAAGGTGGTAAACATCACTTCGTGCGGCCGGCAGCGGCCTTCGAACAGGGAGCTGGTCCAGATGGAGCCGGCAGTAAAGGCATCCTCTACCTTCGGGTGCAGTCCGCCGAAGCCATTGAGCGGGTGCGCCACATCGCGTTTGTGGTACACCGTGTGCACGACGGCCATGGGCGGGTAATTGATGTTATGCAGCGCCGCCGCCAAGCCGGGAAAGGTATAGTGTACCAGGTCTGCGGCCTGATGGGCCGGCAGTGCAAGCACCAGAATATCGTACTCTTCGGTATCATGATCGCCGGCGGAGGTACAGGTGATGATGTACTTGCCATGGCCGCGCGTGATGATATCCACACGGTGCTCCGTGTGCAGCGACACAAGCTTGTCGGCAATGGCCTCCGGGAGCGTGCTCATGCCCTTCACAAACGAGAAGGTCTCCTGCCGCTTCCCCGCATTCTTCTGCTTTACCAGCCCCTTCAGCACCGACCCGTACTTTTGTTCCAGTTCCTTTAGCTTTGGGAAAGCCTTGTGTACCAGCAACTGTTCCGGGTCCCCGGCATAAATGCCCGTTACGAAAGGGTTCACGGCGTAATCTACCACCTCCCGGCCGAAGCGGCGCTCAAAAAATTGGGCAATGGTCTCATTGGAAATATTGGCGGGGGCCACATGCTTCTCGCTCAGGATGCGGAGCTTCGTTTTCCAGGAGAAGAAGTTGTTGGAGAGGAACGACAGGGGTGAGTCAGGGAGCTTTTGATAAGAACCGTCGCGCAGGATGTAGCGGTGGTCGCTGTCGGCTGAGGTAGGCACTACCTCCTGCTCCAGCTTCAGCTCCCGGATCAGGTCTTCCACCTCCGGGGTGCACTGCAGGGAGTTTGGCCCCAGCTCCAGCAGGTAATCGTGCCTGCGGATGGTATGGATGTTACCCCCAACGCGGCCACTAGCTTCAAAAAGATCATAAGGCACACCAAGGCGCTGGAGGTGGTACGCCAACGCCAGCCCGGAAATGCCCGCTCCTATGATCGCTACTCTCATTTGCTTTTATACCCTTGTTCTGTAGCCTTGCTTGGCTTTGCCATGACCACAGGATAAGCCACAACCACGCTGCCTGTTTGCACACGCGGCTCACACAGCCTGCCTACAGAACGAATAAATCTGTATTTTAGCGCCCTAATAACCACATGTTACAGCTCATGCAAAAGCAAAAATGTGTTTTCCTGGACCGCGACGGTGTGCTGAACCGCGAGCGGGGAGACTATACCTATACCTTAGAAGATTTTGAGGTGATACCCAGGGTACCGGAGGCGCTGGCGCTGCTGAAGAAAAACGGCTTCCTGCTGGTTGTGGTTACAAACCAGGGGGGGATTGCTAAGGGTATGTACAGGAAAGAGGACGTGATGGCCTGCCATACAAAACTGCAGGATTGCTGTGAGTCCCTGATCGATGCCATTTACTACGCACCCTCTCACCCGAATTACTCAGAGTCCCTTTCGCGGAAGCCGGATAGTCTGATGCTGGAGAGGGCCATGGCAAAGTACAACCTTGACCCGGAGCAGTCGTGGCTGGTAGGGGACAGCAAGCGGGACCTGGAGGCTGCAGCCAAAGTAGGGGTACGCGCTGTGTTAGTTGGGGATAAATACGAGGCCGGCTCCCATGCCTACCAGGTCCAGGATCTGTGGGAGGCGGCACAGCTTATACTGGATGAAACAAAAAAACCAGCGTAAAGCCGGTTTTTCTGCTATGGGTGAAGCTAAAACAGTCTTTCTATTAGCTGTTTATGTCGTCTGTAGCCTTGTCAGTAACTTCTGCGGTTACCTTCATTTTTGCATCAGTTTCTACCTTTGCGTAGTTGTAGGCCGGGCAATATGTTTTGCACGAAGCCATGCCAAGAGCTAAGCATAAACTGCCTACTGCTATTACTTTCTTCATCATGATATTACGTTTTGGGGGACTTAGTGTCAAAAATAGTATTTTTTCTTAAAAAATCAAATATACTTCTGAAATATAGGCATCCGTGCCTTATACATCGTAGCCCAAAATGCGCAGCATCGACTCGCTGGACTGCTCTGGCGCAAACTGCCAGGTCTTCAGGTTGCCCTCCTCGTCACGGTCTACCAGGATGTGCTGCGGCGACGGAATCAGGCAGTGCTTGATGCCGCCATAGCCACTCAGCTGCTCCTGGTAAGCGCCGGTATGGAAAAAGCCTATGTACAAGGGCTCATTCTTCGGGATCTTTGGCAGGAACACCTGAAACGAGTGCATCTCGGAGTTATAATAGTCCTGGCTGTCGCAGGTCATGCCACCTAACTGTATTTTACGATATTCCTTGTTCCAATGGTTTACAGCAAGTAGTGGCCAGCGCTGGTTAAGCGCCCAGGCATCCGGCAGGTTGGTAATGAAAGAGCCGTCGATCATGTACCATAACTCCTTGTCGTTCTGTAGTTTCTCGTCCAGGATGGAGTAGATGTTGGCCGCGCTTTCCCCCACGGTGAAAATTCCGAATTCGGTGAAAATATTTGGCTCCGGCACCCCTTCCTCTGCACAGATACGCTTGATGGTGCGCAGTACCTCCTCAATCATGTACCGGTAATCGTAGTCGGCCTGGATGGAAGTCTTGATCGGGAAGCCGCCCCCGATGTCGATCGTGTCCAGCTCCGGGCATACCTTCTTCAGCTCGCAGTACTTATGCACAAAGCGGCTAAGCTCCGACCAGTAGTAGGAGGTGTCCTTTATACCTGTGTTGATGAAGTAGTGCAGCATCTTCAGCTCGAACTTCGGGTCGTCTTTGATGCGCTGCTCATACAGGTCGATCACATCGTTGTAGCGGATGCCCAGCCTGGAGGTATAGAACTCAAACTTCGGCTCCTCGTCAGAGGCCAGGCGCATGCCCACCTTCGTTTTCACTTTTACGTGCTCCTTGTAGTAGTCTATCTCGCCCAGGTGGTCCAGGATCGGCATACAGTTCACGAAGCCCTCGTTGATGAGCTCCGAGATCCAGTGGCGGTAACGCTCACGCTTAAACCCGTTGCAGATAATGTAGATGTTCTTGTCTATCTTACCCTTGTTGTACAGCGCCCTGATAATTTGCATGTCGTAACCCGAGGAAGTTTCGATATGGATATCGTTCTTCAGGGCTTCCTCCAGCACGAAGGAAAAATGGGACGCCTTGGTGCAATAGCAGTATGTGTAGGTACCCTTGTAGTCCAGTTTCTCGATGCTTTCTCTGAAGAGGCGCTTAGCCTTCTGAATCTGTGAACTGATCTTGGGTAAGTATGTTAATTTAAGAGGGGTGCCGTACTGCTTGATGATGTCCATTAGCGGGATACCATTAAACAGCAGCTCATTATTTTCTACCTGAAATTCATCTGTAGGAAAATCAAATGTTTGGTGAATGAGGTCTGTGTATTTATCCATTCTATGGTGGTGGTATTAAGAAAACATGCAATATTGATGGTATTTTACCATCTTTGCAAAAACTTTGTTCAGATAATATGAAACGTTCATCAATATGTTTCAATCATCCTTATCAAAGTTAAGGATAATAATTGATGATATGTTCCATGTGGCGATAAACTCTAATATACATTAACACATGAAAAAAATAAAACTGATAGAAGTAAGATCTGAGTTAGGAGCCGGCACGCGTGGGGCCAGTATGGGGATAGATGCGCTGCGGGTAGCTTGCTGGGACAAAGGCTCTGACTATTTTAAGCGTTTTAATTCTGTCAGCGTACCCGACCTCAACTATACCCTTTTTGACAAGGATGTTTTCCCGAACGCCCACCGCATCGACAGCATCCTGACGGTACAGAAAAACATTGTTAATGCCGTAGAGCAAACCATTAACATGGGCATGTTCCCGCTGGTGCTGGCCGGCGACCACTCTAATGCTCATGGTACCATAGCCGGTATAAAAGCCGCATACCCCGAAAAAACACTGGGTGTGGTCTGGATCGATGCCCACGCAGATATTCACTCGCCGTTTACCTCGCCGTCTGGCAACGTGCACGGCATGCCGCTGGCGATGGCCCTTAACATCGATAACCTGGAGCGCCAGATAAATGATCCGTCTCCGGAGGCGATCTTCTTCTGGAATTCCCTCAAAAAGCTGGGCTACGACGGACCGAAGCTGAAGCCGGAGCACCTGGTATACATTGTGGTGCGTGACACCGAAGAGCCGGAGGACTTCTTTATTGAGAAGTACGGCATCAAGAATTTTACCTATGCCGAGTTCACCAAGAAGGGAGCCGAGCGTGTAGCGGAGGAGGCCCTGGAGCGCCTGCGCGATTGCGATATCATCTACGTGTCTTTCGACGTAGACAGCCTTGACTCCAAGTTCTCGAAAGGTACGGGCACGCCGGTGGAGGTGGGCCTGACGGTGCAGGAGGCGAAAGAGCTGAACTACCACCTGCTGCAGGACCCGCGCGTGGTGTGTTACGAGATGACCGAGATCAACCCGACGCTGGACACGGAGAATACCATGGCAGAGAACGCCTTCGATATACTGGAGACAGCCACAGAAGCTATATTACATAGAGAATCTAAAAGTACAGCCATACATTAATGCAACTTCAATACGCCATTAGCCAAAGCATCAGCCAAGCGCTGCAGGCTTTGTTCAATATTTCTGTTGATGCCTCTCAAATAGCCCTGCAGCCAACGCGCAAGGAGTTTGCCGGCTCTTTCACCTTTGTTACCTTCCCCTATACCAAGCAGGTGGGCAAGGGGCCTGAGCAGATCGGGCAGGCGCTGGGTGAGTACCTGAAAGAGCACGCTGCCGAGATCAAAAACTACAACGTGGTAAAAGGCTTTCTGAACCTGGAGGTGGAGGAGACCGTGTGGCTGCGCCTGTTTCGTGAGCTGATGCAGAACCCAGACCACGGGCAAGGCGAGGTGAGTGGCAGAAATGTAATGGTAGAGTACTCCTCTCCTAACACAAACAAACCGCTGCACCTGGGGCACCTGCGTAATAACTTCCTGGGCTACGCCGTGGCGGAGATCCTGAAGGCGAACGGGCACAAGGTGATGAAGGCGAACCTGGTGAACGACCGCGGTATTCATATCTGTAAGTCGATGCTGGCCTATGAGAAGTTCGGCAACGGCGAAACACCTGAGAGCAGCGGCATCAAAGGCGATCACCTGGTAGGTAAGTACTACGTGCTGTTCGATAAGGCTTACAAGGAGCAGATCGATGAGCTGGTGGCGCAGGGTATGGACAAAGAGGAGGCGAAGAAAAAAGCCCCGCTGATGCTCGAAGCCCAGGACATGCTGAAGAAGTGGG
>JAJLKL010000019.1:0-8052 GCA_033838975.1 Hymenobacteraceae bacterium | reverse complement strand
ATTATGTCCCTGACAGGCATTGCCCTTTCCATCGGCGTGATCGTGGATGACGCCATCGTGATGGTGGAGAACGCCTACCGGCACCTGGCCGATGCGACGAAGGGCAAGCCGTGGGAGGATTAAGTATCAGCATTCATAAGGAGAGTGAACATGAAACTGTCAAAAGAAAAAAGAATTCAACTCATAGAAAAAGCCAGCAGGCAGGTGGGGCCCAGCGTGTTCTGGAGCACAGTGATTATCATTGCCTCCTTTCTGCCGGTGTTCCTGCTCACAGGGCAGGAAGGCAGGCTCTTCGGTCCGTTGGCCTGGACAAAGACATTCATCCTGATAGTGGATGCTGTCGTAGCCATCACCCTCACGCCTGTGCTCATTTCTTTCCTCCTCAAAGGAAATTTCAAGGAGGAGAGCGCCAACCCAATCAACAGAGCGCTGGAGAAAGTGTATGGGCCTGTGCTGAGGTGGTGCCTGAAGTGGCGCAAAACCACACTAGGCATAAACATCCTGGCGCTGGTGATCTCTATTCCCATGCTCTTTAGCCTGGGCACAGAGTTCATGCCGCCGCTGGATGAAAGGTCCATCCTTTTCATGCCCGTCACGCTGCCCGACATTTCTAACGCAGAGGCCAAGCGCATCCTGCAGGTACAGGACAAAATCATTAAGTCGGTGCCCGAGGTGGAGAGCGTGTTGGGTAAGGCCGGCCGTGCCAGCACCGCCACCGACAACTCCCCTATCAGCATGATTGAGACAATCATCATGCTGAAACCGGAGTCAGCGTGGCGCGAGGGAGTTACCAAGCAGGACATTATCCAGGAACTGGATGCCAAGCTGCAGATACCAGGGGTGGTCAACGGCTGGACCCAGCCCATCATCAACCGTATAAACATGCTGGCCACCGGTATCCGCACCGACGTGGGCGTGAAGGTATACGGCCAGAACCTGGATTCCATAGCGGCTGTGTCTGAAAAGGTAAGAACGGCGCTGAACGGAGTACCGGGTGTGAAGGACTTGTACGTGGAGCCCATTACAGGTGGCAAGTACCTGGAGATTGACATCAACCGGGAAGCCTTGGGGCGCTATGGCCTGACGGTGGACGATGTGAACATGATTGTGGAGTCGGCCTTGGGCGGCACGCCTATCGGAAACACCATTGAGGGGCGCGAGCGCTTTTCCATTAACGTGCGGCTGGCACAGGAGTACCGTAACAGCGTAGAGCGCATTCGGCGCATCCCGATCCAGACTTCCTCGGCTGGCACGGTGCCTTTATCCTCCGTGGCCACCGTTCGATTTACTGACGGACCGCCCATGATCAACTCGGAGAACGCGCAGCTGCGCGGGGCGGTGCTGTTTAATGTTCGGGACCGTGACTTGGGCAGCACCGTGCAGGAGGCAATAGAAAAGATCAACATGGAAGTGACAGGCATACCGGAGGGCTATTATCTGGAGTGGAGCGGGCAGTGGGAAAACCAGGTACGCGCCAATAACACACTCAAAATCATCATCCCGCTGGTGCTGGTGATTATCCTCCTCATCCTGTACTTCTCCTTTAAGTCCCTGAAAGAAGCACTCATCAACCTGGGTACTATTCCCTTCGCCTTGATCGGGGGTGTGTACATTGTGTACTTCTATGGCGTGAACCTGTCGGTGGCCGTGGCCGTGGGCTTTATTGCCTTGTTTGGCCTGGCCATGGAGACAAGTATGCTGATGATCGTGTACCTGAATGAGGCGATGAAAGAGCTGGTGGCCACGAAAGGCAACTCCCGTGACACGATCACGAAGCAGGATATCCGCGACTATGTCTTTAAAGGTGCGGCCAAGCGCCCTCGCCCAAAGATCATGACGGTGTCCGTGTCCCTGTTTGGCTTAGTTCCTGTATTGTGGGCCACGGGTGTGGGGTCAGATATTATGCTACCGATTGTGCTTCCGCTGATCGGGGGGGTATTTACCTCTTCGGTTCACATCCTGCTGGTAACGCCGGTGGTGTTTGAGATGACAAAAGAGTATGAGTTAAAGAAACACGGCAAATTGGAAATTTACGATGTTAAGCATTAAGAAATACAAGTGTTTTGTTTGGTTGTTTGTGATGCTGCTGGCCAGCGCTCCGGCGCTGGCCCAGCAACAGATCATGAACCTGGACAGCGTACTGCAGCGCATCAGCAGCAGTAACCCGATGCTTCAGGAATATGACTACCGGGCCAGGGCCATGGATGCCTATGCAGAAGGGGCAAGAAGCTGGATGGCACCCATGGTGGGTGGCGGCGTGTTCATGGCTCCATATCCTGGCGCAGAGGTGATGGAGGGGGGTGACAGGGGCATGCTGATGCTGTCGGCAGAGCAGGACATTCCCAACCCTGCCAAGCAGCGGGCCAAAGAGAACTACATGAAGTCCAGAGCGGCTATCGAGAACGCGGGCAGGGATGTTACTTTCAATCAGCTACGGGCACAAGCAAAAGCCGCCTACTACAGTTGGGTGGTGCTCGAAAAAAAGATGGATGTGCTGCAAGATAGCGAGCACATTATGGAGTACATGCTAAAATTGGCTAAAATCCGCTACCCTTACAGCCAGGGAAGCCTGGGAAGCGTGTACAAAGCAGAAGGGCGACTGCATGAAGTGCAGAACATGCAGCTGATGACGGCCAGCCAGATGGAGCAGCAAAACGTGCAGCTGAATATACTGATGAACCTGCCTAAAGAGCAGCGGTACCGCATCGACACCGTAGTAATGATGCCGGAGCCAGCACTCCTTGCCGTGGATACCAGCAGCCTTATCAACGCCCGAAGCGATTTGCGCCAGCTGGACAAAACGGTTCAGTCCATGCGGCTGAACGTGGAGTTGGAGCAGCTGGAGCGTAAGCCCGACTTCCGTATCCGCTTTGATCACATGTACCCGCGTAACAGCATGATGCCGCAACAGTTCACGGCTATGGGCATGGTCTCTATCCCGATCGCCCCGTGGTCTTCCAAAATGTACAAAGCCAACACCAAGGCCATGAACCTGGAGATAGAGGCCATGCAGCAGGAAAAGGAATCTATTGTAAACGAGGCCCAGGGCATGATACGGAACATGGCTTTGGAACTGAACACCCTGCGGGCACAGACGGAGAATTATCAAAAAAAGATCATTCCCGCTCTAAAGAAAAACTATGATGTGACAATGCTGGCCTACGAGCAGAACACCGCGCAGCTGCCCGAGGCGATTGATGCGTGGGAGGCGCTGAACATGGCGCAGATGGAGTATCTGAACAGGCTGCAGGAGCTGTACTTAATGGTTGTGAATTATGAGAAGGAAATTGAAAAATAGCATTATTTATTTGCTGGCCCTTCTGGTGGTGATTACCCTGGGAGCCTGTAGCCATGACGAAACGGAGCATGCGGGAGGTGATACAGAATATACGTGCCCCATGCACCCGCAAATCGTGCAGAACGAGCCGGGCACCTGCCCGATCTGCGGCATGGACCTGGTGCCCAAGTCTGGGCATGGCACAGAGATCGAAATCACAGAGGATCTGGCGTTCTTGCTGAGGCCTACAAACAGTACCGTCGTTTCCTCGGTGGCCACGACAAAGCCCCAGGAAAAAACGGTGCAGGCTACGGTGCAAATGGAAGGCATCATCACCTACGATCCTCGTCGGATTTATACTGTGCCTGCCCGCGTGGGAGGAAGAATTGAGAAGCTGTATGTAAAGTATAACTTCCAGTCCATCCGCAAAGGGCAGAAGCTGATGGAGGTTTACAGCCCGGAGCTGATTACGGCGCAGAAAGAGCTGGTCTACCTGGCACAGTCGGCTCCCGAGGACAAACAACTGATTGAGGCGGCAAAGCAGAAGCTCCTCCTGCTGGGTGCCACGGATGCGCAAGTCAGCCGTCTCATCCGAACCGGGGAAGAAAGCTATACTTTTGCCCTCTACAGTCCTTATGATGGCTATGTAATTGGCCTGAACACCGCAGCCCCATCCGCTACACCAAGTACGGCGGCGGGCGCTGCAGTAAGTGCAGGCGGTGGCATGGGTGCCATGGGAGGCGGCAATGGTGCGGGCACAGGAGCTAGCCCCTCGGATACTCCCACTGCTGCGGCTGAAGCTATCCAGTTAAGGGAAGGCATGTATGTGAGCACCGGACAGCCGCTCTTGCGGGTAGTAAACCCCAACCAGATGAGGGCGGAGTTTAAAGTGCCTACCCCACAGGTGAGCGCACTGGCCAAAGGAGCTCCGGTGCAGGTCACCTTTCCGCAGCTACCCGGCGAGCGCCTGGAGGCGAGTGTAGACTTTCTCCAGCCTTTTTATGAGGAAGGGGAGAGCTTTGCCAAGGTGCGGGTGTACCTGCCGGGGCAGCAAAAGCTGGCGATGGTGGGGCAACTGGTAACTGCCCGCGCCAGCTATACCACGGATCCTGCCCTCTGGGTGCCTAAAGCTGCCGTATTGGACATGGGCACCAGGTCTGTGGCCTTTAAGAAAGTAAACGGTGTGTTTGAGCCAGTGCCTGTCACGGCGGGCATAACGGAAGGAAATCAGATACAGGTCGTGGAAGGGCTACAGCAGAACGATGTGGTGGCCGCTAATGCGCAGTTCCTAGTGGACAGCGAGAGCTTTATTAAAGTAAACAAGTAAAAGCGTGATAACAAGAGCAAGAAATTACACCCTATACCTGCTGGCCTTCCTGATGGTAATTACCCTGGGGGCCTGCAGCCATGAGGAGGCAGCCCATACAGAGGGCGACGCAACCACCTATACTTGCCCGATGCACCCGCAAATCGTGCAGAACGAGCCCGGCACCTGCCCTATCTGCTTCATGGACCTGGTGCCGGTGTCGCAGGCAGGCCAAAATGAGGGGGAGCTGATGCTGAGCGACAGCCAGATCGCGCTGGGGAACATCGCTGTGAAACGGGTAAAGTATGGCGACGTGGGCAGCAGTACCATCCTGACCGGGCAACTCGTACTGGACGAGTCACAAACCGATGTGGTTAGCAGCCGTGCCGCAGGGCGCATTGAGAGGCTCTACATCAAAGAAACCGGACAGCGTGTTCAGAAAGGGCAGCCGCTCTACGAATTGTACTCGGAGGAGCTCCTGACCCAGCAACGCGAGTACCTGCTGGCCCTCAGGCAGAACCAGGAACTGGGACAGGAGAACCCGCGCTTTGCTTCTTTTCTGGAAGCTGCCAAAAAGAAACTCCTGCTCTATGGCCTGACGGAGGCACAGATCAGAAAACTTGCCAGTACGGATCAACTGAATGCCAGAGTCACTTTTGTAGCTCCAAGCGCAGGCGTAATAACAGAAGTTGCCGCCGACGAAGGGCAGTACGTATCCGAAGGCGGCGTGCTCTACAGGCTGGGCAAGCTGGGCAGCATCTGGGTGGAGGCCGAGCTCTACCCGCAGGAGGTGGCCCACGTGCAGGTGGGGGCTCCGGTTCAGGTGTCAGTACAAGGCTTTACCGAAGGGGCTGTTCCAGCCAAGGTTACCTTCCTGAACCCGGAGTATAGGGCCGGGAGCCAGGTAGCTGTCATGCGTGCTGAGTTAAAAAACAATGAGGGGCAGTACTTGCCGGGTATGCAGGCCAACGTGACGCTCCCCGGCAAGAGCGGCGAGAGCCTGACTGTACCAACTGATGCGGTTATCCGGGATGAGAGTGGCAGCCATGTGTGGGTGCAGACAGGAAAAGGAACCTTTCAGGCACGCATGGTGACGCTCGGTGAGGAAAGCTTTAACTATGTAGCCATACTCTCGGGAATAAAAGAGAATGATAAAGTCGTGACCTCAGGGGCCTACCTGCTTTACAGCGAGTTTGTGCTGAAGAAGGGCGGCGACCCGATGGCAGGCCATAACCATTAAAACCAATGAAAGACTGCTGCAGGATAGCGCCCGACGAACCGAAAGAACCAAACAGTAAGAAATGGCTGAGATGTGGGCCGTTAACCTTATCGTAAGCGCTTTAGTCGTCTTTGTACTAGTAAATCAAATTAATCACTAACACTAAATAAATTAAAAAATGAATCTAAGACCAATTCAAAGAATCGCATTTGCCGGGGCCGTAATGGGTGCCTTTACCTTTACTGCCTGTGCCGAAAAGCAGCAGGAAACAACGGAGGCAGCTCAGGATCAACACGAAGGTATGGACCATAGCACTATGGACCACGGACAAATGACAACGCAGGAGGTGATAGAGGCTCCTGACTATACTTCGGTTGGCGGGCCTGTAAAGGCACAAGTGGCAGCTTTGGTAGACAATTACCTAAAGTTGAAGGACGCGCTCGTTGCTTCCAACGCGCAAACAGCGAAGGCAGCGACTGAATCTGTACTTGCCGCCGCCGAAAAAATAGACTTAGCTGCGCTGCAAGGCGAGCAGAAAGCCTTTGCCGAAGAGAAGGTGGAGGAAGTAAAGCAAAGTGCCACCAAAATTGCTGAGGCAGGTGAGGTGAGCGCACAACGTGAAAGCCTGGAGCTACTCTCAGAGGCTACATTCTCGCTTACCAAGGCATTCGGCGCGACGGACCAGAAGCTCTACTACCAGCATTGCCCGATGGCCAACAACAACCAGGGCGCCTACTGGCTGAGCGCTAACCAGGAAATCCGCAATCCGTACTTCGGCGAGCAGATGCTCAAGTGCGGCAGCACGGAGGAAGTGCTGAACTAAAACTAGCCATGCGTGAGTCTGCCAGGGACTCACGCATGCATCTATAGCTGTATTCCCACCACAGGTGTTACTGAACCTTGGAGCGGCTGGCTGAGAAGCTCTTTCCCCGAATACTCAGTATTCGTGGAGGCGCATCTTGCTTAAGTACAGTGCAACCCTGTATTTTATTGTTTTTTCTATATATTTACACTGTGCGAAGGTTAAGGGGCTGCCGCACAAAGGCCTTACTTCATGAGAAGAACCAGACATAACAAGAACTTAAACTTTACGGGGCTGCTTCTATTGGCAGTCTTCGTGAGCCTGTACCTTGTTCAGTTGGTTTGCAACCTGCCGCACCTGGCTGAGCGGCTCCAACCTGTAGCTTCCACTCCAGCACAACACCACAGCGCAGGGCATGGTGGGCATAGCCATAAACATGAAACCTCTTCGGAACATCACGGTAAGGAGCACGCACACCATGAGGAGAAGCATCCTGCGTCGTCAACGGAGGATAGTAGCTGTTGCTCTGATTTAGCTTACGCCCCTTTTTTAAAGAGCGCTCCTCCCGTGGAGCTGCCGTCGCTTGTAAAGGCATCGTATACCTTCATGGATAGCCTTTATCAGGCTGTATTACGCGCTTTTTATAAGAACTGTGTTACAGCGGTGTCGCACGCTCCCCCTGATCCCCCTGTTCCTAAAATACCTGACATCATAATATTCCTGCACTCTTTAGTCATTTGATGCACAAGCTGCTCCTGACCGCACCATGGAAGAGCTATGCTTTTCCGTCTCTGATGTGCGTGACCTTCTGTGCCTTTCACCTGCACCGCTTTTTTGGCTTGCAGTAAGGCATGTAACGCGCTGAATGTGTTTATAACATCAAATGAAGCGGTAGCTGGTTTTTAAAGCAAGCTAGCCGCTAACATACTATTGGTTTAAATGAGTGAAGAGAATCAGCACCAAAGGGTGCTTCGCATCAAAAATATGGTGTGCCCCCGCTGCATCATGGCTGTGCGGGAGGAACTGGAAAAGCTGGGCCTGCCTGTTCTGGAGGTAGAGCTGGGTACAGCCGTTATCGGTGAAAACGAAGCGGTGGATGAAACGGCCATAGAAGCGGCCATGGCTCAGAAAGGGTTTGAGCTGCTCCACGACAAGCGAGAAGAGCTTGTGGAGAGTATCAAAGTAGCCGTCATTAATTTAGTTTATAGTGATGAGATTTCATCCCTTGCCACGAACCTGTCTACTTATCTGGCCGAGAAGCTAAACAAAGATTACTCCACCATCAGCACGGCTTTCAAAGCATCTGAGGGTATAGCCCTGAATAGGTACATTGTGCTACAAAAAATAGAGCGCAGCAAAGAGCTGCTCACTTACGACGAGCTTCCTCTTACTGCTATTGCAACCAAGCTCGGCTATAAAAGCCTGCAGCACCTTTCCAGGCAGTTTAA
>JAJLKL010000018.1:0-1925 GCA_033838975.1 Hymenobacteraceae bacterium | reverse complement strand
TTGTTGGTCGGGAAGGTAACCACCGTGATGCCGAACTCACCCGCCAGCTCTGAGGTAGAGTTGAAGGTAGAGGCCTGCATGGCCTTCTGGTCTTTCACAAAGTTCTTATAGAAGATCGAGTTTTTACCCTGTCCCAGCACTTCGGCCAATACATCCAGTGCCGGCTCGTCCTTGTGGCCTGCCTCCGGGGTAGGGAAGGTCATGCGCAGCATCGGGAAGCGGATGTTATCCTCGTAAGACACGTAGCGGTCCTTGTCAAGCTTGGCAACCATGGGTTTCATGTCCTGCACGGCCGGGCCGGCAGGTATAGCGCCGAAGTACTTCTCTACCAGCTTCACCACTTCGGCAGGCTTCACGTCACCACCTACTGTCACGGTGGCGTTGTTTGGGCCATACCAGCGCAGGAAAAAGTTCTTCAGGTCATTCACATCCACCCGGTTCAGGTCCTCGATGTACCCGATCGTTGTCCAGGAGTAAGGGTGACCGTAAGGGTAGAGGTTCTTGGAGGTCATCTCATACACCAGGCCGTACGGGCGGTTGTCGTAGTTCTGACCGCGTTCGTTTTTCACCGTCTCACGCTGTACCTCAAACTTCTGCTGTGTCACAGCGTCCAGCAGGAAGCCCATCCGGTCCGCCTCGAGCCACAGGGCCGTCTCCAGCTGGTTGCTGGGCACCGTCTCGAAATAGTTGGTGCGGTCGCGGTTCGTCGTGCCGTTCAGCGTACCGCCAGACTCCGACACGATCTTGAAGTGCTCCTCGTCGGCCACGTTGTCGGAGCCCTGGAACATCATGTGCTCAAAGAAGTGGGCAAAGCCGGACTTCCCTACCTCTTCGCGGGCAGATCCCACGTGGTAGGTCACATCCACGTGCACCACCGGGTCCGAGTGATCCTCATGCACGATCAGGGTCAGGCCATTCGCCAGCTTATATTTTTCGTAAGGGATTACCAGCTCGCTTCCTTGCCGGGTTACCTTCTCCACAAGTTTTGTCTGAGCTTCAGCAGCACTCACAACACTAGCTGTCAGCACGATACTCAGAACGGTTTTTTGCATCATGTCTCTTTTGTTTGAGGTGAAATGATCTATAGTACAATATAAGGATTCTAATGTATAAGAAGCAAAGATTATAGACGAACCCCTATTTTGTTTCTCTTAACACCTGCTTTGCGAACATGATGGATACGGTGAGTGTCAGCAGCGCGATCACCAGCATAGCTGTTGTCAGCAGAAAAGCCATACCTGCCGTCTGTGTCTCGTCTGTCTCTGTGGGTTGTTGCACCATCTGCAGCAACCGGACAAAATAAGTAGCCGAGCGCCAGCCCAGGAGCAGGGTGAGCAACCCCGCCTCTACGGTGCCCAGTATAAAGCCCCAACGCTTGCCGTGGTTCAGGAAGTGGCCCGCCGTCAGGCCCAGCAAGCCGCCTATGGCTCCTGTTATCAGCGCAGTACTGGCCTGCTCGCCGGCAAGGTCTACCGCGACGGCGCCGCAGCCCAACAGGAAGAATCTGAAAAAGGCGTACAGGTAGGATATGTTTTTATGCATCGTATCTGTTTTAGTTTTACATCACAGCAAATATAATCCAGTTTAAATAATAGCCGCGAAACTAAGGCTGAAGCTGACGAATAAATTGCACAACTTTTGCCCGATTTTAAAGTATTAGTGCTGAAGGCATGAAGTAGAAGCCTGCAAAAAGTGAAAAAAAGCGAAGCTCATAAATTACACGCCGACCCTGGAATGTCTGCCGCCTGGGCCGGCCTTCGTTATACCTCCGACGAAAAGCCCGGCTATACCCGCAAAGGAGCTGGCAAAGGCTTCTACTACCTGAACGAACACGGGGACCGGATATCGGACGCGAAGATACTGGAGCGCCTGAAAGGACTGGTGATCCCACCGGCCTGGACAGATGTCTGGATCTCCAAATCCCC
>JAJLKL010000017.1:0-6009 GCA_033838975.1 Hymenobacteraceae bacterium | reverse complement strand
GTAAGACGATTTGGCTTCTTTTTTGATCACCTGAAATGCTTCCTGAGTCTTTTCTTTTGGAAATTCAACCAGTCCGTAATTCCAGTTAGAGGCGGGGAGCACTTCAAAATACTCGCTGCCATAGCGTACCGGCTCGTCCTGGATCGGCTTTTTATTCCATTTCTCCTCAACCTTGAGCGCATACACAAGCGGACCGCGCTCTACCGCCATCGCATTTTCGTACCAGGAGCTGGTCTCAACATGCATCGGGAGCGACAAGGCCACCACATCGCCCGACTTCCAGGTTCTGTTGATCACAATGGTCGTATTAGGCTTTACATCGCCATCCCAGGGTTTTCCGTTTATCGTCACCGAAGCGTTTTTACTCCAGGAAGGAATTCTTAAGTGGAATGGGAAAGCCACTGATTTCTTTTTTCCTTCAATGTTCAAAGTGAATTTGATAGTCTCTTCGAAAGGGTAGTTAGTCTCTTCCGTAAACCTCACCTCTGTCCCGTCCCCTACTTTGGCTTTTACCTCGCTTGGCGAGAAGACAAGGGCGGCCAGGCCATTGTCTGCCGTGGCATACCACAGGTTCTGCGTAAACTTGGGCCAGCCCTGGTGCATGTTGGAGGTACAGCAAGGGTAGCCTGTCAGGAGGCCGTATACAATGTCTGTTTCCCCGTGGTTGATGTCAAAATTGCGCGGGTGGCGGGTGATCATTACCTGGTTGGCCTGCTGGAAATACTGGCGTGTCATAAAATCATCCGAAATCTGCGTGGGCAGGGCATTGAAGGCAATGCGCTCCAGGTGCTCGGCAAATTGCAGGTCGCCCGTAATTTCCATCATCTTCTCCAGCGAGAACATCAGCTCCACCGCCGAGCACAGTTCAGATCCCTGGGTGGGATTATTGCCATGCAGAGCCTCGTCGCCGCCATACATACCCTGCGGCTGTCCATGGTACTTCCGGATATCGGCCAGGGCTTTCTTAACCGCGTCCACATACTTTTTCTCCGGGTGCTGCTGATAGTAGATAACCGGCTCTTTAAGCCCTTGTGCCAGGTTCACGCAGTGGATCGTGTTGATGCGCGTCAGATCATCTCTGTTGGAGAACATGTCCACAAAGTTGTAGCCTTGCTTATGCAGCAAGTTGGCCAGGTCCAGCAGGTGCTTCTCCCCAGTGATGTTATACAGCCAGTAAACAGCCTGCAAATTGTCCCCTGACCGGTACTCTGCCCAGAAAGTCCAGTGACCGAGTGGCTTTTCGGGCAATGTCTCCAACTGATATTTAAAATAGCGGCTCATCAAATTTATAACCCGTTTGTCGCCAGTGGCCGAGTAGTATTGCTGCAGCACTTTCAGCATCACCATTTTCGGCCACCAGTCGTGGGCATTGTTGCGCTGCAGGCCTTGCTCAGGTTCGTAATCGGTTGACGGCCCGAAGTAACCATTTGGCTTCTGGCTCTTGATGGCCCATTCGATCCAGGGCTGCACTTTGGCTTTCAGGTCTTTATCATCGAGGATATAAGCCAGCGGCAACAGCCCGTCTATCCAGTAAGGCCCGCGCTCCCATTGATCGCCATCGCCCCCGAGCCAGCCGTTCCTGGGGCCCATCACCAAAGGGTATAGCTTATCCAGCTGCCCGGTGGCACCATTCTTTTGCCTGACCAGCATTTCGTGCAACCACCCTTTTGGCTTGATGCTACCCAATGGCAGTTCCACATAAGGCTTCTGCTGTAAAGGTGCCTTGTTGTTTACGTAATGCTGTGCGTTTGCCTGAAAAATGAATTGCCAGGCCAGAAAACCTATTGCCACTATTTTCTTCATTTAAAATTATATAAATGTGATTGTAAACTGTGCCGCCTCAGATTCCGGCCTTATGGAAGCTTAAATAGTCCAGTCCGAAGAAGGCTGTTTTTTTCTCGTTAGGTCTTGCCGCCTTTACCGTAATTTCCAGCGTGTTAGTGCCCTCCTGTAATTTAAAGCGTCCCAGGGGAATGGTCTGCACGGTAGGTTTGTCACTGTATCCGTCTACCTCTGAACTTGCTGCCTCCCCATTCAGGCTGATTAAAAACTTGCCATAATCGGGCGCCAGAGTGATCCGTGCCGATACCTCAAACTCGCCGGCCTCCTCCGACTCAAAAGTGAGCGACAGCTTATCCCCTGCCTTGGCATCGGACCAGAAGGCCTGCATGTTGTCGCTCCAGCCATACTTTTTGGAGTTCTGGTAGCGAAAATTGCCGCCGCCGGCCTGCTTAAACACCATACTCTCAGCTTCAATCTTGTTGTTGGCAATAACAGGGGAGATCAGATCCGCACGTTTCAGTACGACAGGCTCTTTCGCGTTTTCAACATCAGGCCGAATGTTGGACTTACCCCCGGGCAGCATGTAATAGAAAGAGACGGGGGCGAAATTGATGTGCGCACGGGTCCAGTGCCACATCTCCATGTCGAACTTCAAGGATTCAGTGAATGGAATAGCGTCAAGGCCTCTATAGCGCATGTTGACGGTATAGCCCGGCACAAAGTTTCCGCTGCCGTCTGGCTGGGCGATAAAGGGGTGAGAGAACTTCTCCGGCCGGCACCAGGCGTAGCCGTAATAGTCTTCTGTGCCCGTACCGACATGGGAAGGGAACTTCTCGCCATCCACGTATACCTTCTCATCACCTTCGCCCCACCAGGCATACACGGTGTTAAACAGCGTGATGGCATCTCCCACATACACTCCTTTGCCGCTGAGTTCGACATAGTTGATATCGAAAGGATCGCCGGCTCCCTGGTTGTTTTTCATTTCGCCTGTGAACAGGTTGGTGAACTGGTGCCAGCTGGAGCCAAAGTGCATACTGCGCTCATCCCACTTCCAGGGGGCTGTCACAATTTCACCCTCTGCCATCACCTGGAAGTCGGCCAGGTTATGCAAAGTCAGTTTCCCTTCCTTTTCGAAAGGCATGACCCACCAGGCCGACATCCCGCCAGTGGAATCGACCTGGGTATACCAGGTGTTCGAATTACGTAACTGATACCCCGTTCCAAAAAAATCTCCCACCGGAGCCCAAACGGTTTGTTCCCCGTCAAACTCTATTTCAAGGATCGTACTGCGAAGCGCCTGCTCCAGATTATCGGCCGCTACCTGCAGGCGGATATGCCTCACTGCCTGCGCCCCTTTTGGCAAAGTAACCTGAATGGATTTTCCGGCAGGTATACTGCCTTTCACCGGAACGGATGTACCGCTTAACTCATCAATGCCTCTATACCTGTTTGTGAGCCTGTCCTGCACGCGATCCAGCACAGGCTTTCCCTCCTCTACCTCAGCCATTGTAAAAGTTTTGACCGGGGCGTCTTTGTAGGTGCGGTAATTGATGTTGTAATAAACTGCCTCGCCCCCTGTCTTAGCGCCGGCATCCTTAATGTTGCTGCTTTCATAGGTGATTTTGCAGCTTTTGGCATAAGGGATCGGCAGGTATAGGTTATGCCCCCGCATATGATACTCGGTTTTCTCGCTCACAGAGCTGGCCAATGGACCATTGATCAACAAATCGCCGCTCAGGATATCGACAGCTGGACCGGAAATCACCGGCTGCTCCTGCCCGTCCAGGTAAATGCGTAGAATTCCTTTTCCGCTGTTTTCCCCGGCAAATGTCATCCAGAAGCGAACAACCGCACCTGGACCAAGCGTGTCGAACATGACATACTCTTTCCGTCCCTGGTTATTTTCTTCACGGATAAACATGGAGCGGTCCCAGTTCGCAAACCAGGAGGAATCGCCGGGTGCCACCATGGCGCGGTCGTAGCTGCTGAACTGCGCGAGTGTGTATGCCGGCAAAGGGTAACGCGCAAGGCTTTCACGATCAGCCATTTCCTCCAGAAGCGAACTGAAACTGATCTCGTTTACACTTTTGCACTGGCTCAACAGCACGCAGAGCGGCAGCATTAACAATGCACGAATTATAGGATATAGATTTCTCATTCTGCTACTGTTTTAGATTCCCTTTCAAGTTGTTCACATCCATCATCATTCTATTGATAATGCCTGCCCAAATGTATGTGCGGTGATAACCGCCCCAGGCTTCGTCGGGGCTGTAAAACTCCCAGAGGTTGTGGTTCTCTTTCAGCACAGTCGTCATACCTTTGGCCACCCGGCCGACCAGTTCTTTGGCTTCTTCATTGTAGCCATAGTCGAGGAGACCGCGCATGATCAGGTAATCCCACTCTACCCACACCGGGCCGTTCCAGTAGCCTTTTGCATTGTAATAAGGGTCTTTGGCTGAGAGCGAGGGAACGCCATACGGGCGCCAGAACTGCTCTGGGTCCGTGAGCTTCGCGACTAACCTGGCCGCCTTTTGCTTATCGGCTATACCTGCCCACAAAGGCAGGAAACCGATGATCTCATCACGCTTCAGGTCATTTTCCTTCTTGAAATTGAAAGTATGGGTCGTCTTGTCGACATTGTAATAGAAGCCGTTTTCCTCGTCCCAGAATGTCTTGTTGATCAGTGCCGCCCGTTTCTCATGGTCGGCTTTCCAACGGGCCGCCTCTTCGTCCAGGCCAAGTTTCCGGGCCATCGCTTCCAGCGATTTGGCTTCCATCACCAGCATGCAGTTCAGGTCCAGGCTCTCGAAATTGGTCGGGTACCCCACCTCATCCCATACAGCCACCAGCGCATCCCGAACAGACTCCAGAACAGCCTCACCGCCCCATTCGCACAGGCCGTCGTTGTCGCTGTCGCGGTTGCTGACGTAGAACTCAAAAAACTTCTTGGAGGAGCCGTACATCTCTTTCAGGAAGGCCTCGTCTTTTGTGATCTGGTATACCTCCCAGTTCAGCCAGGAGTACCACGGCGCTGAGGAGGTAAGCTGCCCGTTATGCTCAATGATCTCGTCCAGGTATGACCCGGTGCGGTAGTTGATGTAACCGTTGGGGTACTGGCGTTGCAGGTATACCCGCTGCGAATTCATGGCGCTAACCGGGTCGATGTAGGCATAGGCCAGCATCGTAATGCTCTCGTGAAACACCTGCCCGCCGTGTCCCCAGCCCCAGGTTGGCTCGCGGGAGAAGACATAGTAGTTGTAGTCTGACTTCGCTTCTGCCGGGTAAAAAACCTGGCGCATCATGTTGTTGGCGCTCCAGTAAAGCGCGTTGTTCTCAGGGTTTTCGAAATTAGGAGCCGGGGTACGGGCGAACAGTTGCTCATTGTCTTTGAGGTAGGCCTGCAGATCCTTTTTCACCAGTGACCGGGCCTCTGCGATCATTTTTCCCGGGGCTTCTTTTTGGGACGCCACTGCCCGTACCACCCGGAGTTGCTTCGCCTTGCCCGCCGCTATTCTCAACTCTTTGCTGAACGCCAGCACTTTGGCGTACTGAGGTATAAGCTTTGGTTTTGAACCACGCTCAATGTATTCGGCGAACACTGTTTTGGGCAGATTGCTTACTTCGGGGGAGTGAATGCTCATTTGGTTTCCCTCATGCGCTAATACCACATAGCCATACACCGCACCTGGTTTAATGTCGTTGTCTGCAAAGGAGGAAGAAGATATCTCTTTTGCCACCCGCTTATACACCGCCTCCGGGTATGTCCTTCTGTACACCGAGTAGCGTGCCCCGGATTTTGTTGGCTTCCATGTTAAGGTGACACTTTCGGCGGTGACCTGAATGTCTGGCTCGTTAACCGAGGTTGGCAGGCTTCCTTCTGTCAGGTGGATATCCATGCGCCTCTGTTTTCTCTCGTCGAGCTCACCCGCTACGATACCGCCCATATGGCTGCCATGCTGCGCCATGACCTTGTACTTTTTGGCGGCAGGATTGAGGAGCGCGGTCTCCAGGCGGAAGTATCCCCCATTATCGATCACGGGCTGTGCCGCGCCCGGCACAGGGCTTTTCTCCGTAATCAGCTGCGACGCATCGTCATCCGCAAATAGCTGCAGCCGCACCGATTTCCGTGCGTCCGGAATACGGACACTGCCGGGCAAATAGGTTCTGCCGTTTACCTGCAGGGTGGCTTTGCCGGACAGATCAACAGTAAACGGAGTGGATGGC
>JAJLKL010000016.1:0-2243 GCA_033838975.1 Hymenobacteraceae bacterium | reverse complement strand
GAATCCTTTGTGGAGAAATCGTGGGAGACCGGCGTGGACGTGTTCCGCATCTTCGACTCGCTGAACTGGATGAAGAGCATGGAGCCTTGCATCAACTATGTCCGCAAACGCACGAAAGGCCTGGCGGAGGGTACCATTTGCTATACCGGCGATATCCTGAACCCAGGTAAGACGAAGTATACGCTGGAGTACTACCTGCAGCTGGCCAGGCAGATAGAGGAGGCCGGGGCGCACATGCTGGCGATCAAGGATATGGCCGGTCTGCTGAAGCCGTATGCGGCCCAGGTGCTGGTAGAGGCGCTGCGCGATACCGTGAAGCTGCCTATCCACCTGCACACACACGATACGTCCTCCATACAGCCGGCCACTTACCTGAAAGCGATAGAGGCGGGGGTAGATGTGGTAGACGTGGCCATGGGGGCGATGTCGGGCCTGACCTCGCAGCCGAACTTTAACTCTGTTGTGGAAATGATGCGTTTCCAGGAACGCCACCGTGAGTTTGACCAGGTAAGCCTGAACCGTCATTCTACCTACTGGGAAACAGTGCGGGAGTATTATTACCCGTTTGAGTCGGGGCTGAAGGCGGGTACAGCCGAGGTATACCGCCACGAGATCCCGGGAGGGCAGTACTCCAACCTGCGCCCGCAGGCAAACGCCCTGGGTTTGGGTGATAAGTGGGAGCTGATCAAGGAAACTTACGCGGAGGTGAACCAGCTCTTCGGGGATGTGGTAAAAGTAACCCCCAGCTCCAAAGTGGTAGGCGACATGGCGCTATACCTGGTGTCGAACAACCTGACCACGGTGGATGTGCTGGAGCGGGGCGAGGAGATCTCTTTTCCGGAGTCGGTGCAGTCCTTTTTTAAAGGAGAGCTGGGGCAGCCGGTTGGGGGCTTCCCAAAAAAGCTGCAGGACATTGTGCTGAAAGACACCAAGCCGTTTACTGACAGACCGAACGAGCACCTGGAGCCGGTGGACTTTGAGAAGGAGTTTGCGGAATTCCAGGAGAAGTACGGAAAGAACAAGAAGTTTACAGACTTCCTCTCGTACCAGCTCTACCCAAAAGTATATGACGCTTACCATAAGTATATCGAGCAGTACGGTGATGTAGCTGCCATCCCGACGCGCCTGTTCTTCTACGGCCTGCAGCCCGGCGAAGAAGCCATCATCGACATTGCCCGCGGTAAGTCCATCGTGATCAAGTATCAGTCCGTGGGCCCTGTGAATGAGGATGGCATGCGAACCGTGTTTTTCAAGCTCAACGGCCAGACCCGTAACATTGAGGTGCGCGACAAGTCGGTAAAGGTAGAGCGGGTGGAGCACCAGAAAGTAGACAAGGCGAATCCGAAACAGGTGGGGGCACCCCTGCAGGGACTACTGTCGAAGATCCTGGTGGAGAAGGAGCAGCAGATAAAGAAAAACACGCCGCTGTTTATCATTGAGGCCATGAAAATGGAGACGACCATCACAGCTCCTGCCGATACGCAGATCTCAGCCATCCATCTGGCAGAAGGAGCCCTTGTCAATACAGACGACCTGGTGCTGACGCTGTCATAGGCTGCTGTATGTGCTCACAGTTTAAAAGCCACTGCCCCTGCGGCAGTGGCTTTACTGCTTTTACCGGGTTATTTTGCCGCACACGCTTGTTACCCCAATGCCCGTTCAGGGACTTTCCCTCGTGCCAGCCCTCTCCCCCTAAAGCAGGAGAGGGAGTCAAATGTTAAGCCAGCAGCTATGGAGATCCTGATGCCGGTCTCTTGCCCTTGATTTCACCCAAACTTACAGTTTTGCCGTATTGCTATGGTTCTTTGGGCAGAAATTCCTACTATTAAGGTCTGAATTAATTTATTACAAATTTCGCCTCGACTTATTTTGCATGAACCTGAATACAGCCCTGGCATATTGAAATACTTACATGTTTATAGCTTTAAGCACTTTTGAAATTGCCAATGGCATGGCTGCAGAGGTAAAAGAGGCGTTTATCAACAGGCCCCGTTTCGTAGACAACGCACCAGGGTTTGTTAAACTGGATGTACTCTGCCCGCAGGAGAAACCGGAAGAGATCTGGCTGATGACCTTCTGGGCGGATGAGGAGAGTTACCAGATATGGTACAGGAACCACATGAAGGAGTCGCACAACAACATCCCGAAAGGGTTAAAGCTGGTGCCGCACAGCGCCAAGGTACGCTTCTTTGACCACATCGCGGGGTAAAGAGGGCAGGCACCGGTGCCCTGTAGCCCCTCCC
>JAJLKL010000015.1:0-3969 GCA_033838975.1 Hymenobacteraceae bacterium | reverse complement strand
ATCATCATCGCTACGGTTGCCAACATTAGTTCTGCCCTGGTTGGTTGGGGCTGGGGTGGATTTGGACTGACTGAAGGATCCTGGACCATGATCATTGCTGCCACGTTAATCGTGGTATTTACAGTCTTCACCAGGTCAAATCCTTATGTAGGTCTGGTAGGTGTATGGGCACTCTACGGCATTATTTTAAAGCATCGTAACATTGAATTAGAAGCTAGCCCGCAGATCATAACTATTGCATGGCTTTGTTTGGCTGTACTAGCTTTGGTAGTAGTGTTCCTATTCTACAAAAATGCGGACGTAAGACGAGGAAAATCTATAGGGCACCATTCGTTCAAAGTCTATACATTTGATGGTAAGGTCAGAAGAAGGCCCATCAAGATGCTCCCACTAGCCTCAAGCCTTAATTATCCTCATACAGCATCCGCTTTTGAAAACCAGATGGGCATTTGCCCCGCCCCCGCTGCGTGTATGCAGTATGGCACGATTGCTCCAGGCCGGCATCCTACGTATAAAACAATTACTGTACTTTCCGGGTAAATCTGAAACCGAACCTCCTGCACCAGATAAACCGGTAAGTTTATCAGAGGGCGAAAAAAGGTTCTAACACAAACGGTTCTCAAATGAGCAATTGGCATACGATCCCTAAAGAGAAAGTCTTAGCAGAACTTAATACGTCAACAGAAGGCCTTCCGGACGACGATGCTGCGGCACGACTGAAAAAGCACGGGGCTAACAGGCTGGAGGAGAAGAGACGGAAGAGCCCCCTGAAAATGCTGTTGCAGCAATTCACCGAGACGATGGTGGTTATCCTGATTGTTGCTGCGCTACTTTCTCTTTTCCTGGGCAAGACCACCGAGGCCGTTGCTATCCTGATCATCGTGCTCCTTTTCGGCTTTCTCGGCTTCATACAGGAGTACCGCGCCGACCGTGCCATGGCTGCCCTCAGCAGAATGGTGGTTCCGAAGGTGCGGGTAAGGAGAGCCGGCAAAGTAAAGGAAATTGCCGCCACCGAACTGGTGCCCGGTGACATTGTGGAGCTGGAGGCCGGAAACGTAGTTCCCGCTGACCTCCGCGTCATGGACTCCTTCAACCTTAAAATACAGGAAGCCGCCCTGACTGGCGAGTCAGAGCCAATAGACAAGGAAGCCACGCCCTTTTCCAAAGACGATCTTCCCCTGGGAGACAGAAAGAACATGGCTTTTATGGGCACGGTGGTTACCTACGGAAGAGGCGTGGGCATTACAGTCGCAACCGGAATGCGGACAGAGCTCGGCAAAATTGCCGACATGATCGGCTCGGTAGAGACTGGCAAAACACCGCTGCAGGAAAGGCTTGACCGGCTCGGTAAAATGCTGGCTCTGTTCGGGGCAGCAGCAGCTGCTCTTATCTTCGCTTTAGGGGTTTTCTCCGGGGAAGAGGTGGCAGACATGTTCCTGACAGCCGTCAGCGTGGCCGTAGCTGTGGTACCCGAGGGCCTCCCCGCCGTTGTAACCATTACGCTGGCACTCGGCGGCCAAAGGATGCTGCGGCGAAACGCCCTGATCAGGAAACTTCCGGCGGTGGAGACACTCGGCTCCGTCACCGTGATCTGCTCCGACAAGACAGGCACCCTGACCCAGAACAAGATGACCGTGACGGTGATGGAACTGCCGGAGCAAACGGTGGAGATCCCCTCCTCGGTTAGGCTGGAGACCGATGCAGCCACAGCCGAAAGCCTTGACTTTGCCCTTGCCGTTTCGGTACTGTGCAACGACGCAACCCATGAGAAAGGCGCTGAACCCTATACAGAGCAGGTCATCGGCGACCCTACAGAGACGTCCCTGCTCATTGCAGGCGCTAAAAGGGGCATCAGCAAAGAGCAGCTGTACGAAGCACTCCCGAGAGTAAACGAGATTCCCTTTGACAGTACCAGGAAAAGGATGTCCACCATACATAAGGTAAACGGAGCCTTGCCCGCCTATTTCCATACCCTGAAGGGCGATTCTTTCCTCCTGTGCTGTAAAGGTGCTCCTGATTCTCTCCTGAGCGTTTCTGAAGCTGTGTGGGTAAACGGTGTGCAGGTACCCCTCGATGAGGAATGGAGGGAAAGAATACTCAAGGCAAACTCCGGCTTGGCCCAAAACGGTATGAGAGTACTAGGGCTGGCCTTTCGCCGGATAAGTGAGCCCAGTAGTGACACAGCCGCAGAACAAGGCCTGGTTTTCATCGGTCTGGCAGGCATAATCGATCCGCCCAGGCAGGAGGTACAGGACGCGGTTGAGCAATGCAAGCGTGCAGGCATCAGGCCCATCATGATTACAGGCGACCATCCCCTCACAGCCGCTGCCATAGGCAGGGAGCTGCACTTCTCAGACCAATCAGATGCAGTGACGGGTGAAAGACTACAGAGAGCCGACGAGCAGGAGCTTGATGCCTTAGCGTCTGAAACCTCTGTGTATGCCCGTGTTTCCCCCGAGGATAAGCTGCGGATCGTAAACGCGCTGCAGCAGAAGGGCGAAGTGGTTGCCATGACCGGCGACGGAGTGAACGACGCCCCCGCCCTGAGGAAAGCGGACATCGGAGTGGCCATGGGTATTACCGGGACAGACGTGGCCAAGGAGGCGGCGGACATGGTGCTGCTGGACGATAACTTCACCACCATTGTAGCTGCCGTTGAGGAAGGAAGGGTGATTTTTGACAACCTGCTCCGGTTTATCAAATTCTCCCTGGCCGGTAACTTAGGTAAGGTCCTGGTCATGCTGGTGGCCCCCATGTTCGGAATGGTAGTGGCGCTGCAGCCCCTGCAGTTGCTGTGGCTGAACCTGCTCACAGACGGTTTGCTCGGACTGGGGCTGGGCACAGAGCCCGCCGAAAAAGACACCATGGACAGGCCTCCGAGAAACCCCGGGGAAGGCGCCCTGACGCGAAGAGACTTTCCGCAGCTGGCAATAGTAGGTGCTACCATCGCGGCGGTCTCCCTTGGCCTGGCCTTGTACTACTACAACCCGTCTAACCCCGAGGATCTGACCTGGCAAACGATGATCTTTGCCACCATTGGCTTTTCCCAGGTTTTCCAGGCCCTTGCCCTCCGCTCCTCAGGGCACTCACCCTTTGCCGTCCGGACAAACCCCTTGATGGCCGTAGTCACCGTGTCTGCCATTGCCTTGCAGCTTATTGCCATCTACTTCCCAGCGATGCAGCCCTTTTTCCGGCTAGTGCCTTTGTCGGCACAGGACCTGTTGCTCTCTGTTGCCGCGGGGGCCCTGGTGTTCTTTGCCGTAAAGCTGGAGAGAAGGCTGTTTAACAGATGAAATATATCCTGTAAAGCCTGCAGCGCAGATAACAGGCAAAAGTATAGTTGGCCAACCCAAAATGCGATGGCACTTGTAGCAGGTAGAAGGAGCTTTAATTTTAGCAAGTGCCATAAAAGCCACTAACAATAAGGCTGTTAAAGCGTTTTTATCTTGTATGAAGCGCAGGCAAATCTTTATTGTGGCAGGTGCACTTATGGTGGTCCTTGCACTCTATCTCTCTTCCAGGCTGGGAGAAGAAGAGGCTGAAGATCGTCCGCCAACAGAAAACAAAGTATACGTTGAAGTACAGCAGGTATACCCTGACACAGTTCAAAGTTATGTAACACTTACTGGGCGCGTAATACCTAAAAACCAGATAGAAATATTTGCGGAGGTTGGAGGCATCTTTATCGACAAGGGCACCCCGTTCAAGGTCGGTTATAGCTACAGGAAAGGCGATGTGCTGGTACAAATAGATGCCGAGGAATCGCAACAAAGGCTCATCAGCAGCAAGAGCGCCTTTATGAATGTGCTGGCCCAGGTAGTGCCCGATCTTAAAATTGACTTCCCTGAAATCTATGAACCCTGGCGTGACTACCTGATCAACTTTAACGTCAACCAACACTTAAAGCCGCTACCGGAAGTAAAGACCGAGCGCCAGAAGCTTTTCCTGACAGGTAGAAACGTGTACAGC
>JAJLKL010000014.1:0-6377 GCA_033838975.1 Hymenobacteraceae bacterium | reverse complement strand
CGGCCCAAGCAAGTTACTGGACTTTGAGCTGGAGGTCGCTTTTATCACCGGTAAAGAGACACAGCTGGGCGAGTCGATCACGCCAAACCAGGCAAATGATCACATCTTTGGCTTGGTGCTGTTTAACGATTGGTCGGCCAGAGACATGCAGACATGGGAGTATGTACCTCTCGGCCCGTTCCTGGCGAAAAGCTTTGGCTCCTCTATCTCGCCTTGGGTGGTGACGCTGGATGCCTTAGAGCCTTTCAAGGTAAAAGGTCCTGAGCAAGACCCGAAGCCGCTGCCTTACCTGGAGTTCACCGGCAATCACAATTATGACATTAACCTGGAGGTGCTGATCAAGCCAGAAGACGGCGAGGAAAACAGCATCTGCCGCTCCAATTATAAGTACATGTACTGGAACATGAACCAGCAGCTGGCCCACCAGAGCAGCAACGGCTGCAACATCCAAGTCGGTGACATGTATGCCTCCGGTACGATTAGTGGTCCTGAGAAAGACTCCTATGGTTCTATGCTGGAGTTAACCTGGCGCGGCGCGAATCCTATCAAGCTGTCAGACGGCACAGAGCGCAAGTTCATCAATGACTATGATACTGTGATCATGCGCGGCTACGGTGAGCGCAACGGAATAAGAATTGGCTTTGGGGAGGTGAGCACGAGAGTGCTGCCGGCGGTGTAGTATGTAGAAGATAATAGTGTTAGCAAAAGAACCTGGTCAACCAATGATTACCATAGATCCAAGAGAAACGAAAACGGCAGAGGTACATGCCCTGTTGTTAGGCGCCATTGCCCCGCGCCCTATTGCATTTGCCAGCACAACGGACCGGGAAGGCAATGTCAACCTGAGCCCTTTCAGCTTTTTTAATGTGTTCAGTGCCAAACCTCCTATACTGGTCTTCTCCCCTGCCCGACGGGTGCGCGATAATACGAGCAAGCATACCCTGGAGAACGTGCTGGAAACAAAGGAGGTGGTTATCAACATCGCCAACTACGACATTGTGGAGCAAATGTCGCTGGCCAGCACCGAGTATGACAGAGGCATCAATGAGTTCATTAAATCTGGGCTGACACCTGAGGCTTCGGTACTCGTTAAACCACCTCGGGTAAAAGAGGCCCCTGTAGCCTTTGAGTGTAGGGTGAATGACGTCATCAGCCTTGGTCCCGAGGGAGGTGCCGGCAATCTGGTGATCTGTGAGGTGCTGCTGATGCACATCAACGAAGATATACTGGATGAGCACCGCAAGATCGATCCTAATAAGCTGGACGCTGTGGCCCGTATGGGTGGAGACTATTACCTGCGTGCTAAAGGGGACTGTATTTTTGAGCTACCCAAGCCGATTCGCAACAAGGGGATAGGTATAGATCAGCTTCCGGAGGTTATCAGGAACAGCTCCGTACTTACCGGAAACAACCTTGCCCGCCTGGGGAACACAGAGGTTATACCTACAGAAGAAGAGGTGGCTTCTTTCAAAATGGATCCGTTGGTATCCTATACCCTGAACAAGTACAAAGATGATCCGGAAAGGCTGCATCAGGAGCTGGAGCTCTTGGGTAAAAAGCTGCTGGAAGATAACAAGGTACAGGAAGCTTGGAAGGTACTGCTACTCAACAGCAAAATCTAAACGATACCACAACTTTATAAACAACAAAGCCCGCTTTTGCAGGCTTTGTTGTTTATGATCATATGTCAATACTGTCTCCACCTTAGTTTCGCACAGCAATCATCAGCCCCAGTTCTTTATAGCGCATTCCGAACTTCTTGGCGATATGAGCATTCGTCAGGCTTCCCTTGTAGATATACACCCCGCTGCGGTAGTGCTCATTCATAAACAGCGTTTCATTGATTCCGCCAAACTTTGAGATCTCCGTAAAAATAGGCGTGAAAATATTGCTCAAGGCATTTGTAGCCGTGCGGGGCACCCTGGAGGCAATGTTGGGAACGCAGTAGTGAATGATGTCATACTTGCGGTAAATAGGCCGGCTGTGCGAGGTCATTTCAGAAGTTTCGAAACAGCCTCCCTGGTCAATGCACACATCAATTACGATAGAACCCGGATTCATTTGCGACACAATGCCCTCCTCCACCAGGCAGGGCATGCGTCCTTCTTCTGATACCAAAGCGCCAATGACCACCTCGGCCTGCTTGATTTCGTTGTACAGCACCGCCTTGTCCAGGGTAGAGGTGAAGATCTGGGTTCCGATGTTGTGCTTCAGGCGGCGCAGCTTATAGATGTAGTTGTCAAAAACCTTCACTTCGGCGCCCAACCCCAGGGCGGCACGGGCTGCATACTCAGCCACAGTACCCGCACCAAGTATAACCACCTTGGACGGAGGCACACCGGTAATACCGCCCAGGATCACGCCCTTCCCGTCGTTGCTGCTGCTCAGGTACTCGGCCGCAATCAGCATCACGGTACTGCCCGCAATTTCGCTCATGGCGCGCACCACAGGCTTCGCCTCCGACTTATCGCGGAGCAGTTCAAAGGATATGGCGTTTATCTTCTTGCGCAGCAGAGCATTGATGTAGTCGGATGTAAGGCTGGCGAATTGAATGGCGGAGATAAGCGTTTGCCCCGGACGCAGGTACTGTATCTCGTCGTAGGTGGGCGGCGCAATCTTCAGGATGATCTCCGCCTCATACACCTCATCGGTGGAGTACACGATGCGGGCTCCTGCCTCAGAGTATTCGTGGTCGGAATACTTGGAGGGGCCGCCGGCTCCTGCTTCTACCCAGATCCGGTGCCCATGGTCTGATAGCTGCTTTACGGCGTCCGGTGTCAGGCCGATCCTGTTCTCCTGAAAGGAAGACTCCTTCGGCATGCCGATGAACAAGCTGCGATACCGATCCTCTACTGCCAGCATCGACTCCTTTGGATAAAGAGCGGGGTTAGAGGCTAGCCTTCCCAATTCTACGGCAAACTTCTCCGTCATACTACACGTGGTTTATGGTCATAGTGCGCACCTTGCCAGCGGCATCAGGCTGCAGCTGTACGAGCAAATAGTGCTCCGGCAACAAATTAGGGATTAGTGACGGCCACTCGATCAGGCACATTTTGCCGGAGTCAAAGTACTCCAGCGCCCCGATATCTAGCGCCTCCCGCTCCTCATTTATCCTATAAAAGTCAAAATGGTAAATTAGTTTCCCGTTAGCTGCCTCGTACTCGTTCACTAAAGCAAAGGTAGGGCTGCTTACGTTCTCCTGCACCCCCAGCTGCCGGCAAAGCTCCTTGATCAGGGTTGTCTTGCCGGCCCCCATAGGTCCCTCAAAAAGAATGATAGGCTCGTTTTTAGCCTCCTCTAAAAGCACAGAAGCCGCCGCCGGCAAATCAGCCAACGACGACATCTCTATTCGTACTTTTTCTACTCCTGTATCAGACATTCTTAGGCGTAAGTGTTACAAACGGTATGATAACCTCCTCCAGCGACACGCCCCCGTGCTGGAAGGTGTCTTTGTAGTAGTTAACATAGTAATTATAGTTGTTCGGATAGGCGAAGAAGTAGTCTTCGATCGCGAATACAAACGTAGTGGAAACATTGGCCTTTGGCAAGAAAAATCGTTCCGGCTTACGCACCGTGAACACATCTTTATCCGTGTACCCCAGGTTTTTACCGTGCTTGTAGCGCAGGTTAGTGTTTGTGTTGCGGTCTCCGATGATCTTGAACGGCCTTCTTACCCGAATGGTGCCATGGTCAGTGGTGATTACCAGGCGCCCCTTCTTCTCGGCGATTACCTTCAGCGTCTCAAACAGCGGCGAGTGCAGGAACCAGGAGCGGGTAATGGAGCGGTAAGCCGACTCGTCCGGGGCCAGCTCACGTACCATGTTACTGTCGGTACGCGCATGCGAGAGCATGTCCACAAAGTTGTACACGATCACGTTCAGCTTGTTGTTGTCAAGGTTGCTGAATTTCGTCAGCAGGTCCTTGCCAGCTCCCGGATTCGTGATCTTGTGGTAGCTGTGCTTGTCAGTCACGCGGTTCTGCTGCAGCTGTATCTCCAGAAAGTCCGGCTCATTCATATTCTTCCCCTCCTCCTCATCGTCGCTTACCCACAGGTTCGGGTACTTTTTTACGATCTCCGTGGGTAGCATGCCTGAGAAGATCGCATTACGGGCATACGCCGTGGTGGTAGGCAGGATAGAGTAATACATCTCCTCGTTATCCACGGTGAAGTACTCCGAGATGATCGGCTCCAGCACCTTCCACTGGTCATAGCGCAGGTTGTCGATCAGGATAAAATAAAGGGGTTTGTCCGACTCCTTCAGCATGGGCAGTACACGATCCCGGAAAATCTGGTGCGACATCAGCGGCGCATCGTCACTTTCCTTGTTGATCCACTCCTCGTAGTTGTCCATGATAAACTTGGCGAAATTGGAGTTAGCCTCGTCTTTCTGCATGTTGATCACATCGGCCATACTCTTGTTCTCCGTCTCGTCGATCTCCAGCTCCCAGTACACCAGCTTTTTGTAGATGTCGGTCCACTCCTGCGGGCTTAGCCGCTCACCAAAGGCCATGCCCAGCTGCCGGAAGTCGCGCTGGTAGCTCAGGTTGGTGCGCTCAGACACCAACCGCTTGTTCTCCAGCACCTTTTTAACGGACAGCAGGATCTGGTTAGGATTCAGTGGCTTGATCAGGTAGTCCGTGATCTTGGAGCCGATCGCCTCCTCCATGATGTGCTCCTCCTCACTCTTGGTGATCATGATCACAGGCACTGCCGGACGGATCGCCTTCAGCTCCGTAAGAGTCTCCAGTCCGCTGATGCCGGGCATGTTCTCATCCAGGAAAACAAGGTCAAAGCCTTTCTCCTGGAACATTTCGATGGCATCGGCGCCACTGTTTACCGGCGTGATGTCGTAGCCACGCTCCTCCAGAAACAGGATGTGCGGCTTGAGCAGGTCGATTTCATCATCGGCCCATAAAATATTATATCTTTGCATAGTTTTACTCCCTCTAGCGTATTATATACTAATGTATAGCTTGTTTTAGTTATCTACTGTGCCCTGTATAAGTTAGGCTCTCTCTGCTACTAACAGATACGTATAAAAGCGCCTTGTTAGCGGTAACAACAGGTTTGCTTATCTTTTAGCAACAAAACTTATACGGATAAAGTTGTTTTCCCCTGAACACCAGACACCATACACGAAGCACGTCTCTGTGAATAAGAAAAAAATCCTCAACGACCCTGTTTACGGCTTTATCACCGTTCCGTCTGATCTTGTATTCGACGTCATCAACCACCCATACTTTCAGCGCCTTCGCCGTATTAAGCAACTGGGGCTCACGGAGATGGTGTATCCAGGGGCGTTGCACACCCGTTTTCATCATGCCCTGGGCGCCATGCACCTGATGAACACGGCGCTGCAGACACTTAAAGGTAAAAATAACGAAATTTTCGACAACGAGTACGAGGCGTCCCTGCTGGCCATCCTGCTGCACGACGTGGGGCACGGCCCTTTCTCCCATGCCCTGGAGACGGCCATTTTCAAGGAAGTGCACCACGAGCACCTCTCGCTGCACATCATGCACATGCTCAACGAAGCTTTTGGCGGAAGATTGAGTCTGGCCATTGATATTTTTAAGGGCACCTATGAGCGAAAGTTCTTTCACCAGCTGGTATCGAGCCAGTTAGACGTGGACCGGCTGGACTACCTGAACCGCGACAGCTTCTATACCGGCGTGTACGAGGGGAAGATCGGTGCCGACCGCATCATCAAAATGCTGGATGTGGCCAACGACAAGCTTGTAGTGGAGGAGAAAGCGATCTACAGCATCGAAAACTTCCTGGTGAGCCGCCGCCTGATGTATTGGCAGGTATACCTGCACAAAACGGTGATCAGCGCCGAAAACATGGTGCTGCGCACGGTTCAACGGGCCCGGGAGCTGATGCAGCTGGGGATGGATGTGCCAGCCAGTCCTGCCCTGCGCTTTTTCCTGGCCTCCGACCTGACCATGCAGGACTTCATCTCCGACAACAGCATTCTGGAGCGCTTCGTGAGCCTCGACGACCACGACGTATGGAGCGGCATCAAACTCTGGGCCACGCACCCGGACAGCATCCTCTCCTTCCTCTCCTCCAGCATCCTGAGCCGCAGGCTGTTCAAAGTGATCATCTCCAACAAGCCGATAGACGAGGAAATGCTACTGGGAATCAGCGAACTGGTACAGGAAAAGTTTAAGGTCAGCGAGGAGGATGTCAAGTACCTGATGATCGCAGGCAAGATCAGCAACAATGCGTACGATGTAGAAGGACAAACGATAGACGTGCTCACCAAATCGGGCTATGTGATCGATGTGGCCGAGGCCTCTGACCTGCCCAACATCCGTGCGCTGAGCAATAAAGTGGAGAAACACTACGTATGTTATCCGAAGGAGGTCGCCCA
>JAJLKL010000013.1:0-7846 GCA_033838975.1 Hymenobacteraceae bacterium | reverse complement strand
AGGGGCGAAATTGAAAAAATTATGGGACAGGATAAGGCTGCAAGCTCGCGCCAGCGGGGCGTAAGAAGGCGCTTAGTCAGACTTAGAGAAAAAAACCGAATTGATCTGATAAATACGGCAATTAGTCTAATAGTGAAAACCGTTACTTTCGTTTTCGCATATATTAGGATATACACTAAACGCTCAATTACAGACTGCTTGAGTTTTAATTCAATTTTGGGGAAATGGAGAACAGAATGAACTACACCAAAGCAATACTGCTTTCCGTGTCTGGTATAGTATCGATTGCAGCCTCATTCCTATTGGGCACAGAAAGTGAATTCTATGGCTTCCTAACCGGGTATGGGTACACTGCCTTGGCAGGTGGTCTGGGAGGACTGTTGTATACCTATTTCAAAAAAGAAAGTCTTAGAAAACAAAGGAGAGTACAGTAGATCTGTCTCTACTTCACGTTTCCCATTTTGTACTTAGCAACTGCTAAAAACAAAAAAGGCCACCCGATCTCTCAGGCAGCCTTTCATTTTATACTTTATACTTCAGACTAGAAGTTCGCTAAAGCATTGTTCAGCGTTTCGCTTGGGCGCATGGCTTTGCGGGCTTTCTCCACGTCCGGGTGGAAGTAGCCGCCCAGTTCTACAGACTGTCCCTGCACGGCGTTCAGCTCTTCTACGATCTTCTGCTCGTTGTCCGTCAGCTCTTTGGCTAGCTTAGAGAAACGCTCTTTTAGCTCCTGGTTCTTGTTCTGTTCGGCCATCGCCTGTGCCCAGTACAGTGCCAGGTAGAAGTGGCTGCCGCGGTTGTCGATGCCACCTAGTCTGCGGGTAGGCGATTTGTCTTTCTCCAGGAACTCCGCATTGGCTTTGTTCAGCGCCTCGGCCAGTACCTCGGCTTTCTGGTTCTTGGTCTTGTAAGCCTTGTCCTCCAGCGATACCGCAAGTGCCAGGAACTCACCCAGCGAATCCCAACGCAGGTAGTTCTCTTCCATAAACTGCTCTACGTGCTTTGGTGCAGAACCACCGGCACCTGTCTCGAACAGGCCACCGCCATCCAACAACGGAACGATAGAAAGCATTTTCGCGCTGGTGCCTAGCTCCAGGATCGGGAACAGGTCCGTCAGGTAGTCGCGCAGTACGTTACCGGTAACTGAGATTGTGTCTTTACCCGCTTTGGCACGCTCGCAAGTATAACGCATAGCCTCTACCGGCGACATGATCTTGATCTCAAGGCCATTGGTGTCATGGTCCTGCAGGTAACGCTCTACTTTCTTGATCAGGTTGCTATCGTGTGCACGCTGCGGGTCCAGCCAGAAAATAGCCGGTGTGTTGGTAATGCGGGCTCTTGTAACCGCCAGCTTCACCCAGTCCTGGATGGCTACGTCTTTTGTCTGGCAGGCTCTGAAGATGTCGCCTTTCTCAACCTGCTGCTCCATCAGCGTATTGCCACTAGCATCAACGATACGCACCGTACCAGCCTCAGCCATTTCGAAGGTCTTATCGTGTGAGCCATACTCTTCCGCCTTCTGGGCCATCAGACCGATGTTCGGAACAGTACCCATGGTTGTCGGGTCGAAAGCGCCGTTCTCTTTGTTGAACTTGATCACTTCCTGATAGATACCAGCATAAGAACGGTCAGGAATGATAGCTACCGTGTCGTGCAGCTTGCCATCTGGTCCCCACATCTTACCGGAAGAGCGGATAGCCGCCGGCATAGAGGCGTCGATGATCACATCGCTTGGCACGTGCAGGTTGGTAATGCCTTTATCAGAGTTTACCATCGCTAGCTCAGGGCGCTGCGCCATCTCCGCTTTCAAATCAGCTTCGATCTCAGCACGCTTGTCAGCTGACAGACCCTGGATTTTATTGTACACGTCGCCGAGACCGTTATTTGCGTCCACGCCGATCTCTTTGAAAGTAGCGGCGTGCTTGGCAAACGTATCTTTGAAGAACACCTTCACTGCGTGGCCGAACATGATCGGGTCAGACACCTTCATCATAGTCGCCTTCAGGTGCAGCGACAGCAGGATGTTGTCTTCCTTCGCCTCGGCAATGGCTTTCTCAAAGAAAGCGTTCAGCTCGGCAACATGCATTACCGAAGAATCCATCACTTCGCCTTCCTTCAGCGCCACTTTCTCTTTCAATATTTTTGTTTCGCCGTTAGCGCCAACGAACTCGATGCGCACGTCGGTCGCTTTGTCTGCTACTACAGACTTCTCGCTACCGTAGAAGTCGCCGCTCTCCATATGCGCCACGCGTGTTTTAGAGTCTGCTGACCAAGCACCCATCGAGTGCGGGTGGCTCTTAGCATACTGCTTCACCGCGTCAGCCACACGGCGGTCTGAGTTACCTTCGCGCAGCACCGGGTTTACCGCGCTACCCAGGATTTTCGCGTAACGGGCTTTGATGTCTTTTTCTTCGTCGTTCTTAGGCTCAGCCGGGTAGTTCGGAATGTTATAGCCCTGCGACTGCAGCTCTTTTATAGCCGCCGTCAGCTGCGGAATAGAAGCACTGATGTTTGGCAGCTTGATGATGTTGGCTTCTGGTGTTTTGGCCAGCTCGCCCAGGTACGCCAGGTCGTCGGTCTGCTGCTGCTCCTCGGTCAGGTTCTCCGGGAAAGCAGCGATGATACGGCCCGCCAGGGAGATGTCTCTGGTTTCGATCTCGATGCCAGCAGCTTCCGTGAAAGTCCTAACAATTGGCAGGAAAGAACGCGTAGCCAGGGCAGGCGCCTCATCGGTTATGGTATAAATAATAGTGTCGGATTTTTTCGTCATTTTATTCTATCAGTTTTAGGTGATACTACCTCCAACCAGGGAAGTGAATATAAATTTACAGTAACAAAGATAAGAGTCTTTTTGATATTGGGCTTCAGGACATAGCTTTCCTGCCATATAAAGCAGCCGGGAAGTGGGGATAAGCTACGGGAAAAATCTGTTACTGTGGGTATAGATACACAGGCTGTGGCAGTATGCCTGCGCACGGTAAACCCGAACCACTAAAGCCAGGAAGCTTACACAACGGCGGCAGGTATAAATCAGGGGGTAATTTAACGGATAGGTGCAGAAGCGGACACCGGATTAGCTCCCACACATTATTTAAAATCTACAGTATACCTGCACAGGTTGGTGGATGCTAACCTATATCTTTACTGCTCATCCTGCTCCTGCAGCAGCCGGATCACCTCTTCGTCGCTTGTCTGGGTGAACTCCTCGTAGAACTGCCCCACCGCCTGAAAGAAGCGCGGGATCAGCAGGCACTCCACCTCATCTACCATGCCTCTGAAATGATCAATGGCAGAGAAAGGGGCAACGGGCACGGCAATCACGACTTTACGGGGCTGCTGCTTTTTCACCAGCTCTACGGTAGCCGCCAGAGTTTTGCCGGTTGCAATACCATCATCCACAATGATCACCACCCGGTCCTTTAGGTCTACGTGTTCCCGGTCTCCCATAAAGAGCTGATACTTACTCCGCAGACTTTGCCGTATACGCTCCACCTCTGCCTCTACATACTCCTGCGGCACCTCTGCCCGCTGGTCAACGGTTACGCTGTCAAGGCTAACGGAGCCGATGGCAAACTCCGGGTTCTTCGGATGACCGATCTTCTTCGAGAGCGTTACCTCAAGCGGCATCCCCAGCCGCTTGGCAATAGGTGCGGCAACGGGCACTCCGCCTCTAGGAATGGCCAGCACCACTCCTTTCTGCCCCCTGTATTTCTCGAGCCGGTCTGCCAGCATCATGGCAGCCTCTGCACGGTTTCTGATCTTTTCCATAGCTATTCAGTTTTGAAATTTTGAAGGAGTGATTGTGTGAATTTGGCTAATGCACGTTAAAAACGCTCTTCTTTTGCCTTAGCTAACTTTCGCTCAGTCTTTCGTTCGCAAGTGCTCATTTCTAAAAATTCAGTTATTCAAAACTTCCCATCGCTTATTCAATCAACCACTCATTCAAAATTTACTCAGGGACGGTCCTGGTGAAGCGGGTGCTGTTTGCCTGGCTCAAGGTATTTCCTGAACCAGTCGGTAGCCAATTGCGCGACCATCTCCAGGGCCCCCGGCTCTTCGAACAAGTGCGTTGCATCGGGCACGATCTCCACATCTTTGATGCACTGCATCTGGTTGCTCGCCTGGATATTCATCTCCAGCACAGCTTCATCTTTCCCTCCTACTATCAGCAGCGTGGGCACCTGCAGGTCCGGCAGCACCGTGTCGGCCAGATCAGGGCGGCCACCACGGCTAACCACTGCTTTGGCAATGTCTGGCCCCACGGCCACGGAGGCACCAATGGCTGATGCCGCTCCGGTGCTTGCCCCGAAAAAGGCGATGTTGAAGTTTTTGGTGCGGGGGTCTTTCTGCAGCCAGTAAGTTGTTTCTACCAGGCGGTCTGTCAGCTTAGGTATGTCGAAACGGTTCTTATACTCCTGGTCTTCCTCCTCCGTCAGCAGGTCGAAGAGCAGCGTGGCGAAACCTGAGCGCTGCAGGTGCTCTGCCACAAAACGGTTTCTGGAGCTGAGCCGGCTACTCCCGCTGCCATGCGAAAACACGACCAGCCCCTTCGCGTTCTCAGGTATACTCAGATCGCCTATCAGGGAGACGTTCTGTACATCGATGCGCACACTGTCTTTAAAGGTATAGTTTGTCATAGCTTTTGTGTAGATGTTCCATAGTAGGTACTTATAGAGAAGTACGCCCGGCTATAGACAAGGTTAGTGAAGCACAACCCATTCCTGCAGATATCGTGTAAACCTCTACAAATCAACACTACTGCCATGCGCTCTTTTTCTTTACTCGCACTTCTCATTCTCCTGGCTAGTTGCGGCTCTGACCAGCCCACTACCGAAACTGTAGAAACAGACCGTACTTTAACCTCTGAGGGCATTGACTCGCTGGAGGCCGTGCAGGCGGAGAACCAGCGCAAAGACAACACGCCACCAGGTGATACGATCAGCTTTGAGGCCGCTTTCTCCCGTTTCATGACGGCACTTCAGGCCGGAGACACTGTGTCCCTGAACCAATATATCCACCCGGAGTACGGCCTGTGGCTTATAGAGCAACCGGGCGCAGTACCCGCTTTCTCACACTTTCGGCGCATACAGGAGGTAAAGCGAAATTACCAGAACAGGCCTTTCAGCAGCATCAACACAGAAGTCAGGAACTGCGATCTCCAGCAACGCAACAACTTTCCGGAGTTTGACTGCGCCTGGATGGACCAGGGAAAATCAGGCTATGCGGAAGATGGCTGCTTCTACAGCACCTCACCAAGCTTCATCAACTCTGATATGTGGAAATACGCCAGCCTGAGCGAACAGCAACAGCAGCTGGTACAGCGGGCCCAGAAACAGGTACAGATCACGGTATTGCACACACGCTCCTCCTACCAGTTCCACTTCAACCACGACGGTGAACGCTGGCGCCTGCTCTTCGCCGACCTGCGCATCCCCTGCAGTGCATAGTCTTGAATGAGAGAATGAATGAATGAATGATTGATTGAGTGGGTTGGAGATTGAAATTAAGAATGACCGATTTCTGAACAATCAAAAGAGGGGCAGAAGCCGGAACAGCTTCTTGCGCACAACATTCGTAAGTCGTAATTCATAATTTGTAATTGAAAAAACATGGCCTACTACAGAAGACATGATGCCCCGCCACCTGACCCAAGCGTAGTGCAGGAGCTGACAAGGCAGCAACAGGAAATGCAGCAGCGGGTGATTATTCAGAAACCGGATTTCGACCTGAAACTGATTGCCGGTTGCGACTCCTCTTTTATCGGCGAGGACACGATCCTCTCTGTCTTTGTACTGCTACGTTACCCGGAACTGGAGGTACTGGAAAAGGTATGGCACCATGGGCCTGTTGAGCTGCCTTATATCCCCGGCTTCCTGGCCTTCCGCGAGGCTCCTAACCTGCTGAAGGCTTATCAAAAGCTAGAGCAAAAGCCCGACCTGATCATGGTAGACGGCCATGGTATCTCCCACCCCCGCCGCCTGGGCATCGCCACGCACCTGGGCCTGCATCTAAATAAACCTACCATGGGCGTGGCCAAAAAAGTACTGGTGGGTAAGTATACTGAGCCTGCTTCCACCAAAGGCTCCATTTCCCCGCTGGAGTATAAGGGCGAAGTGATCGCCAACGTTCTCCGCACCAAAGATAACATCAAGCCCGTCTTCGTCTCGCCTGGCCACCTGATGGACCTGGCCTCAGCTACAGAAATTGCCCTGAACTGCGCCACCACGTATAAGCTGCCCGAGCCTACGCGGCTGGCGGACCATTATGCGGCCGTGTTTAAGAAGCTTGTCTGAATCAGGATTTGCAGGATTTTAGGATGACAGGATTTCTATCGACATTGTGTATTCCAACCGCCCCTAGCCCCTCCTTGTCTAAGGCGGGGAACTCTGCTATCGCTTAAGCCAAAGTATAGGCACCGTAGTAGCTGTCTACCCCCCTTCAAGTAAGATCTTCCGAAACAAGTGTGGGATGTGCCATTTACCACATGATAATAAGGAACAGCTTACTATATGATGACAGATGAAGCATTAAGTATAGATTCCCCGCCTTAGACTACCGAAAACGCGAGTTTGAAGGTAGCGAGCGTAGCTCTGAAGGGCTAGGGGTGGTTAGACCCGGTACAGCGACCAGACTACAAAGCTTTCATCCTGCAAATCCTGATTCAGACAAAAAGACAGGATTCCTTCAATTCCCAGCTTTCAAACATGACATTATTTCAGTAAAATCACCCAAAAATACCACTGGTGCATCCTTTGCTATCAACCTCGTAGAACTAAAACTAAGGAAAACAGGCAGAGCGATATGAATTTTAATAACTATACCATCAAAGCCCAGGAGGCCATCCAGAAGGCCACTGAGATAGCGGGCGGCAATCAGCAGCAGGCGATCGAGACTGGGCATATATTAAAAGCGATTCTGGAGACAGACGAGAATGTAACCAATTTCCTGCTCCAGAAACTAGGCGTGAACGGAAACATCCTGCACAACAAGCTGGATGAGGTTGTGGCAGCTTACCCAAAGGTGAGCGGCGGTAGTCCGTACCTGGCCAACGATGCAGCGGCAGCTTTGCAAAAAGCCACTTCTTATTTAAAAGAATTCGGCGACGAGTACGTGGCCATTGAGCACATGCTGCTGGGTATACTGGCAGGTCGTGATCGTGTGGCTGGTCTGATGAAAGACACAGGCTTCAATGAGAAGGACCTAAAGAAAGCGATCAAAGAACTGCGTGGCGGCGCGAAGGTGACCGACCAGAATGCGGAGGCGAAGTATAACTCGCTCAAGCGCTACGCCAAGAACCTGAACGAGCTGGCCCGTGCCGGTAAGATTGACCCGGTGATTGGCCGTGACGAGGAGATCCGCCGTGTGCTGCAGATCCTGAGTCGAAGAACCAAGAACAACCCGGTGCTGCTGGGTGAGCCTGGCGTGGGTAAAACCGCCATCGTAGAAGGTCTGGCCCAGCGTATGGTGTCCGGCGACATACCGGAGAACCTGAAAAATAAAACGCTGATGAGCCTCGACATGGGTCTGCTGGTGGCAGGCGCCAAGTATAAAGGCGAGTTTGAGGAGCGTCTGAAGGCGGTGATCAAAGAGGTAACCGATGCCGAGGGCGAGATCATCCTCTTCATCGACGAGATCCATACCCTGATCGGTGCCGGTGCAGGAGGCGAGAGCGCCATGGACGCCGCCAACCTGCTGAAGCCGGCCCTGGCGCGCGGTGAGCTGCATGCCATCGGTGCCACTACGCTGAAGGAGTACCAGAAGTATATCGAGAAGGACAAAGCGCTGGAGCGTCGTTTCCAGGCGGTGATGGTGGACGAGCCAAGTGTGCCGGATGCCATTTCTATCC
>JAJLKL010000012.1:0-23390 GCA_033838975.1 Hymenobacteraceae bacterium | reverse complement strand
CCGCTACCGGCCACGGTCAGGTCGATGAAGTCCCCGTCCGGGTCGGTGGCGCGCACCACGCCCCGCAGGGTGGTGCCGGCCACCACGCAGGTGTCCTTCGGCTCGAGCACCGGAGGGCGGTTCGGCGTCTCCTTCACCAGGATTTGCATGTCGCGGACCACCTCGCCGAGCTTCACGGCGCCGGTCTCCGACACCCGCCACTCCTCCACCACGAAGGCGATGTTGTACTCCCCTTTAACACAGGGTGCATCCCATTCCAACTGCCCATCCGAGAGGTCCAGCGTGAGGGTAGCCTCGCCACTGCCGGAGGAGGTGGTACACTGGAAGGTACGGTGCGGCAGCGAGTAGCCCGGAACCGGTGCGATCCTGCCGCCCCCATCGATGCGCTGCGGCACACGCAGCTTAAAGGCCAAGCTGTCACCGTCGGCATCGTAGGCCCCGGGGTTATGCACAAACTTACGCCCCACGGCAGCCAGGTCAATGGGTGCTACGGTGAGCACCGGCGTGCTGTTAAACCCCCTGAGGGCGTTGATGTTAATGGTGGTTGAAATAAAAAAGGTAAGCTGGTCGGAGGGCGGCGAGACGTTCAGGATGCCCGGATTCCGGTTGATCCCGTTCCAGGACACGGTGTAGGTCCCGTCGGCTCCGTAGGTATATTCCCATTTAAAGACTTCCTTGTCCGTCTGGTTACCAATGTCTATGACGGCAAGCCGCGGCACGGTGATCACGTTCCCGTCGCCGGTAGAGATTTGCACCGTGGGATCGTCGGCCTGAGAGGCCTGATCCGTATACATAATCATGGTAAAGAAAAAGCGTCGCGGGTTAGGGTTCGGGGTAGTGTCCCGCTTTGCTGTGATATCTCCTGCTCTAATGTGCGTAGCCTGCGCTTCCGAAAAAGCTCCCAACATCAAAATCACCAACACCCACAACAGACTGCCAGGCAGTGGATACCTCATGCGTAAACTGTTTGGCATATAAGTAGGGTTTGCAGTAAAATTAGGTATAAATTAAACGAATTATCTTGATTATATTGTCAACAAAAAGGAGGAAATAGGGTTAACCTAGTAAAAGTTTTTTGTCCTACGGAGAGCAATTTAGATTGATTCAAAATACGATATTAAAATTGTTTTATATACCCCCCGCTAGTACCTTTGAGAATTAAAAACGCTTAATTACTTAACCTTTAAAAAATACAGATGAATTGGTTTACTAAAACGTTTTCCAGTACAATTGGCCGCAAAATCGTCATGTCGGTTACGGGGCTTTTTCTGTGCTCGTTCCTGGTGGTTCACTTGCTGGGTAACTTACAGCTTTTCAATGACGACGGAGGGGCGGCTTTTAACATCTACTCCTACTTTATGGCCAACAACATGGTCATCCGCTTCATGGAGATTGTTCTGGTACTAGGCTTTGTTTTCCATATCTATGATGCCCTTGTACTGACCCGCCGCAACAAGGCTGCCCGCCCGGTAGACTACAGCGAGCAGCGTCCGCAGGAAAACAGCACCTGGTCTTCCCGCAACATGGGTCTGCTAGGTACGGTAATCCTGGTGTTTCTGATCATCCACCTGTGGAACTTCTTCGTTCCGGCCCGTTTCGGCGGCCTGGACCCAGTAGTGGTAGAGGGCGTAGAGTATGAGAACCTGTACCTGAGAGTGGTGCAGTCGTTCCAGATCTGGTGGTATGTAGCCATCTACGTGATCTCCATGGTTGCACTGGCTTATCACCTGATCCACGGTTTCCAGAGCGCCTTCCAGACACTGGGACTGACACATAAGAAGTACACGCCTTTCATTCAGGCGTTCGGATATGCATTCTCTGTGATTGTTTGCCTAGGGTTTGCGATCATTCCGCTGTACTTTTTCTTTTTCTTTTAATAACATAAACTTTCCATAGTTACGATGATATTAGATTCTAAAATCCCGGAAGGCCCTTTAGCCGAGAAGTGGGACAAGCATAAATTTAATGTGAAGCTGGTAAACCCGGCTAACAAGCGTAAATACGATATTATTGTTGTTGGTACAGGTCTGGCAGGAGCTTCGGCGGCTGCCACCTTTGGTGAGCTGGGCTATAACGTAAAGGCCTTCTGCTTCCAGGATACTCCGCGCCGTGCGCACTCTATCGCAGCGCAGGGAGGTATCAACGCAGCCAAAAACTATCAAAACGACGGTGACTCTATCTTCCGTCTTTTCTACGATACGATCAAAGGTGGAGACTACCGTGCCCGTGAGGCAAACGTGTACCGCCTGGCGCAGGTGTCTGTAGACATCATCGACCAGTGCGTGGCGCAGGGTGTTCCTTTTGCGCGTGAGTACGGCGGCTTGCTGGCCAACCGTTCTTTCGGTGGTGCGCAGGTATCCCGTACCTTCTATGCCCGTGGCCAGACAGGACAGCAGCTGCTGTTGGGCGCCTACTCTGCACTTAACCGCCAGATCGCCTACGGTAAGGTAAAAATGTACCCGCGCACCGAAATGCTAGACCTGGTAGTAGTCGACGGTAAGGCCAGAGGTATCGTGGTACGTAACCTGATCACCGGCCAAATTGAGTCGCACAGTGCACACGCAGTGGTACTGGCTACAGGCGGCTACGGCAACGTGTTCTTCCTGTCTACCAACGCGATGGGCTCTAACGCCACAGCTGCCTGGAGAGCACACAAAAAAGGTGCTTTGTTCGCTAACCCTTGCTTCACGCAGATCCACCCTACCTGTATCCCGGTGTCAGGCGGTTACCAGTCTAAGCTGACGCTAATGTCTGAGTCGCTTCGTAACGACGGACGCGTGTGGGTACCTAAAACCAAAGAAATCGCGGAGAAACTCAGAAGAGGCGAGATCGCTGTGGCTGACATTGCCGAGGCGGACCGTGACTATTACCTGGAGCGTAAGTACCCTGCCTTCGGTAACCTGGTACCACGCGACGTGGCTTCCCGCAACGCCAAGCTGGTGTGCGACGAAGGCCGTGGCGTAGGCGCATCAGGCCTTGCTGTATACCTGGATTTTGCCGACGCCATCAAGCGTGACGGACAGCCAGCTATCGCTGCCAAGTATGGCAACCTGTTTGAGATGTACGCCAAGATCACTGATGAGAACCCATACGAGAGACCAATGCGTATTTACCCGGCTGTTCACTATACCATGGGTGGCCTTTGGGTAGACTACAACCTGATGACGACGGTTCCTGGTCTGTACGCAACCGGCGAGTGTAACTTCTCTGACCACGGTGCCAACCGCCTGGGGGCTTCTGCCCTGATGCAAGGTCTGGCTGATGGATACTTCGTGATCCCTTATACCATTGGCGATTACCTGGCGAAGATGCCGTACGATAAAGTACCGGTGGATCACCCGGCCTTCAAGGAAGCGGAGCAAAACGTAAAATCCATCACTAACAGACTACTTTCCATCAACGGCTCACGCACGGTAGACGATTTCCATAAGGAGCTTGGCCAGATTATGTGGGACTACTGCGGTATGGCCCGTAACGCGGAAGGCCTGCAGTTCGCGAAGCAGGAGATCCGTAAGCTGCGCGATGAGTTCTGGAGAGACGTGAAGGTAACCGGCGTGAACGAAGAGCTGAACCAGACACTGGAGAAGGCTCACCGCGTGGCGGACTTCCTGGAGCTGGGCGAGCTGATGGTAGAGGATGCGCTGCAAAGAAACGAGTCTTGCGGTGGTCACTTCCGTGAAGAGTACCAGACGCCGGAGAACGAGGCGCTTCGTGATGACGAGAACTATGCTTACGTAGCGGCTTGGGAGTTTACAGGTGTGGGCAACGAGCCAAAGCTGCACAAGGAAGAGCTGAAGTTCGAGAACGTGAAGCTGACGCAGCGTAGCTACAAATAATAAATTAGAAATTAGAAATTATGAGTTAGAAATGAATGTTGAGTAAGTATAGCTCCGTGAACTAATTCGTAATTCGCAATTCATAATTCGTAATTTAAGATAAAATGGCTGGAAGTAATCCAAATGCTAAACCCATGGACCTTACACTGAAGGTTTGGCGCCAAAAAGATAGAAACTCAGCTGGTCAGCTGGTAACATACCCGATCAAAGGAATCTCCCCGGACATGTCATTCCTGGAGATGATGGACGTACTGAACGAGGACCTGCTACGCAGAGGCGAAGAGCCGATCGCTTTTGACCACGACTGCCGTGAGGGCATCTGCGGTATGTGCAGCCTCTTCATCAACGGACGTGCACACGGACCTGAGCGCGGCACTACAACGTGCCAGCTGCACATGCGTCATTTTAAGGATGGCGACACCATCACGATCGAGCCATGGAGAGCGGCAGCTTTCCCGGTACACAAAGACCTGGTGGTAGACCGTTCTGCTTTTGACCGCATTCAGCAGGCAGGCGGGTACATCTCTGTAAACACAGGTGGTGTACCAGACGCGAACGAAATTCCGATTCCAAAGTCAATTGCAGACAAGGCGTTTGACGCAGCCACTTGTATAGGATGCGGAGCGTGCGTAGCGGCCTGTAAAAATGCCTCTGCCATGCTGTTCGTGTCTGCCAAAGTATCGCAGCTTGCTATGTTACCACAAGGCAAGACTGAGCGTAAAACACGTGCCGAGAACATGGTGGCTCAAATGGACGTGGAAGGCTTCGGTGCATGTACCAACACAGGTGCCTGTGCGGCCGAGTGTCCGGTAGGTATCTCCCTGGAGAACATCGCCATCCTGAACAGAGAGTATTTAGGCGCTAAGTTAACTTCAGAGAACGTAGCATAAGCACCTATAATGCAATGAAAGGCGAGGCAGCTACTGTCTCGCCTTTTTGCTTTTACGACTAATCCTGCTTATTATTAAGCCAAACCGAAACTAGGATCTCTGAGGTATACCCTACAGTGCCGTGCCCTGTGAGTGAACTTTGGAGTAAATTAAAAGAAAGATATGATCACATTAGTATCAGGTACCAACCGGCCTGAATCGAATACAAAAGCCATCGTAGACCTTTACGGCGCTATGCTAGCACAACGCGGTGAAGCCTTTCAGGTACTGGACCTCGCCGAGTTGCCAGCTGACTTCACTACCTCTGCGCTCTACGACAACACAGGGAAGAATGAGCAGTTCAATAAGTTGAGCAGAATGATCACCACCTCAGATAAGTTTGTGTTTGTGGTGCCGGAGTACAACTCCTCTTTTCCGGGTGTGCTGAAAGCCTTTATCGATGGGCTGGATTACCCTTATACCTTTAAAGATAAGAAAGGAGCCTTAATTGGTATATCCTCTGGTATGCAGGGCAGTGGGTTGGCTCTTAGCCACCTGACTGACATCCTGAATTATCTGGGTATGCATGTGATGGCCATGAAGCTGAAGTTCGCACACATCGAGAAGAATTTTGATGGCGAGCAGCTCACCAATAAACTGTACCAGGAGCTTCTGCAACAGCATGTAGACCAATTTGTGAAGTTTTAACTGCGCTGGCCAGACCTCTCTGAGCAAGCAAGCCCCCGGGAAAAGCAAAAGCGCCTGCACTTAAGTTGTGCAGGCGCTTTTGCTTTATGAAAGTGTTTAGTGCTTAGTCCACGTTGTCGTGCAGAAAGCGGTTATCACCCAGGATCTCGTTGTCGTCGTTTAGATTAAAGCGGGAGATATTGCGCTCAGAAGAGTGCGCTACCTTCTCCAGCGACACATTGCGGCGCAAGTAAGCGGGCACATCCAGCTTTTCCTTGATCGCCTCAGAGGTAATCTCCGAACTCAGCATACGCAGGCGCTCACGGCGCTCTTCCGCACGGCGCTGCATCAGCTCACGCTCCTCTGCGATACGGGCTGCCTCGCGGGCCGCACGGTCTTCCTCGTTTGAGGTATAGGCATTGTTGCTGTTGCTGTTGCTCACATTGCCATCCAACTCAAACACGACACGCTGCTGTACCGGCTGCTGCTGTGGCTGTGGCTGCGATGGCTGTTGCGGCTCGATCGGGCGACGCTGCTCATACTGTTGCTGTGGGGCAACTGGCGGCTGCGGTGTTGCCACCGGGGCAACCGTTGGTCTGGCCACGAAAGCTGCCGGCTCCACTACCTCAGGCTTTGCAGGCTCCGCTACTTCAATTTTTTTTTGGCTCTCCAGGTCGAACACCGTCTTCTTTGGCTCAATGATGCTCTCAGCGTCGCTGGCAAAGCCAGTCGCGATCACCGTCACGCGGATGCTCTGGCCCAACGAAGAGTCGATGCCATGACCGAAGATAACCTCGGCCTCCTGGCCAGCCTTGTCCTGGATATACTCTGTGATCTCTGTCAGTTCATCCATCTCCAGCTCAGCCTGCTCGCCAGACATAATCGAAAGCAGGATCTTCTGAGCACCGTGGATGTCCGTGTTGTTAAGCAATGGAGAAGAAAGCGCCTCTTCGGCGGCACGCAGGGCACGGCCCTCGCCTTCTGTTGTTGCAGAACCCATCACTGCAGCACCAGAGTCTTTCATTACCGTTTTCACGTCCTCAAAGTCCACGTTTACCTCAGCAGTAACTGTAATAATCTCAGCGATAGACTTAGCGGCCGTTGTCAACACGTTATCAGCTTTTGCGAAAGCCTCCCGGATCGTCAGGTTACCGAACATCTCGCGGAGCTTGTCGTTCAGGATTACAAGGATCGTGTCACAGTTCTCGCTCAGTTCCTTCACCCCGTTCTCAGCGGCAACTTTTTTCTTCTTGCCCTCAAACGCGAAAGGAGCCGTTACGATACCTACGGTCAGGATACCCAGCTCTTTGGCTACTTTAGCAATAACCGGTGCAGCACCCGTACCGGTACCGCCTCCCATACCAGCCGTGATAAACACCATCTTAGTGTCTGAGCTTAGCATTTCCCTGATCTCTTCTTTGCTCTCTAAGGCAGCGTGTTTACCCTTCTCAGGGTTAGCTCCTGCACCAAGACCTTCTGTCAGGTTCTGACCGATGGCAAGTTTATTAGGTACGCTGCTGCTCTTAAGGGCCTGGGCATCCGTGTTACAAATGATAAACTCAACATCTTTGATGCCTTGGTTATACATGTGATTAACTGCGTTGCTTCCACCGCCCCCGACGCCAATCACCTTGATGATGGACTTACTGCTGGCTGGTAAGTCAAAAGTGTACATTGAAGTCATGCTAAATTCTCCTGCTCTAATTATGGGTTAATAACTTTGTTTGTTGTCTATATCATCTGATAAGAAGCCCTTGATCATCTGGAACAGACCGCCGCTGCTTTCCTTTGCTGGCTTCTGTACCGGCTTCTCATATGTATTTACCTGCTCCGGTTCCTCAGCGTAGCCTGCTGCCAGTTTATCGATAGACTGATAGCCCGCCAGCACAAGGCCTACGCTTGTCGCGTACATCGGGCTCTTCACAGCATCGATCTTGGACTTACCCAGGTGCTCGTTCGGGTACCCGATACGGGTATCCATGCCGGTGATATACTCCACTAACTGCACCAGGTTCTGCAGCTGCGCACCACCACCTGTGATCACAATGCCGGCGGCCAGACTGTTGGCATAGCCGGATCTTACAATCTCAGCATACACCAGCTCTACGATCTCCTCCATTCTTGCCTCGATGATGTAGGCAAGGTTCTTCAGGGAGATCTCCTTTGGCGTACGGTCACGCAGGCCCGGGATAGAAACGATCTCATTCTCAGAGGCTTCGTCGGCGATAGCCTTACCAAACTTCACTTTCAGCTGCTCGGCCTGGTTTTGCATCACCATGCAGCCTTGCTTAATATCGGAAGTTATAATGTTACCTCCAAAAGGAAGCACCGCTGTGTGGCGAATAATGTTGTCTTTGAAGATAGCCAGGTCCGTTGTTCCCCCCCCGATGTCCACCAGCGCTACGCCGGCTTCCTTCTCCTCATCGCTCAGCACCGACATGCACGAGGCAAGGGGCTCCAGGATCAGGTTGTCTATTTCAAGGCCGGCACGCGTAACACACTTGTTGATGTTGTTAATGGCGTTCGACTGCGCGGTGATGATGTGGAAGTTGCCCTCCAGACGCACCCCGGACATGCCCACCGGATCCACGATACCCTCCTCGTAATCCACCTTGTACTCCTGTGGCATGACATGGATGATCTCACTGCCCGGAGGCGTCACCAGGCGGTACATATCATTGGTAAGGCGGTTCACATCCTCCACCGTGATCTCGTGGTCCGTCACCTGCCGGGTGATGCTGCCGTTATGCTGAAGGCTCTTGATATGCTGTCCTGCGATACCAACGTTCACAACACCGATGTTGATGCCCGACTGCTCCTCTGCCTGACGGATCGCTCTCTTGATCGCGTCTACTGTCTTGTCGATGTTGCTGACGATACCCCGCACCACGCCTTCCGATACGGCCTTACCCATGCCCAGTATCTCCAGCTTTCCAAACTCATTCTTCCGACCTACAAGTGCGCAAACTTTGGTTGTGCCAATGTCCAAGCCTACTACTATTTTGTCGTTCTGCATATCTGTATTTCTTATTCGCAAATAATCTGATCTTCGTACTCTACATTGACTCTTTTATACCTGTCCCACCCCATTACCGGCAGCACCTCCTTATAAAAGATCATTAACTTCTTAAACTTGTTTTCTACCTCAACGGGCTTACCGAACTCTATGGTATGCTCCCCAACCTGAGGTAAAAAAGAAACTTTGCCCCTGCCGTCGATGTGCATCTGGGCTAACTGCGCTTTCCAGAACTGATCGTTTTCAATAAACTTCAGCAAAGAAAGGTATGCCTGACCTGTTGAATCCTGAAAGAAACCATTGTCTAAGGACCTGATGAGAGCCGACTTAGTTATGGGTATTACACGAGCTGTGTACCTGTCGGAGAGGGGAAGCGTATGTCCCTCGGCGTCGATGTATACATCCTGATCTGATCGTATAATTCTTGCAATAGGCCTATTTTGTTTAACTTTTACATGTATGTTGCCATCGAGTCCCCGGTATACCTCCGCCTCCTTCACAAACTTGTGCGCCTCAATGCGCTTCTCAAGGTTCTTCAGGTCGATGTCCTGGTTCGGAAGCCCTTCCAGTTTCCGCTCGCCTTCCCGCGTTAACAGGTCCCGTACTTCCTTATCCCCAATAAAGTAATTGTTGTACTCATTAGCAATATTAATTGACACTTTTTCACAGACTTTTTCATTCTGCCGTGATGAAGCAAAGCCTGCCAGAGCGCCGATAGACACGATGCTACAACCTGCAAAAATTAAAGATTTTATTTTACTATTCAAGCCCATGACGTTCTTTTTCTAAAAAATTTCTGATAGGCTTGACCAGTGTATCAATGTCGCCGGCACCAACGGTGGCCAGCACATCAAAATCCCTGTTTTTGGACAGATTCTCAAGGATTTTCTCCTTCGGCACGATGGCCTTCACGGGGCAGGTCACCTGCTCCAGAATCACCGCCGAAGTCACTCCCGGAATTGGCTTCTCGCGCGCCGGGTATATATCCAGCAGCACCAGCTCATCGGCCTTGCTCAGGCTCTCCCCGAACTCGGACGCAAAATCGCGGGTACGGGTGAACAGATGCGGTTGAAATAGTACTTTTATCCTCTTGTTCGGGTAAAGCGCACGCAAGGACGACATAAAAGCATCAATTTCCTTCGGGTGATGCGCATAGTCATCAATATACACCACCGACTGATCCTCGTACACAAATTCAAAGCGTCGCTTCACGCCGGTAAAGGTCTCTACGCCAGCCCTGATACGCTCGGCAGGCACCTGCAGCACCTGCGCCACCAAGATGGCAGCAAGCATATTTTCCACGTTGTGGAATCCCGGCACCCCCAGCTTCAGGGAGCCTATGTTACCAAACGGACTCACCGCATCAAACTTAAACCAACGTCCCTCGATATGTAATTGCTCTACATGGGCCTGCCCCTGGTTCAGGCTGTACGTGTACACCTTCACTCCTTCCGGCAGCATGTCTGTAAGCCGCGGGTCGGTGCCCTTCTGCAAGAAGAGGAAACCACCCGGCTTGACCTGGCTAATGAACCGCTGAAAAGTTCGTATCAGTTCCTCCTTGTCTCCATAAATATCCAAATGGTCTGGGTCTGCGGACGTTACGATCGCAATTTCCGGAAACAGGGTCAGGAAGGAGCGGTCATACTCGTCTGCCTCTACCACCACCACTTCCTTTTCTGCCGCCGCTTTTCCTATCAGCAGGTTAGAGTTCAGGTTGGAGGAGATCCCCCCCAGAAAGGCGGAGCAGTCCACCCCGGCATGGTGCAGCAGGTGCGTTACGATTGCTGAGGTAGTAGTTTTACCATGCGTACCAGCCACGGCCACGGTATAGGCAGAAGCCGTGATAATGCCCAGCACTTCGGAGCGTTTTTTAATGCTGTACCCCTGCTCCTTCAGGTAAGCCCACTCCGTATGCTCAGCCGGTATGGCCGGCGTCAGCACAACCAGGGTATCACCTTTATGCTGCAGCACCTCCTGTGGAAGCTGCGCCACATCATCGTCATAGTGCACGCCTATCCCCTCCTGCTCCAAAGCCTCGGTCAGTGCGGTGCGGGTTTTGTCGTAGCCCCACACCGGAAAGCCTTTGGCCTTGAACCAGCGGGCGATGGCGCTCATGCCGATGCCGCCAATGCCCAGGAAGTAGATATATTTAAAGTCCTCCAGTCTCACTTGATCAACTTTATAAGCTCGTTCACAATGTCGGCTGCCGCATTCGGGCGGGCCATTTTCAGGATGTTCTCGCTCAGCCGCTGCTGCTCCTGCTCGTCCTGCGCCAGCTGCAGCGCCGTGGGTATCAGTTTCTGGGCAGCCTCTGCGTCACGCACCAATAGGGCGGCATGCTGCTGCACCAGGGCCATCGCGTTTTTGGTCTGGTGGTCTTCGGCCACATTGGGCGAGGGCACCAGAACGGACGGCTTGGCCGCCAGGCACAACTCTGAAATGGAGAGCGCACCTGCCCTTGAGATCACGATATCTGCCGCGGCGTAGGCCAGGTCCATGCGCCTGATAAAATCAAGGGCACGGATTCCTTTGGCTTTGTATTCCTTCTCCAGCTCCTGTGCCTGCGGGTAAAATGCCTTACCCGTTTGCCAGATAAGCTGGTAGCCTGCTCCGGCAATCTGCGAAAGGCCGGCAGCTATACTTTGGTTTATGGTTCTGGCACCCAGACTTCCGCCTATCACCAGAATCGTCTTCTTATCCGGCTGCAGGCCGAAGTGCTGCAAAGCCTCCTCGCGCTTGAGCTGGATGTTCATGATATCGCTGCGCACCGGGTTGCCCGTCAGCACCAGTTTCTCAGCCGGGAAAAACTGCTCCATGTTCGGGTAGGCCACGCATATTTTGTCCACCCGCTTGGCCAGCATCTTATTTGTTATCCCGGCGTACGAGTTCTGCTCCTGAATCAGGGACGGCACCTTGCGTGCCGTGGCCGCATACAGCAACGGCCCGCTGGCGTAGCCCCCCACACCCACCACCGCATCCGGTTTAAAGTCACGGATGATCTTTTGCGATGCCCGCACACTGGAGAGCACCTTCAGCGGGAAGGACAGGTTATCCAGCGTCAGCCTGCGCTGCAGGCCACTGATCCACAGCCCTACAATTTTATACCCTGCCTCCGGCACACGGGTCATTTCCATACGCCCCTGTGCCCCCACAAACAGGATCTCCGAATCAGGGCTTACCGCCTTGATTTGGTTGGCGATGGCCACAGCCGGATAGATGTGCCCGCCGGTGCCGCCACCACTGATGATCACGCGATATGGTCTGGGTGTATCAGGCATTGACAGGTGTATTTGAAGGTATATTTGGCGTGGCCCCCACGGCGGCACGCGCCAGGTCGCTCTCGCTGCGGCTTACACTAAGTATAATTCCAAGGGAAATCCCGGTAAAGATCAGGGAGGTTCCCCCCATGCTCAGCAGCGGCAACGGCAGTCCTGTGACTGGTCCCAGCCCTACGGCTACCCCCATGTTGATCATGCCCTGTATCACCAAACTAAAGCTAAGTCCCGCGGAAAGGAGGCCTCCGAAGGCCCCGTTACTCTTACTGACCGTGACCAGCCCCCGGTAGAGCAAGGCCAGGTACAAAAAGAGCACGGCCACACCACCGATCAGGCCATACTCCTCCAGGATGATGGCATAGATAAAGTCGGAGTACGGGTGCGGCAGAATATCGCGCTGATCACTGTTGCCCGGTCCCTTGCCTACCACACCACCCGTTGCGATGGCGATGTAGGACTGCTCCAACTGGAAAGACGTTTGCTCAGGGTCGATGAAGTCCTCCACCCGGCTGATGGCGGTATCCAAACGCTGTCCGAAAATCAAACCGGCGCCCCCCACCACAAAACCTAACAGCACCACTGCACCCAGGTACTTGAGCGGCACCCGGCCGATGAACATCAGCAGCAGGCAGGTCAGGAAAAGCAACACGGCTGTCGAGGTGTTACTCATCGCAATGAGACCGCATGTGATTACCGTCCAGCCAAAAATCGGGACCAGGGTACGTTTGAAGTCATCCAGCATCTGCTGCTTTTTAGACAGCATACTGGCCAGGTAGGATATCAAAGCCAGCTTGGCCAAATCCGAAGGCTGAAAGGTCTGGTTAATGACCGGAATGGTGATCCAGCGGGAAGCCTCGTTGATGTTGGAACCGTAGAAGTAGGTAATCACCAGCAAAGGGGCCGACACCCAGAGCGCCACCAGGGACAGCTTAGAGTAATAACGGTAATTGATCTTGTGCGCTCCCCACATGAAAGCCAGCCCGATCAAAATCAGAAAAGAGTGCTTGAACAGGAAGTACTCCGTGTTGCCCTCCATTTTCTTATAAGCGAGCGTACCAGTGGCAGAGTATACCACCAGCACACTTATAAGGGAGAAGGCAAACACGATGCCCCAGAGCACGGCGTCCCCTTTCAGATTTTGTTGTAACCACTGCTTTATCATAAACCTCTGGCTAAATCGGTTTAGTAACTATTTTTTCAGCACAATTTTCTCGACAGCCTCCTTGAAGCGCTGCCCGCGGTGCTCATAATTGTTAAACAAATCAAAGCTGGCACAGGCCGGCGACAGGAGCACCACATCCCCCGGCGTCGCCAGCGAGCGGCTCAAACGTACCGCATACTCCACAGACGTCGTCTCGGCAATGATCGGAATGATCCTGCCGAAAGCCTTCTTCAGCTTCTCATTGTCCTTGCCCAGGCAGATCAGCACCTTCACCTTCTCACGCGCCAGCTCCTCCAGTGCGCTGTAGTCGTTTCCTTTGTCCACACCTCCGGCTATCCAGATGATCGGCTGCTTAATGCCCTCCAGCGCGTACCACACGGCTTCCACGTTGGTCGCTTTGGAGTCGTTGATGTAGGTTACCTCTTTGGCCACCGCCACCTGCTGCAGCCGGTGCTCGGCGTTCTGGAACGTCTCCAACGCCTCCTCTATCACCTGGTCAGGCACCTCCATCAGCTTGGCCACTGCCACGGCAGCCATGGTGTTATACTGGTTGTGCTTCCCGATCAGGCTCGACTTCGCCGTGCTCACCGTTCCTTTGTAGAACTCCACATCCACCTTTATATTTTGCTCCTCGAAAGATACTTTGGCTCCCTCTGCACCCTTGAGCGTGAAAGGAACAGTAGTGCCACCGAAAGCTTCCGAGTGAAAAGCTTTTGCAATATTTTCATCATCTGCATTGAAGACGAAGAAGTCAGAGCCGGCCATGTTCTGCGCGATACGCAGTTTGGAGGCAGCATACTTCTCCATGCTGTAGCCATATCGGTCTAGGTGGTCCGGCGTAATGTTCATCAGCACTGCAATGTGCGCCTTGAACTGGTACATGTTATCCAGCTGAAAGCTGCTTAGCTCCAGCACATAGTAATCGTGCTTGTTCTCGATCACCTTCTCTGCCAGGCTCTCCCCGATGTTACCGGCCAACCCCACATTCAGCCCTGCATGCTGCAAAAGGTGATAGGTCAGGAGCGTGGTGGTTGTCTTGCCATTGGTGCCTGTGATGCAGATGAACTTGGCATCGGTATACCTGCCGGCAAACTCGATCTCCGAAATAACCGGGATCTCACGTTTGATGGCCTCCTGCACAACAGGGGCTTTGTCCGGAATGCCCGGGCTTTTGATGATCTGGTTTGCCTCCAGGATGCGCTCAAAGGTATGGGTGCCCTCTTCGTAAGGAATGGCCGCAGTAGCCAGTTTGGCTTTGTACGGCTCCTTTATCTCTCCCATATCCGACACGAACACCTCCAGCCCCTTTGCCTTTGCCAGCAAAGCGGCCCCTACTCCACTTTCTCCCGCTCCTAGTACTGTTATCTTCATAGCTCGTTGTTCAAATGATTAGCGAAGCTTCAGCGTGGCCAGGGTCAGGATCGCCAGCATGATGCCTACGATCCAGAAGCGCCCCACGATCTTGGACTCATGGTACCCTAGCTTCTGATAATGGTGGTGCAGCGGCGACATCTTGAAAATGCGTCGCCCTTCCCCATACTTCTTCTTTGTATACTTAAAGTAGCTCACCTGCAGCATAACCGACAGGTTCTCTACCAGAAAAATTCCGCACAGAATCGGGATCAGCAGCTCTTTGCGCACGATCAGCGCCAGTACCGCTATTATGCCCCCGATGGACAGGCTGCCCGTGTCCCCCATAAACACCTGCGCCGGGTACGTGTTGTACCACAGGAAACCGACACAGGCCCCCACAAAGGCCAAACAGAAGATCGCCAGTTCGCCGGAGTTCGGGATAAACATGATGTCCAGGTAATCCGCGAAAATGGTGTTACCGGACAGGTAGGCGAAGAAGGCCAGCGTCATACCGATGATGGCCGACGTACCGGCTGCCAGGCCGTCAATCCCGTCGGTGATGTTAGCGCCGTTGGATACAGCCGTGATCACGAGGATCACGAACGGGATGTACAGATAGCACGACCAGCCCTGGAAAAGAGGCCCCGCAAAAGCGAACAGGTTGCAGTAATCCAGCTCGTTGTTTTTGCGGAAAGGAATCGTCGTGATCATGGACTTGATATCCATGTATTGGCTGGTGGCGTTAACCGCAGAGGTGGTACCGTCCGCAAACAGGTACTGACGCACCACCACATCGTCGTTAAAGTACAGGGTCAGGCCCACGATCAAGCCCAAGCCCACCTGGCCCAGGATTTTGAAGCGGCCGGCTAGGCCTTCCTTGTTCTTTTTGAAAACTTTGATGTAATCATCCAGAAAGCCGATAAGGCCTAGCCAAACCGTAGACACCAGCATCAGGATGATGTAAATGTTATCCAAACGGGCAAAAAGTAGCGTCGGCACCAGGATCGCCAGCAGGATGATCAGACCGCCCATGGTCGGGGTTCCTTTCTTCTCCAGCTGCCCTTCCAGTCCAAGGTCGCGGATGCTCTCGCCCACCTGCTTGCGCTGAAGCACCTTAATAAGCCTGCCGCCAAAGATCATCGCAATCAACAGCGACACAATAGTAGCCATACCCGCCCTAAAGGAGATGTACTGAAATACACCTGCACCGATGAAATCAAATTCCCGGTCGAGGTATGTGAAGAGGTAGTAAAGCATTGAAAACTGTAATTCTGTTACCTTTGGCTTTTTGTTATTTTATTATTTCCCTAGTTGCTGAAACATCTCGCGCAGCACCTGCTTATCGTCGAAATCGTACTTCACGCCTTTGATCTCCTGGTAGGTCTCATGCCCCTTGCCCGCCACCAGAATAATATCGTTCGGCTCGGCCAGCATGCAGGCCGTTTTGATCGCCTCCTTGCGGTCCAGCACAGAGAGCGTCTTTTTGAAGTCCAGTGGCTTGACGCCTTTCTGCATGTCCTCTAGAATCGCCTGCGGCTCCTCAAAGCGTGGGTTATCCGAGGTCAGGATCACCTTGTCACTCAGGCGGCAGGCAATGTCCGCCATCACCGGCCGTTTCGCCGCATCGCGGTTACCGCCGCAGCCCACCAGCGTGATCACCTTCTGGTTCGGGTTGCGGATCTGCTGAATGGTGTTCAGCACATTCTCCAGCGCATCCGGCGTGTGCGCATAGTCCACAATACCGGTGATGTGCGTGTCAGACACGACATAATCGAAGCGGCCTGCGGCAGAAGTCAGACTGGACAGTACCGTCAGCGTCTCCACGGGGTCCTCTCCCAGCAGCACGGCCACCGCATAGGCTCCCAACAGGTTGTATGCGTTGAACGCCCCAATTAATTTGCACCAGATCTCATGGCCATCCACCTCCAGGTGCAAACCCTGAATGGTATTGTCAATGATGCGTGCTTTGAATTCCACCGCCTTGCGCAGCGCGTAGTAGTGCACAGAGGCCTTGGTATTCTGCACCATCACCGGCCCGCGTTTGTCATCGGCATTTACCAGCGCAAAACCTCCCTTTGCCAGTATGTCGAAGAAGGACTTTTTGGCTTTGATGTACTCATCAAAAGTGCCATGGTAGTCCAGGTGGTCGTGTGTGATATTGGTGAATACCCCTCCTGCAAAGGTTATTCCGGCCACGCGCTTTTGCACCATCGCATGCGAGCTCACCTCCATAAAGCAGTAGGTACAACCCGCTTTCACCATCTGCGCCAGCAGCTCATTCAGCCGAAGGGCATCCGGCGTGGTATGGGTAGAAGGAATGATATCCTCATTGATCTGGTTCTGCACCGTGGAGATCAACCCCACATGGTAGCCCAGCTCGCGGAACAGCTTGTGCAAAAGGGTAACCGAGGTGGTTTTACCGTTCGTACCCGTCACCCCGATCAGCTTTAGCTTTTTAGACGGATGACCGTGGAACGCTGAGGCCATCTGGCCCAGCGCCTCTGCCGAGTCCTGCACCACCACATAGGTTATACCTGGCTGCAGCTTCTCCGGCAGCACTTCACAAACGATAGCGGTGGCTTTCGCCTCCTCCGCCTTCCCGATAAAGGCATGGCCGTCTGCCTGCACACCCCGCACCGCCACAAACACCACTCCCTCGCTCACCTGGCGTGAGTCGAACGCAATAGCGTTTACCGACACATCCAGCGGACCTTTTGTGTCGAGCACTTTTACTTCTTTCAGTATGGATTGCAGTGTCTGCATCAGCTAAGGGTAATCGTTATCTTCTTGTCTTTGTTAATGTCTGCACCTGGCGCCATCGACTGTTTCTGCACCCGCTTTCCAAAACCTTCCACCTTTACCTCGAAATGATGGTTGCCCAGTATAAACAGGGCATCGCGCAGGGTGAGGCCCGTTACATCCGGCACCTTGCCCTGCAGCACCGGGTTGGGCTTAAAGTTCAGCGAGCGGCGCTGCGGCTCCACTTTTACCCATTCCTCATCTGTGCTGCCTTTGGTGTGGCTACTGATGCCTATGCGGTTGCAAATCAGGCTCAAGTCGTCCAGGCTGCCGGCCGATACACCAGGCATGCTGTCCTTGTTCGGTACCACACGCGCCAGAAGCGGCTTGTGCATGGCCAGGTCACGGGCATAGGCCTTGTCGGCCAGTTCCTTGAAAACCGGAGCCGCCACATCGCCACCGTACACGTTCACGCCTTTCGGGCTGTCGATGATCACAATGCAGCTGTACTTCGGGTTATCGGCCGGGAAGTAGCCTGCAAAAGAGGTAGAGTACTCCCGCACATAACGTCCGTCTTTTACCTTGCGGGCCGTACCGGTCTTACCGGCCACCTTGTAGTCGGCACTCAGGATGTTCTTGGCCGTTCCGTTCGCCACAACCCCCTCCAGCATGACACGCAGCTTTTTGAGCGTAGCGTCAGAGCATATCTTCTCGTCCAGCACTCGCGTTTTGAACGACTGTATCACATTGTCGGCCTTGCGGATCTCCTTTACAATGATCGGCTGGATCTTCACGCCATTATTCGCCACCGCATTGTAGAAAGCCAGCGTCTGCAGCGGCGACAGCTTTAGCTCATAGCCAATGGCCATGGAGGTAAGCGAGGTACCGTACCAGTTCTTGTCCTGCGGGCTCTTTATAAACGGCCGCGCCTCGCCTTCCATCTGGAAACCGAGGGTGCTGTTCAACCCGAACTCGTTCAGGTAATCCACATACGCCTGCTGGCTGTTCCCGAAATATTCCTCCATCAGCTTGGCCACGCCAATGTTGGAGGACTTCTCGAACACCTCCTGCACCGTTATCTTGCCATACCCGTTGATCTTCGCATCCGTCATGATCGTGTTCTTGATGCGATAACGGCCATCCCCCGTGTCGATCGTGTCGGCCAGGTTGATACCTGGGGCATGCTCAAAAAGGGCCATCATCGAAGCCAGCTTGAAAGTAGACCCTGGCTCTGTGCGCCCCTGGTTACCTACCGCGTAGTTATAGTCTTCTATGTAGCCGCCCTTGGTCTTGCCCAAATTCGCAATTGCCTTGATCTCCCCTGTCTTCACCTCCATCATGATCACGCAGCCATACTCCGCATCCGTTCTTTCCAGCGCTTTGTAGAGTGCGTTCTCCGCCACGTCCTGCAGGTTAATATCAATAGTGGTCTTGATGTCATAGCCGTCCTGCGGCTTCACTTCAGTACCATCATAAATTGGACGGTTCCCTCCGGCAATACGCTCGAAGAGGGCCTCGCCATTTGTACCGGCCAGCTCACTGTTAAAGCTGTACTCCAGCCCGGCACCGTTCTTATCCTCGTTTATGAAACCGATCGTGCGCTCTGCCAGAATGCCGAAAGGCTTGAAACGCTTCTCTACCTTTTCGAAGATCACCCCGCCCTTATTCTTACCAGCCCGGAAGATGGGCCACTTAGCCATCACCTTCTTGTCCTGGTAATTGATCTGGCGGCTGTTCAGGCGGATATACCTTCTGCCCGAGTGTCGCGCATTCTTTATTTTACGGCGATAATACTCTTCTGATTTATCCCCGTAAAACCGTGACAACAGCATGGCCAGTGAATCCACACCGGAGTTGAACAGCTCTGCCTTGGCCACTGTCGGGTCAAAGGCAACGCGGTAGAACGGCAGCGAGGTGGCCATGATACTCTCGTTGTCGGAGAAAATATTACCGCGCGTGGCGTATACCGGCTGGTAATGAATGCGGCGCTCCTTGGATATCTTCTTCCATTTGGCACCATCCAGAAACTGGATATGCACAATTTTGTAGACAATCGCACACGCAAAAAGGCAGATAACCAAAAAGGCTACCCGCACCCTGATCAGTATGGACTTCTTAATATTCATCTACAGGCACTATCACTTGATAAGGTGGAGATGAACTTTCGATCAGGCCAAGCGGTGCCACGTTGCGCGCCACCTCAGATTGCTTGCTGGCCTCCATGTATTCCGACTTCAGCGTAGTATAATCTGCGCGAAGGTCCTCTGTCTCAACTTTGGTGCGATCTATCTTGCGGATAGTCTTTTCGGCGTAGTGTGTGTTGCCGATATAGAAAAGCGTAATAAACGTTACAAAAAGAATGTACGGCAGGTACTTGAGCGGCACCCCCTCCTCAAACAGAAAATCAATGTTAGCATACTTGTCTAGCAGACTAAAAACACTGAAGCCCCTTTTTCTTGGCTTTACCGCAGCCTCTTCTTCTGGCTTCATGCGCACAGAGTTTCCCCTTGGTGCACTTGCTTTCTTAGTCATGAGGTTAGAAGCCATATTTACTCTTTACTCTAATGCTATGTAACTAGCCGTTTATTCAATCATCTAATCTTCTTTTCTCCGCTATTCGTAGTTTGGCGCTTCTGGAGCGACTGTTGGTAAGCAGTTCCTGCTCCGATGGCACAATGGGTTTTCTGCTCACAGCGTCAAATGGCTTCTTCTCGTTCCCAAACAGGTCCTTCTCCACCTCTCCGAAGAATTTACCCTTTGCGATAAAGTTCTTCACCAGCCTGTCCTCCAGGGAGTGGTAGGAAATAACCGCCAGTCTTCCACCCGGCTTGAGCACCTCCGCCGTTTGCTGCAACATCTCCTCCAGCGCTTTCATCTCGTCGTTCACCTCGATACGGAGCGCCTGAAACACCTGCGCCAGGTACTTGTTCTCCTTCCCCTTTGGGGTACAGGAGGCAATGGCCTGCTTAAAATCAGCAATTGTCTCCAGCGGCCTGCGGGCTCTTTTCTCCACGATCGTCCTGGCCAGGGTACGTGCGTTTTTCACCTCGCCGTAGATCCCGAAGATGCGGTGCAGCTGCTCTTCCGAGTAAGTCTCCAGCACCTCCTGGGCCGTCGTGCCGGCTTCCGGGTTCATGCGCATGTCCAGGGGGCCGTCAAAGCGGGTCGAGAAACCGCGCTCCGGCACATCGAACTGATGCGAGGACACCCCCAGATCCGCCAGGATTCCGTCCACCTCTTTCACGCCGTACAGGCGCAGGTACTTCTTAAGGTCCCTGAAGTTGGCCCGCACAAACTGAAAGGCAGGGCTTTCAATCTTCCTGGACTGCTCCTCCGCGTCCCGGTCCTGATCAAAACTATACAGCTTACCGGTTGTAAGCCTGCTCGCAATCAAAGCGGAGTGGCCACCACCACCAAAGGTCACATCCACATACACGCCGTCCGGTTTTATGGCCAGAGCCTCAACCGATTCTTCTAACATTACTGGACGATGGTACTCCATTAACTTATTGGCTCTTCAGCCGGTTTATCACCCAAAAACTTCTGGGCAAGCTGTGAGAAATTCTGTTGATCCTTGATCAGGAACTCCTCATACTTGTCAGGGTTCCAGATCTCTACACGGTTACCAAGCCCCACCACAATGGCCTCCTTCTCCAGTTCCGCGAAACGCGCCATGGTCTTAGGAACGATAAAACGCCCTGTACCATCCAGCTCGATCTCGGTATTACCCCGGAAGAAGTTTCGCTGAAAATGGCGATACTCCTCGTTGAACTCGTTCAGGCCGGCCACTTTGTCGTAGATCACCTTCCACTCTGCCTTTGGGTACAACACCAGGCAAGGCTCAAACCCCCTCATCAGCACCACATGGTTGCCCGATGCCTCCGGCAGGTTGGCTTTTATCTTTGCAGGTAAAACCAACCTTCCCTTCGGGTCAATCTTGCACTCATATTCACCTGAGAGAAAGTTCATGGGTCTGGCGGTTTGGTCCGTATAGTCTTCGGACTATACAAATGTAGCGATTCAACTAAACACGGCAACCACAATCTACCACTTTTTACCACTTTGTGGATAAATTACGGTTATCCACCCCACTTATCCACATTATCCACATTCTTTTGCCTCCATTTTGGGTATAAGTTTTTTTGCACAGAATCTGCCATTTGCTTAAAATACGACCCTGTCAATATACAACCAATTGATCACCAATATATTAACCCAAAAAATATAGTGTATATACTATATTCCATAGATTTCCACAGCAAAAGTGGGGGAAAGTGGAAAGAGTGGGGCAAAGTGGGAAACTTACGTATATTTGCAGTGTGAAAACCAAGCTTCGCCATACCTTTACAGTACTATTGACGCTCAGCATCCTACTGAGCTCATTCGGTGCCGCTTTTAGTGAGCAGCTCTGCCTGATGTCGGGTATGCGTAAAGCTGAGGTACTGAAGCAGGAAGCGGGGTGCTGCGAGGAACCAAGCAGCCAGTCCGAGGCTGAAGATGGCTGCTGCACCGTGAAGGTTTCCTTTGAGAAGCTTGAGCCGGTGTCTAACCTGAAAGCTTTTGCGCTAGAGGCGCCTGCACTTCTAGCTGTACTGCTCAGGCCCCTGGTGTTTCCGGCGCTGAGCGCAGTGGCGACAGACCGTCGCATCCTTACCTACACCGACAGCTCTCCGCCACTATATGGCCGTAGTCTGCTGCACCGCATCCATATCCTGATCGTTTAGACTTTCCAGTTTACCCCCCTCTGCCCGGGCACTTCCTGCTCGTGCACCACCCTTTGTTTTGTATTCTGAAAACTTTATCAATCAGGTATTTATGCATTACACTACGTTGATGCGACTAACGGCCAAAGCCGCTGGTATCCTCGCATTACTCCTACTTATAATTTTACCTGCCACAGCCCAGCAATTAACGGGCAGGGTGGTCGACAGCCAAAACCCGGACCAGCCCGTGATCGGAGCCAACATTGTCTGGAAAGGCACCGGCAAGGGCACTGCCACCGACGCAACGGGTAGCTTCACGCTTAACACTGCTGATGCACTCACACCGCAGATCATCGTCAGCTATATCGGCTATACTCCCGATACGCTCAGCGTAAAGGGTAAAAGCAGCATCACAGTCCGTCTGGGGACCAGCAGCGCCATCAGAGAGGTTGTGGTGGAAGGGGAACAGGAGCGCTACTCCGCCCTCACCCCTACAAACTCCCAGATCATCACGAGCCGTGACCTGGAGAAATCAGCCTGCTGCAACCTGGCCGAAAGCTTCGAGACCAATGCCTCTGTAGAGGTATCCACCACGGATGCAGTTTCCGGTGCCAAGCAAATTCAGATGCTGGGCCTGGATGGCTCCTATACCCTGCTTACCACAGATAACGTCCCGGCGCTGCGTGGTCTGGCCACCCCCTACCGCCTTAACTACCTGTCGGGCACTTTCATCGAGTCGATTGACATTATCAAGGGAATGGGCTCCGTGCTAAACGGGTATGAGTCGATCTCCGGGCAGGTGAACGTGACGCTTCGTGACCCGGCTAAGGCAGAGCGCCTGTACCTGAACCTGTACGGCAACAGCCTGGCGAAGCACGACGCGAACCTGAACCTGGCCACGCAGGTAGGCGACAAGTGGAGCACGCTGTTGATGCTGCACACGAACCAGCTGCACAACCGTGTGGACCGCAACAAGGACGGTTTCATGGACCTGGCCCTGGGCTCGCAGTACAACGTGTACAACAAGTGGAAGTACGAGCATGGCCCGATCGTCTCGGAGTTCGGCGTGAATGCCCTGCGCGAAGATAAGGTCGGGGGGCAGATGGAGTATGACCGGGATGAGCCTCAGGAGCAACAGTCGGCTTACGGTACTGAGTCTGTAACTGACCGCATCTCAGGCTTTAACAAAACCTCTTATACCTATCCGGGCAGGCCTTACCAGAGCATCGGCCTGATCACGTCTGCCACGCACCATAAGTTTGATGCGCAGTACGGCCTCAGAAACTACGACGGCGAGCAGAACAGTGCCACAGCCCGACTTATTTTTCAGTCCATCATCGGGCACACGGGCCATACCTACAAAGTGGGGCTAAGCTATAACTATGACAATTATTCTGAGATACTGGCTGATACCTCCTTTGGCCGCACAGAGCATATTCCGGGTTTTTTCGCTGAGTACATCTTCAACAACAGCGAAAACCTGACTGTTGTGGCCGGTGCCCGCGTAGATGCGCACAACCTCTATGGCAAGGTGTTCACCCCCAGGCTAAATGTAAAGTATGACCTGACGCCCAACACCATCTTCCGGGTAGCGGCTGGCAAGGGGTTCCGGGTGGCCAACCCAGTGGCCGAGAACACGGCGGCGCTGGTAAGCTCCAGGCACTTTGTGTTTGAAGAGGAGCTACAACCGGAAGAGGCCTGGAACCTGGGCGGCTCCTTTACCCACTACTTTGAGCTGGCAGGGCGCCCC
>JAJLKL010000011.1:0-15354 GCA_033838975.1 Hymenobacteraceae bacterium | reverse complement strand
CTCTAAGCTACCAAATATCTTGGATGCCCTTCAAGTGACGAAAGACAACGGCCAGGTAGTAGTACTGGAGTGTCAGCAGCACCTTGGCGAGGACCGTGTACGTACCATTGCGATGGACTCTACAGAAGGTCTTACTCGTGGCGCTGAAGTAGTTGACTTGGGTGGCCCAATCAAAATGCCAACAGGCGAAGGCATTAAAGGTCGCCTATTCAACGTAATCGGCGAAGCCATTGACGGTATTCCGCAGCCTGTGAGCACTGGTGGTCTGCCAATCCACAGACCTGCGCCTCGTTTCGAAGACCTTGCGACTTCATCTGAAGTACTTTATACAGGTATCAAAGTAATTGACCTGATCGAGCCTTACGCAAAAGGTGGTAAGATCGGTCTTTTCGGTGGTGCCGGTGTAGGTAAAACGGTATTGATCCAGGAGCTGATCAACAACATCGCGAAAGCACACGGCGGTCTTTCTGTATTTGCCGGTGTGGGTGAGCGTACACGTGAGGGGAATGACCTGCTGCGTGAGATGATCGAAGCTGGTATCGTGCGTTACGGTAAAGAGTTCTTAGAATCTCTTGAGCACGGTGGCTGGGATCTCTCTAAAGTGGATCAGGAAGAACTGAAGGAGTCTAAGGCTACCTTCGTGTTCGGTCAGATGAACGAGCCTCCTGGGGCGCGTGCACGTGTGGCCCTTTCTGGTCTGACAATGGCGGAGTACTACCGCGACGGAGAGCCTGGCTCTAGCGACGCTGGTCGTGACATCCTGTTCTTCGTAGACAACATCTTCCGCTTTACGCAGGCGGGTTCCGAGGTGTCGGCCCTTCTTGGCCGTATGCCATCTGCGGTAGGTTACCAGCCAACACTGGCTACTGAGATGGGTGCCATGCAGGAGCGTATTACCTCTACCAAGCGTGGTTCCATTACATCAGTACAGGCCGTTTACGTACCTGCGGACGACTTGACTGACCCGGCTCCGGCTACAACCTTCGCCCACCTGGACGCGACTACCGTACTTTCCCGTAAGATCTCCGAGCTTGGTATCTACCCTGCGGTGGACCCTCTTGACTCTACTTCGCGTATCCTTACGCCAGACGTAGTAGGCGAGGAGCACTACAACACGGCGCAGCGTGTAAAAGAGATCCTGCAGCGTTACAAAGAACTTCAGGATATCATCGCCATCCTTGGTATGGACGAGCTTTCTGACGAGGATAAGTTGGTGGTACACAGAGCGCGCCGTGTGCAGCGTTTCCTGTCTCAGCCATTCCACGTAGCAGAGCAGTTTACAGGTCTGAAAGGTGTACTTGTTGACATCAAAGACACCATCAGAGGCTTTAACGAGATCATGGACGGTAAGCACGACCACCTGCCAGAGGCAGCCATCAACCTTGTAGGTACTATCGAAGACGCTGTGGCGAAAGGTGAGAAAATGCTTGCTGAAGCTAAGTAATTAAACAAATGTGCTAATGTGCTAATGTGTTAATTCATATTGGTGCATTAGCTAATTAGCACATTAACTAATTAGCACATACTGATGTATTTAGAGATAATCACACCTGATAAAAAGGTTTATGCCGGTGAGGTAGAGGCAGCGCAGTTCCCAGGATCCAACGGATCTTTCGAGGTGCTGGATTCACACGCTCCGCTCATCAGCACCATGGATAAAGGCAGAATCCGTATCACTACCAACAAAGGACAAGAGTTCTTTACCGTGGACGGTGGTGTGGTAGAAGTGCTGAACAACAAGATTATAGTACTCGCTGAGTCTGTGACAGAGTAGTAAAAGCGCGCCTAAGACATAAAGAAGCCCCTCCTGTTTGAAAGAGCAGGAGGGGCTTTTGTTTGCGTTCTGCAGCAGACAGCTCTTTGCTTTGAGTGGTCGAAAATAGGCGCATAACAAGAGGATATTTGCTACAGCACCTCCAGCTCCGCATCGCCGCCTACCGCGTATCCGACGCAGGTAAGTGTCAGCCCTTTCTTTAAGTCCCGCTCCGTCAGTACCTCATTGTACGACATCCAAACCTTCCCTTTCAGCACTCTGGCAAGGCAGCTGCCGCACTTGCCGGCCTCACAGCTGTAGGGCAGCTGAACCCCGGCTTCTCTGGCACTCTGCAGGATCGTGCGCGGATACTTGCAGTGAATCCTGTGCTCTCTGTTTTTTAACTGCAGCACTACCTCATGCGCCTCTGTATCAGGAGGTAAAACTTTAGGCGTTACTTTTACAATGTTGAATATTTCCTTTCGAATGTTATCTGCCGGTATACCTGCCTGGCGGAGGGCGTAGGAGGAAAGCCGCATATAGTTGGCTGGACCGCAGAGGTAAAAGAGTTGCTGCTGGTGAGGAGCCCTGGAGAGTTTGTGCAGAAATGACTTCAGCAGGTCCTTGTGCAGGCGTGCCCGTCCCAGGTCCGGGGAGTTGCTGAACAGGAACTCTATGTGCAGCCTCTCGGGGAACTCTTTAGCTAACAGACGCAGCGGCTCCAGAAACATGGCCCGGGCAGGGGAACTGTTGCTGTAGAGCAGCACGGCAGAAAGCGCTGGGTGTGCATAGAGCAGCGTTTTCAGCAAAGAGTAAATAGGCGTAATGCCGCTACCGGCAGCCAGGAAGAACACCTGCTTAAAATCGGAGGTGTTCTCGGGCAAGGTAAACAATCCTGCGGCGCCTGTGGTCAGGATCTGGTCACCGACTTGTGCATGGTCCACCAGTTGGCGGGAGAAGAAGCCGTTCTCTATACGCTTCACGCTGACGGCAAGCGGTTCGTGCAGTGCAGGGGAAGCGGTAATGGAGTAAGACCGCCGGATCTCACCCTGCGGACCATGGTGTACAAAGGTCAGGTACTGACCAGCCTTGTAAGGAAGTGTGCCTGCAGTGCCCTCATCAAAAGTAAAGATCTTGACATCATCTACTTCCTCTTTAATGCTGGAGATGGTTAGTGTGCGGTAAGGAGAAGTTGTTTCTTTCAAGGTTTGCAATGGTTGATCATGTATGGGTACATACGGGTAAAGCGCCCGGGATGCTTCATTGTGGTCGGGGCAGGCCCAGGCGAGAAAGCGCGGGAGCGCTGTTCCCTTTCGTAAATCCTACTTATCTTTAGGCTACCTAAACATAACATCCATGGCTAGCATCCACCCTAAAACGACTCCCATTTACCAAACCTCCGTGTTCTCCTTTGACGACCTGAACGAACTGGAGCTATACTTCGAACAGCCGGGCCAGCGCTACATGTATACCCGTTACGGCAATCCCAATACGGATGAGCTGGCACAGGAGGTCAATAAGCTTGAAAGCGGGGTAGGGGCCGTAGTGACATCGTCAGGTATGTCGGCCATACTAGCGGCCATACTGGCCGTTTGCAAGGCCGGTGACCATGTGCTTTGCGCAGAAGAGATCTATGGCGGTTCCTCCGCCTTGCTTACGCAGGAGCTGACGCGCATTGGCATTGACGTTACTTTTGTGCCCACAGGTGCTACGTATAGTCTTGTGGACTTTGTACAGCCTAACACCCGCCTAATGCTGGCCGAGACTATGAGCAATCCGCTGCTGCAGGTGCTGGACCTGAAGAAGCTGGCTGAGGAAACAAAGTCACACGGCATCAAGCTGGTGATAGACAACACTTTTGCCACGCCCGTACTTACCAAGCCGCTTTTGCTCGGTGCGGATATCGTTATACACAGCGTCACCAAATACCTGTCGGGGCACAGCGATGTAACGGCAGGCGTGGTGGCCTGTAGGGGCCAGGAAGACCTGCAGCGTGTGCAGAAAGTGATGATGACCTATGGCTTAAACCTGAGCCCATTTGAGGGCTGGCTGGCTGCAAGAGGCCTAAAGACACTGCGCCTGCGCATGAGGCAGCACTGCAGCAATGCTTTACGTATAGCGCAATTCCTGCAGCGTCACCCGAAGGTAGAGCAGGTGTGGTACCCAGGGCTGGAAGAGCACCCGCAGCATGAGCTGGCAAAAGAGCAGGGGCAGGGGCTGTTTGGGGGTATGCTGAGCTTTAGGATAAAAGATAATACCGATAGCGTGAACAGTTTTATGCAGGCGTTGGAGCAGATTCCTTTTGCGCCTTCTCTGGCAGGAGTGAGCACTTCTATTTCTTACCCGCTTGGTACTTCGCACCGTTCTTTAAGTCCGGAGCAGCAGGAGAAGCTGGGCATAACGGTTGGAGTGATCCGTTTGTCTGTAGGTATAGAAGAACCGGAAGAGTTGATCGAAGAGTTGGAACAGGCTTTGGCCGGAATATAGATGAACATTCGAAAACAGAAAGAGGCGCTTCCAGGAGTGCCTCTTTCTGTTTTGGGACTCCGGTTCAATTTAATTTGCCGGGATCTCCAGTTGCTTTTTCAGATTCTTTACCACCTTCTCCAGTTCCTCTTCCGCCAGACTACTGCTGCTGGGCAGGCACAGGCCCCGCTCAAAAAGCTTTCCGCTTAGGTTGTTGCCGTAGTAGGGGGTATGCTCAAACAGAGGCTGCAGGTGCATCGGTTTCCAGAGCGGACGGGCCTCGATGTTCTCTGCCTCCAGCGCCTGGCATACCTGTACCGGGTCTATGTTTTCCGGCAGCAGCATCGTGCTGAGCCAGCGGTTGGCAAAGCAGCTTTTCGGCTCGGCAAGAAAGGCTACGCCCTCGATGTTTTGCAGCTGATCTCTGTAAAAGGTGAAAACCTCCCGACGTTGCTTTACCCGTTTTTCCAGCACCTCTATCTGACCGCGGCCAATACCGGCGCTCACGTTGCTCAGGCGGTAGTTGTAGCCCATCTGGGAGTGCTGGTAATAAGGAGCAGGGTCTTTGGCTTGTGTAGAGAGGTGTCGTGCCCGCTCTGCCATTTGCTCGTCTGCCGTTACCAGGGCCCCGCCGCCGGAGGTCGTGATAATCTTGTTGCCGTTGAAAGAGAAGATGCCGGCCCGCCCGAAGGTGCCGACCTGGTGCCCGCCATAGCGAGAGCCGAGGGCGTCAGCGGCATCCTCTACCACAGGTATGCCATGCTCCTCGGCTACAGCCATTATTTCCTTCAGCTTAGCAGGCATACCATACAAGTGTACCAGCACGATGGCAGCCGGGCGTTTCCCCTGCTTGAGGCGTGCGGCAATAGCTTCGTGCAGCGTATCAGGGCACATGTTCCAGGTCTCCGGTTCACTCTCTACAAACACAGGAGTGGCGCCCAGGTACAGAATGGGGTTGGCCGCAGCTACAAATGTAAAAGTGGAGCACAGTACCTCATCACCCGGTTTTATACCCAGCAGGCGGAGCGCCAGATGTATAGCAGCTGTGCCAGAGCTCAGGGCTACGGCATGGCGCGCGTTAGTGTGCTGGCAGATGTCATGCTCAAAACCGGGAAGGTTAGGGCCGACAGTGCTCACCCAGTTATCCTCTAAAGCTTTCTGCACATAATTTTTCTCGTGCCCGCCCATGTGCGGTACCGAGAGGAAAATTCTTCCAGGCCTATAGATCATGTCTCTTGATAATTTTTGCTGGTACACCTACTGCTGTACAGTGGTCAGGTAAATCACGGATGACAACGGCTCCTGCCCCCACCACCGTGTTACTGCCCACTGTTAAGCCCTGTATGATCGTTGCGTTAGTGCCAATATATACTTTTTCATTCAAAGTTACACTACCCGAAATGTTTGCCCCGGGCATATTACTCTTTCTATAGCAAGCTTTTAAAACCATCTGCAAATCAGCTTTAACGTTCTTAGGTACAAGCTACAAAAGCAAGCTTAAGTCAGAGCAAGTTTGGCAGCTGCAGAGATCGATATACCTGTAAAGCTCATAAAGAACCCGGGTTACTCCCCTAGTTTCGGCGCATTTTCATAGATTGCAATGTGAATAAGCTTTTGTAGGCATTATGCTAGACTTTCCGAACGCAAAGATCAACCTGGGGTTGTACATTACCTCCAAGAGGCCAGACGGCTTTCATAACCTGCAGTCCTGCTTTTATCCGGTCAACTGGTGCGATGCATTGGAGATACTGCCGGCGGAGGAGCTGCGCTTTGATATGACCGGTCTGCCTGTACCCGGAGACCCGGAGACGAATCTTTGCCTGAAGGCTTACAAACTGATGCAGCAGGACCACAAGCTGCCTCCTGTGCACCTGCACCTGCACAAGCTCATTCCTATGGGGGCAGGACTCGGTGGGGGCTCTGCCGACGCCGCTTTCACGTTGCGTATCCTCAACAAGTTGTTTGAGCTCAACCTGAGCGCAGAACGCCTGGAGGACTACGCCCGGCAACTAGGCAGCGACTGTGCCTTCTTCGTGCAAAACAAGCCAGTGATAGCTACGGAGCGCGGCGATGTCTTTACGCCTATCGACATGAGCCTGAAAGGCTGCACCTGCGTGGTCGTGTACCCGGGTATTCACATCACCACTGCTGAGGCCTACAGTAGCATCACACCTAAAAAGCCAACCTGCGATATGCCCATGCTGCTAATACAGGATGTGAAGGTGTGGAAAGAGGTACTGAAGAACGACTTCGAAGAGGCGCTTTTCCCGAAGTACCCGGAACTGGCGCAGGTAAAGGAAAAGCTGTATGAAGCCGGTGCCGCCTATGCTTCCATGACAGGCTCCGGCTCGGCTGTGTATGGTTTATTTGAGGGCGAGGCTCCCGCAGACTTACTCTTCCCCGGCCACTACCTTGTCTGGAAGGGCCTGCTTTAGTTTTTGCCTTCTCCTTTCATAAGCATCCAGAACCGGGTAGATAAACACGCTGAGCAGGATAACGGCAGCCCCGATGTAAAAGCCTGAGGACATCTGCTCATCCTCGTTAAAGATAAACCAGGCCAGCACGATGCCGTAGATTGGCTCCAGGTTCACGGTCAGGTTCATGGTGTAGGCCGTGATGCGCTGCATAAGGCGCACGGATGCTGTGTAGGCATACACCGTACAGGCCAGTGCCAATACTAACAAATATACCCAATCCATAGAGGTCAGGCCAAAGTTCAGGCCTTCCTGCGCAAAGAATTCGGTGTAGATCGGAAAGAAAAGCACAGTGCCCAGACAGGCGCCTGCCATTTCGTAGCAGGTGATGGTGGTGGAAGGGATTTGTTTGGCCAGCCGGGCATTGATGATGGTGAACACAGATCCCAGGAATGCCGAGCCTATCGCCATGCTAATGCCCAGGATGCTGTCAAAATCCGTTTCGTGCTGAAAGATGATATAGAGTCCCAGGATGACGAGCAGCGCCAGCAGGATCTCGTGGGGCTTCACCTTGCTTTTAGTGAACATCGGCTCCAGAAAAGCGGTCCAGAGGCTACAGGTAGCCAAACCCACCAAACAGATAGACACCGACGACACGCGCGCCGAGGCAAAGAAAAGGATCCAGTGTGCGGCAATGATAAAGCCGACGCCGGTTATTTTCAGCGCACTGGTGCGGCCCAGCCAGAAAGGGGTGCCTCTCCGGTAGATAATGGCTCCCAGGGCCAGGGCTGTGATCAGTGTGCGCAGTGCCACCAGCTCCACAGCAGGTATGCTGATCAGCTTGCCAAGTATGGCCGTAAAGCCCCACAGGAAGATCACGAAGTGGAGTTCTATAAAGTCTTTAAGACGTGGCATTTAGCGCGGTACGTAACGGTACAATAAGAAACCTATACCTGTAAATACGATAGTTGGTACCCAGGCAGCAATATGAGGGGCAAGATCGCCAACTTGCGCCAGACTTCGGCTAGCGATCACGAAAATTATAAAGATGAACGCTAAGAAAAAGCCCAGTGCGATCTGAAAACCCACACCGCCTCTGGCCTTACGGGCACTCACGATCACCCCTATCACCGTCAGGATGATGATGGCAAAGGGATAGCTGAAGCGCTCGTACTTCTCGATCAGGTATGTCTCGATGTCATCCGCGCCGCGCTCTCTTTTCTCGCTGATGAAACGGTTAAGCTCGGTCAGCGTCAGGGTTTGCTCCAGCTTATAGGTACTTTCAAAGTCCTTGGGCAGCAGGTTGAGGGTAGTGTCCAGCTCACCGCCTTTGTGGATGGTTTCCTTCTCGCCGTTAAAGGTGCGCAGGGTATAGCTGTTCATGTGCCATTTCTGCTTCTCTGGGTTCCACTGCACGTTACTGGAGGTCAGCTTGCTTTTGAGACTGGTGCCCTCGATCTTCTCCAGGGCAAAGTTGTAGCCAATGTGCGCCGAGTTGTTGTAGCTCTCCATGTACACATAGGTTTCCGGGGCTATCTTGATGTGGATGTTGCGGCTGTCGTAGGTAAAGGTACTCTTGGTATACTTCACCTGGAAGGCCACACTCTCCTTGTTGGCGTTCGGGATCACCCAGCCGATGAGGAAGAAAATGACCACGGCAATCAGGGAGGAACCTATCAGGTAGGGCACCAGTAACCTGCGGAAGCTTACGCCGCTGCTCAGGATGGCCACGATCTCGGTATGGGAAGCCAGCTTTGCCGTCACGAACACCGTGGCGATAAACACCGTAATCGGGCTCAGCATGTTGGCATAGTACGGGATCAGGTTTACGTAGTAGTCGAAGATAATTTCCCCCAGCGGCACGTTGTTCTTGATAAAGTCGTCGTTCTTCTCCGTAAAATCAATCACGCAGATCACCGACACCAGTATCAGTACCACGAACACGAAGGTGGTCAGGAACTTCTTCAGTATATACTTGTCGAGGAGCTTCATATTTTCAATTATGAATTAAAAATTACGAATTATGAATTATGCTCGAGTGCAGTACTTGCTTTTTTCTCATTCATAATTCAGCATTCATAATTCATAATTACTACAGTCTCGTCATTAGTTTCTTTACCATCACATCTTTCCACTCGCGGAAAGTTCCGTTCAGGATCTGCTGGCGGGCCTGCTTCACCAGCCACAGGTAAAAGGTAAGGTTGTGCACGCTGGCTATCTGGCCGGCCAGGTACTCGCCGCTGTGGATCAGGTGGCGCAGGTACGCTTTGCTGTAAAACGTACTCACGTAGCCCCCCAGTTCCGCATCGATCGGCGTGTGGTCCGTGGCCCACTTCTGGTTGCGGATGTTGATGACGCCCTGCGTGGTGAACAACATGCCGTTGCGGGCATTGCGGGTTGGCAGCACGCAGTCGAACATGTCCACACCCAGCGCGATGTTCTCCAGGATGTTGGCCGGCGTGCCCACCCCCATGAGGTAACGCGGCTTGTCCTCCGGGAGTATATCACACACCACCTCCGTCATCTCGTACATCATCTCAGCGGGCTCTCCCACAGATAAACCACCAATGGCGTTGCCCTCACGGCCAAAGCTGGCAATGGTCTCGGCCGACTGGACGCGCAGGTCTTTGTAGGTACTGCCCTGTACAATTGGGAAAAGTGTTTGGCTGTAGCCGTACTTGGGCTCGGTGCTGTCGAAGCGGTCTACGCAACGCTGCAGCCAGCGGTGCGTGCGTTCCATCGAGTGCTTGGCATAGGTATAGTCGCAAGGGTAGGGGGTGCACTCATCAAAGGCCATGATGATGTCGGCGCCGATGGTGCGCTGTGTGTCCATCACGTTCTCCGGGGTAAAGTTGAGCGTGGAGCCGTCGATGTGTGACTTGAACTTTACGCCCTCCTCTTTGATCGTGCGCGTGCCGGCCAGCGAGAAGACCTGATAGCCGCCGCTGTCGGTCAGGATGGGGCGATCCCAGCCGTTGAACTTGTGCAGGCCACCCGCTTGCTCCAGTACGCCAAGGCCCGGGCGCAGGTATAGGTGATAGGTGTTGCCCAGGATGATTTCCGCCTTGATATCTTCTTTGAGCTCGCGCTGGTGCACTGCCTTTACGGTGCCTGCGGTGCCCACCGGCATAAAGATGGGGGTTTCGATGGCACCGTGGTCGGTTTGTACTACTCCCGCACGTGCTTTAGACTGTGCGTCTTTGGCTATAAGTGAAAATTGCATAGTTCTGTATCTCAGCGCTGTCTCTTGCAAGAACTGCGCCACCCGGGCTTGCGGCTAGGGCACTCACCCACTTAAGTTTAATATTTTGAAAAGAACCCGCAAAGATACAAACTGTAGCACCACAAACCATAAAGATTTATTAAATACAAACGGGTTTCGGAAATGGCTAAAGAATAGCTATTTTTGAATGTATATCTTGTTTTACTGTAGTTCCTGATTCTTTTTGGCAACAACTATACTCCTGGTGCTGCTGGCGTTGTGTGTGCTGGTACAGCTTTACTTTTCTTTTTTCTACTTCCTGCCCTTAAGCAAGCACAAAGACCCGGCGGCGGACACGCTGCGGCCTGTTTCCGTTATTGTGGCGGCGCACGATGAGCTGGAGAACCTGATGGAGCTTTTGCCTGCGCTCATTGACCAGGATTACCCGGAGTTTGAGGTGATACTGGTGAATGACCGCTCCGAGGACGACACCGAGTTTTACACCTATGAGCTGGAGCGGCAGTTCCCGCACTTCCGGGTGGTTACCATCAAAAAGACGCCCGAATACCTGAATCCGAAAAAGTACGCCCTGGCCCTTGGCATCAGGGCAGCCCGGTATGAGCACCTGCTCTTCACCGACGCCGATTGCCGCCCTTTTGGCCCGAATTGGATTAAAAAAATGCAGGCCGGGTATAAAACAGGTGCAGAAGTGGTACTGGGTTACTCGCCTTATGTACAAATCAAAGGATTTTTGAATCAGTTGATCAGATATGAAACCTTGCTTACCGGAATCCAGTATTTGTCTCATGCAAACAAAGGTCAAGCCTACATGGGAGTAGGCCGAAACTTATCTTATACGAAAGGGTGTTTCTTTAAGAACAAGGGGTTTGCATCTCATATCAAGATAAATGGCGGCGATGACGATCTTTTTGTTCGCGATGCCGCCAACAATAGTAAAGTTAGCATTGTTATCGACAAGGAGGCGCAGACAGCCAGCATTCCCAAAAAGACGTTTCGGGAGTGGATTACTCAAAAACGTAGGCACATGTCCGTTGGGGCACGGTATAAAGCGGCAGACAAAAGAAGAATTGGAGCATTTGTTTTATCGAACATACTATTTTACTTACTTATTATTGCTCTTCTTGCTATAAATAGTCATTTCGCTATATTAGGTGCGCTTGTAGGCGTACGCTACCTTTCAGTGTTTCCGGTTTATGTGCAGGCCGCACGCAGACTCGACGACAGGATATCCTGGCCGCTGTTACCTGTGCTCGATGTAGTTTATTTTTTCAACTACTTGTTCCTTGGGATATCTGTATTAATGTATAAAAAGTTCAGATGGAAGTAAACAAACAATTCTCTGCAAAAGCAAAGCACGACTTCAAACTTATTCAGGCCGCGGTAGAAGAAAACGATGAGAAAGCTTATGCCGAGCTGATGAGTATCTACAAGAAGCCGGTTTACCACGTGGTGCTGAAGATGGTGCGAAACGCTGACGACGCCGAGGACTTAACGATAGAGGCTTTTGCCAAAGCTTTCCGCAACCTGCACAAGTTTAACCCGGAGTACGCCTTCAGTACCTGGCTCTTCCGTATCGCCACAAACAACTGCATCGACTTTATCCGCAAGAACCGGATCAAGACGATGTCTATCGACTCTGCCATCAAGATCGATAACGGCGACGAGATCACGATTGACTTCAAGGATAAGAACCTGAACCCGCAGGAGGAGGCAATTAAAAATCAGAAAATCGAGATCATGCAGTATGTGGTGGCAAAGCTGCCCGAGAAATACCAGCGCCTTGTAACGCTGCGTTATTTCAACGAACTTAGCTACGAAGAGATCGCTACGGAGCTGAACGCGCCGCTAGGGACGGTAAAAGCCCAGCTGCACCGCGCCCGCGAACTGCTGTACGACATGGTGAAAAACAAGAAGCACCTGATCTAACACGTATTGAATTAAGGTTAATATATTGATTACGGTTGAAGCCCCTGTTGCCCGAGTGCAGCAGGGGCTTCTGACTTTTGCACGATTCACGTTCTTATTTCATACTTTTGCAGCGTTGGAGACACAAGCAGCAAGATACAGAACACAGGACTTTTCTAGAGAGTAAAACCAGATGATGCCTACAATAGCTGACACTATACTTGAAGGGATTGGAAAGCGGTACTTATACTTGCGCCTGCGCAGGCAGGAGCGGGTAGCGCGTGAGCTGGCTTTAAAGTACGAAGGCAAGTATAGAAATGCAGGCCTGGTGCTGCTCTTCGACCTGCTGATGGCTTTGGCCGCAGTAGCTTTTGTAGCTGTTGTGGCGGTGATACTGTACTTCGTGGCCTCTTAAATACCCATTCATAATTCTTAAATTCCTAATTCATAATTCAACAGCATGCCTCATTCTACTGCCATCCGCACCTTATTGTCCGGCTACTTTCCGGAGCTGACCGAAGACCAACTGGAAAAGTATGAGCGGATGGGGGAGCTTTACCAGGAGTGGAACCAGAAGATCAACGTGATCTCGCGCAAGGACGTGGACCAGCTGGGCGTGCACCATATCCTGCACTCGCTCGGTATAGCCAAGGTAGTGTCGTTCCCGGAGCATACTTCGGTAATGGACGTGGGCACAGGAGGGGGGCTGCCGGGCCTGCCGCTGGCGGTCATGTTTCCGGAGGTGAAATTCCACCTGGTGGACTCTATCGGGAAGAAGATACACGTGGTGCAGGAAATTGCGCGGGAACTGCACCTGCAGAACGTAACGGCCTCTCATGTGCGGGCCGAGCAGGTGCGCGACAAGTATGACTTCATTGTGAGCCGCGCTGTTACCCGCCTGGCCAATTTCTGGCCGTGGGTAATGAACAGCTTCAAGAAAGCAGATGTGGAGAACAAAGGCCTCTATTACCTAAAGGGAGGGGATCTGGAGGAGGAGCTGGCCGAGTCCGGACTTATCACACAGGTACACCAGCTGAAGGACTACTTCACCGAGGACTTCTTTGAAACGAAGAAGGTGGTGTATGTGCCGGTGAAATAGCAGGAGCTTCCTGTTGTGAAGGACTTTGAGCGCATAACTTACCTGCAGGAGGGCAATGAGCGGCAGCGGGCGGCGTTCAGGGTGCTTGCAGAGCATAAGGTGATGGAAGCGCTCAAGCCTTTTGTTCCTCTGTTGGCAGGTACCATACCTATCGGCATAGACACTGCTGAGAGCGACCTGGATATCATCTGCTGCTGGAGCGACAAAAGCAGCTTCTGTGCCGTACTAAACCAGCATTTCTCCGAATGTCAGGCTTACCATATCAAGGAAAAAGAAGTAAAGGGCCGTGAAAGTGTGGTAGCTCGTTTTTACCTCGGAGGGTTTGAGGTGGAAGTGTTCGGCCAGAGCAGGCCATCCAGAGAGCAAGAAGCCTTCCGGCACATGCTTGTAGAGTACAGGTTGCTCCAGCACCACGGAGAGGCTTTCCGGCAGCAGGTGCTGGCCCTGAAGCGGCAGGGCATGAAAACGGAACCGGCCTTTGCAAAGCTCCTGCAACTGCAGGGCGACCCTTACGAGGCGCTGTTATCACTGCAGGCCTGATCTTCGACACTTACTCCCCTCCCAACAGAAACCGCACTGCACGCTCCTCTGAGTAGTAGAGGTTCCGGCGCATGTCCTCTGCAAAACCCACATGGCCGCCCTCGTCGGGAGCCTCCAGGTAGAAGTACGGGTTTATTCTGGCCTCTTTTACGGGATAACATCCTTTCGACAGGAACGGATCGTTCTTAGCGTTCACAAGCAGGGTGGGCACGGTAATGTTCTTCAGGAACTGCTTGGCGCTGACACGGGTGTAGTAGTCTTCCGCACTCTTGAAACCATGGAGCGGAGCCGTAAATTTGTCATCGAACTCCGGGAATGACCAGTAAATGCTGTAATCGCTCAAGTCCAGTTCATTGGGGTACATCCTGCTCTTCTGCTCTAGCTTCTCTCCCAGGGTCTTCAAGAAGCGTTGGGTGTAGATCCTGGAGATCGTCTGGGCCGAGCCTTTCAGGTCTACCGGAACGGAAAACACAGCCGCGCTTTTTACCTGCCTGGGAACCAGTTCCGGGGTCTCACCCAAGTACTTCAGGCTGATGTTACCGCCGGCGCTAAAGCCGACCAGGTATACCGTTTCATACCGGCCCACCTGTATGGCATGGCGCACCACAAAGTCGAGGTCGTCGGAGGCGCCCAGGTGGTAGGAGCGGAGCAGTTTGTTGGGCTCACCGCTGCAGCTGCGATAGTTCCAGGCCAGTGCATCCACGCCCTGTAGGTTAAAAGCCTTTACCATGCCCTGTATGTAGGGCCTGCTGGAGTCTCCCTCCAGGCCATGCGAGAGCACAATGAGTGAGTCCGAGCCTACTCTGGACCAATCAATATCTATAAAATCTTCGTCTGGGGTGGTGAGGCGCTCCCGTTCGTACAGGACTCCCTCTACTTGCCTGAACAGGCCTGGGATGATGGTTTGGAGGTGTCCGTTGAAAAGGTAGAAAGGGGCTTTATGTTTTGAGGGTAGTAGTGGCATGGTACTTTGCTGTTAAGGCTTACATCTTAGGTAATCCATAGATTGCTACTATAGTAACAACGGAAACGCGAAAATAATCCATTCCGGACGGTTTATATATCAATATTATGTTTTTGCCCGTATGTAGCTATAGAACATTTGTAAATAGAACTATGGAATTTACATCAAAGCTTAAGACAATAGGACTGGCGCTGGGTATCGGCTTTTTTACGTTTGCCTGTAGCCAGGAAACGCAGAATGAGGTGAACGAGGGCGTAAACGAGACGCAGACAGAAATGAGCGAGGCCAACATGGAGGCTCGCCGGTCGGTGGATGATTTTGATGCCTGGGTAACTACCAACACAGAGCGCGCCGAGACTGTGACAGAAGATGAGTACCGCGAGATGCGCAGTGAGTACCAGCGCAGAGAGGCTGAACTGGAGCGTGAAAGCGCAAATTGGGATGCAGAGACGCGCCGGGCATGGGAAGAAACAAAAGCTGATTGGGAGCAGTTTGAAAACCGTGTTCAGGAGCGCCTGGGCAACATTGAGGACGTGGACGTAGACGTTGACGTACAGCGGGAGAATAATTAATTTGTTGAGTTGATAATTGTAAAGCCGCTGTGGTTATGCCGCAGCGGCTTTCTTTTTGCCTTTGCTAACGGTTTACCTATCGTCCTGAAAGGGATCAGCGAAAGCCTTGTTTTGAGTAAAGTCCTTGTCGGTGAGGGTGTGCAGGAAGAGGATGATCTTCTCTTTCTCTTCCGGAGTGATGGGGATACCCAGCTGGCCGTTCTGCTGCCTTAGTTCCGGAGCGAGCGTGGCAGACGGCACCACACCTGAGCGGTAGTGCTCCAGCACCTGCTCTAGTGTGGCAAAGCGGCCATCGTGCATGTAAGGCGCCGTAAGGGCAATGTTGCGGAGCGTAGGCGTCTTATACTTGCCGATGTCCTGCTGCTGCCTGGTGATACGGCCCCGCCCCAAAGCCAGTCCTTCGTCTGCCGCTGAGAAT
>JAJLKL010000010.1:0-4775 GCA_033838975.1 Hymenobacteraceae bacterium | reverse complement strand
GGTTTTCACTATTAGACTAATTGCCGTATTTATCAGATCAATTCGGTTTTTTTCTCTAAGTCTGACTAAGCGCCTTCTTACGCCCCGCTGGCGCGAGCTTGCAGCCTTATCCTGTCCCATAATTTTTTCAATTTCGCCCCTTTTTTCTGCCGTTGTTGGTGTTTTCACCAACAACAAAACGCTACAGCCTTTGCAGGTAATTGTTGGTGAAAACACCAACAATGGCGTGAAGCTTGCCGCTTGTGCCTTCTCTTACCAGAAGTAGTACGAGCCGCAAGCTCAAAGTAGCGAAGGGGGGTGATAAAAACAGAAGCGGCAGCCATACTTGGCTGCCCCTTCTGTTCAAGTATAAAATCTATTATCTAGTATCTAGCGTCTAATCTAGTATCCAAACAAGGTCTTCAGGTCCAGCTGCTTCACTTTGCCATACTTCTTCAGCGCATCAAAGTTCAGGCGGTCTTTGGAGCCGATGACCAGGATAACCTGCGGCTGGCCTTTTACATACTGCTGCTGGAATTCCTTCAGCTGGTCAAAGGTCATGGAGTTGGCGCTCTGGTACACGTCCTGGCGGATGTCGTAGTTCAGGCCTAGCTTTTTGGCGCGCTCGTAGTCGAACAGGATGCCGGCTTTGGTGATACGCTCCGTAGAAATGCTGTTGCGCAGGGAAGCTCGGGCATTCTGGAAGTTCGCATCGGCCAGTGGCATGTCTGTTAACAGCGTCTGCATACCGGCCATCGCCTCTTCCAGTTTATCAGACTGTGCCCCGATGTACGACATCAGATAGTTGGCGCGGTCTTTCTTGGCAGCGGTGCCATAGTAGGAGTAAGTGGAGTAGGCTAGAGCTTTGGACTCGCGCAGGTCCTGGAACACGATGCCGCCCATGTACTCGTTATACAGCCTCACTACCGGAATAATATCCTTGTTATAAGGAACGGACTTGCTCACGAACAGCATCTCTGCCTGTACCATGTCATAGTCTGCCCAGTACACAGTAGGTTCTTTAAAGTCCAGTTCAGGGTACACCTTTTCGGCTGGCACTGGCTTAAGCTTAGCCGGTACGTTATGGCCCGTGTTCAGTGCAGCTATCAGGCTCTCCGTTTCACGTGGACCGTAGTACAGCACGCGGTGCTCATAAGCAGGTATGCTCTTGATGATGTTTACCAGTTCCTGCGGCTTCACGGCTTTTAGCTCCTTCTCGGTGAGCACCGTATTGAACGGGTTTTTAGAGCCATGTTTGGCGTAGTTCACCATGGCCTGCTGCAGGATAATGCCTTTGTTCTTTTTCGCATCCTGGCGGGCTTTCAGGGTACCGGCCACCATGTCGTTCAGCGCCTGCTGATCCGGTTTAGGGTTGGCCAGCACGCTCTCAAACAGGTTCAGGCCTTTCTCAAAGTTCTCGTCCAGGCCGGTCAGGCTCACATACACCTGGTCTCCGGAAGAGAACACGTCGAACGAGGTGCCCAGCTTATAGAACTCCTTCTGTAGCTCCTCGGCTGTATACTTGTCGGTACCCAGGTACTTGAGGTAGCTCACGGCCATGCCCAGTTTAGGGTCGTTGTTCGTGCCCATGTCCAGGATGTAGTAGAGTTGGAACAGACCGTTATCCTTGTTTTTGGTGTACAGCAGCGGGATGTTCTGTTTTAATGTGGTTTCGGTGATATCTTTCTTGTAGTCCACAAAAACCGGCTCCAGCGGCTGCGTCTCTTTCGCCAGGAAGGCCTTGTAGTAATCTGACTGTGCATCGCGGTTCACAGCTACCGGCGTAATGGCTGGTTTCTCCACCTTCTGCGCATTCGGGTCTTTGCCGGTACGCTTGTACACCAGCACGTAGTTGTTCTGGAAATACTTGTTGGCTACGTCCACTATCTCCTGCTTCGTGATGCTGGCAAACTCAGCCGGGCGACTCACAAATTTCTGCCACGGCATCTCGTAGATAAAGGAGGTCACGAAGGCATCGGCACGGTTGCTGTTGCTCTCGTAGGCCTTCATGGTGTTGATCTTGTCGTTGTTCACGACCGCCTGAATCAAAGACTCATCAAAGTTACCCTTCTTGATCATATCCAGCTGCTGCAGCAAGAGGTTGCGCACCTGGTCCAGCGTCTGGCCCTGGCGCGGCATACCGGTCATCCGGAAGGTGCCGTAGTCTTTCATCGGCGTGTCGTAGGCGTAGGACTGCAGCACTTTCTGCTGCTGGTTCAGGTTCAGGTCGATCAGACCGGCCGAGCCGTTGTACAGCAGGTTGCTGATCATCTGTACCACCAGCGCGTCGCGCTCATTTATACCTGGTGTACGGTAGGCGATGGACACATTCTCTGCATCCGGTCCTAACACCTCGCGCACAATTGGTTGCTGAATCGGCTTTTCCTGTGCCACATTAAAGTTAGGTACTGGCTGCGACTGCAACTCTCCCCAGTACTTGTCGATCAGGCGGATAGTCTGGTCAAAGTCGATGTCGCCGGACATGGCGATGGCCATGTTGTTGGGCACGTAGTACTTGTCAAAATACTCCTTGATGGCCGTGATAGACGGGTTCTTCAGGTGCTCAATGGTACCAATGGTTGTCTGGGTGCCGTACTGGTGCGTCGGGAAGAGTTCCGTATTGATCACCTCGGCTACTTTGCGGCCGTCGCTGTCCAGCGTACGGTTTTTCTCCTCGTACACTGCCTCCAGCTCGGTGTGGAAGAGGCGCGGCACCATCTCGCGGAAACGATCTGCCTCCAGCTCCAGCCAGCGCTCCATCTGGTTAGCCGGGATATCGTTCACGTACACCGTCTGGTCTACCCAGGTATAGGCGTTGGTACCCTTGGCGCCGATGGCGGTCATCAGCTTGTCGTACTCGTTAGCAATGGCGTAGGTGGCGGCCACTCCTGAAACGGAGTCGATCTGCTGGTAGATTCTCTTACGGGCTGCCTCGTCGCGGGTGTTTCTGTACTGCTCGTACAGTGCCTCGATCTTGGCCAGCTCTTCCTGCTCTCTTTCCCAGTTGGCGGTGCCGAGTTCCGTGGTGCCTTTAAACACCATGTGCTCTAGGTAGTGCGCCAGGCCGGTGGCATCGGCAGGGTCGTTCTTGCTGCCTGCGCGCACGGCAATGTAGGTCTGGATGCGCGGTGCCTCCTCATAATCCGTCAGGTATACTTTCAGGCCGTTATCAAGGGTATAGATGCGGGCGTTGAGCGGGTCGCTTGGTACGGTTTCGTAGGCATACTCCTTTTCGGTGGGAGCGGCTACGGCAGCCGTATCGGGTGTAGACTGTGTCTGGTATGTCTCGTTTTTGCATTGCGTGAACGTAAGGCCCAGCGCAAGCAACAACAAAGAAGAACCTCTTTTGATAGCCATAATTTTGTGTTTGTGGTTTACCAATAAATGTAGGTAAAATTTTTAGATTAGAAGTCGGTGTCCAGACCAAAGCGTTGCTTCAGGTCTACGAGCACCGGGTATTTCTCGGCCAGGTAGTTAAACTTGTCCTGTGAGGTATAAAGCTTTCGCCCTTCGTCCTGCACTTCCATCACCTCTGCCCGTAGTTTGATACTTCTGTTACCCGTCTGCTGCTTCAGCTCGCGGAGGATGTCCGGGCGCAGCGCCGTGAACTGGTCCAGCATCACGTGGTTCTCCAGGTGCAGGATGATCTCGTTCTCCGGGCCAATGTGGTACTGGCGGTTGAGGAGCGTGAACTCCATCATGTTTTCCGCTTTCTTGCGGCGCAGGATAGCGTGCCACACTGTTTTCAGCTTCGCCTCGTCTACGGGGATCACAGCGCCATAGTTCGCCTCCTCTTCCTCTTCGGCCACGGCTACCTCGGCCACTGCCGCCTGGGTATTTTGCAGGTCCTTCAGACTTGGCAACTTGCTCAGTTTCTTTTGTGGCGGCAACTGCAGACCCGCCCGTGGTTTGTCTGGGGCCGGAGCAGGAGGTGCTACGGCCTTAGGCGGCGTGATGTGCGCGTCCGGCGTTACCTGCTGCGGCTTTGGCGGCTGCTGCAGGCCTTCCGATGGCACATGTGTTGGCGTGTGCGGCGGTTGCATTCTCTCTGACGGTACGCTGCCGGCATTCCCCGGCTGCTGCATCTGCTGCGACGGAACTGTGCCCTGATTATGGGCAGGCTGCATTCCAGCGGATGGTATGGCACCTGTTGAACCGGTAGAGGCTGGTGCCTGTGCCGCTACCTTAGCTTTTTTTGGCTCAAACCCCTCCTGTGCAAAGCTGAGCGCCGCATTCAGGTGCGCCATCTTCATCAGGCACAACTCCACGTGCAGGCGCTGGTTCTTGCTACTCTTGTAGTTGGTATCGCAGGTGCTCACCAGGTTTAGCCCGGAGAGCAGGAAAGATACGCTGGATTTCTGCGACTGCTCCGCATACTTGGCCTTGATGTTATCCGACACCTCCAGCAGCTGCACCGTCTGCGGGTCTTTGCACACCAGCAGGCTGCGGAAGTGCTCGCCGATACCGATCAAAAAGTTATGGGCATCAAAACCGTTCTTCAGGATCTCATCAAACAGCAGCAGCGAGCCCGACAGGTTCTGCTCCAGCAGGTAATCCGTCAAGCGGAAGTAGTAGTCGTAGTCCAGGATGTGCAGGTTCTCGACCGTCGCCTTGTAGGTCACGTTGCTGCCGGAGAAGGTCACCATCTGGTCGAAGATCGACAGGGCGTCGCGCAGGGCCCCGTCGGCTTTCTGCGAGATCAGGTGCAGGGCATCCGGCTCGGTCTGTATACTTTCTTTCGTGGCGATGTTGCCCAGGTGGCGCACCATGTCCTCTATCCGGATCCGGTTAAAATC
>JAJLKL010000009.1:0-7593 GCA_033838975.1 Hymenobacteraceae bacterium | reverse complement strand
GCGACACACACTTTCCGAAAGGCGAAATACAGGAGGGCGCCATGGTGCAGGACGGTGTGGTGTACTTTGGCAGCAGAGATTACAACCTGTATGCCCTCGACGCCAAAACCGGCCGGGGAAGATGGAACATGAAGGAGCGCGGCAGCTGGGTGGTTGCTACTCCCTTGCTTTACAAAGACAAGCTCTACGTGGGCACCTCCGACACCCACGCCTTCTACAGCCTCAGCAAAACCGACGGAGAAGTACAATGGAAGATCCCGCTGAACATGCGGGTGTACGGAGCTGCCATCGCGCACGAAGATATCCTGTACTTTGGCTGCTTTAACGGCAGGCTCTATGGCGTTGACAGTGCAAGCGGTAAGATTGTATGGGAGTTTCAAACGGAAAGCAGCAAAAAAAACTACTCCTCCATCTATAATGAGCAGGGGGAGTTCAGAAAAGATTTTGTACTGTACGGCGAGACCATGGAAGCTGTAGAAAACTCGGAAAGCAAGATACACGCGCTGGGCTCCATCCTTTCCAAACCGGCCATCAATGAAGAAGTTATTTACTTCGGCAGCTCCGACGGGTACCTGTACGCTGTGAAGCTCCCATAGGCTGAAGTATACATCACTGCACCCCACATCTGACTTACAGCTATACCATGGGTATAAAACCAATCATAACGGAAAGGCTACTACTGCTGCCTTTCACGCTTGAATCAGCGACCTCTCTTTTGGGAGGTGATCTGGGCGTATTGCCTAAGCTTGGCCTTCAGGCAACCAACTTATGGCCTGACCAGGAGGCATTGGAGACGCTCCCCAAGATCATCAGAAACCTGGAGGTTGTGAGGAATCCTACCGGCTTCGAGTCCTGGATGGTGGTGCTGCGGGAGGAGATGACGGTTATTGGCGATGCCGGTTTTAAGGGCGGACCGGGTATGTCCGGAGCCGTGGACCTGGGGTATGCCATCATTGAGCAGGAGCAACGGAAAGGCTACGGACTGGAAGTGGCACAGGCTCTGACTGAATGGGCGTTGGGCCACCGGGAGGTACAATGCGTCACAGCCAGGTGCCTCATCAGCAATGCCGGCTCCACCAGCATACTTAAGAAGCTGGGGATGTGCGAAGTCGGCAGGGATGAGGACATGATATACTGGGAGTTGTACAAGAATGCCCCTGCTCTTGAAGTAGGGGCTTGTTAAGCAGTCCCCGGCAGGCGCTTTACCTGCAACTGTCAGCGTACCTCAATTTTGATGAACGGATGCCAAGATTTGATGAAACGCACAGGCATAGGCGGCAATACCTCCGGAGCGTCCACCAACGGAGAGTTTGCTCGGGCAGTCACTAAAACTTTTTTTGTTGCTTTGCAGAGGATACTCCCACTGTGGTTTCACAGAAGTTAAGAGGCCACACTACCGTAAAAAGTAAAACTATGAAAGACATGAAGCCAGCCGGAGGGCCACATCCGGCAGACACTACCAATCCAATGCAGCCCCAGCAACGCTTTACCAAGTACCAGGTGTTTATTGTTGCGATCCTGGCAATGCTGCAGTTCACCATCATCCTCGATTTTATGGTGCTCTCGCCGCTGGGGGCGCAACTGATCGAAGAGCTGGCCATCACACCGAAACAGTTTGGCTGGGTAGTATCCGCTTACGCCTTCAGTGCAGGCGGGGCAGGACTGCTGGCAGCAGGCTTTGCCGACAGGTATGACCGCAAGAAACTGCTGCTTTTCTTTTACACAGGTTTTGTGCTGGGTACCCTGTTCTGTGGCCTGTCACCTGATTATAAATCCCTCCTGATCGCCAGGATCATTACAGGCCTGTTTGGAGGGGTGATCGGCTCTGTCTCCTTTGCCATCATCACAGACCTGTTTCCGATGCAGATGCGGGGCCGTGTGATGGGTTTTGTGCAGATGGCCTTTGCCCTGAGCCAGGTGCTGGGTATACCGCTAAGCCTATACCTGGCCAATGCCTGGGGCTGGCACTCGCCTTTCCTGTTGATCGTAGGGGTGAGCGTGCTGGTTGGGCTGGCCATTCTTTTTTTCATGAAGCCAATAAACGCGCACCTGCAGATACAAGGCAGCCACAACGCTTTCAAACATTTGGTCGGCGTGGTGTCGAACCCGCACTACCTGAAAGGCTTCGGCGCTATCGCGCTGCTTGCCACCGGTGGTTTTATGCTGATGCCCTTTGCAAGTGCGTTTACCGTCTATAACCTCGGGATCGGACTGGAGCACCTGCCCATGATCTACCTGGTAACCGGCATCTGTGCGATGATAGTAGGTCCGTTGGCGGGCAAACTAAGCGACCAGTTGGGCAAGTATAAGGTATTTTGCTGGGGCTCTGCCCTGTCTATGGTCGTGATTGCGTTTTACTGCAACATGGGTATCTCGCCGCTCTGGCTGGTCCTGCTGGTAAACATGGTGATGTTTGTTGGGGTCACCTCCAGAATGATTTCGGCCTCGGCCCTTATGACGGCCATTCCGGAACCGGCTGACAGGGGTACTTACATGAGCATACAGTCGTCGGTACAGCAGATCTCCGGCGGGTTGGCCTCGGCACTGGCAGGCCTTATCGTAGTGCAGACCAGCAACGGAACCTTACTGCACTATGATGTACTGGGCTATGTAGTTGTGCTCGCTACCGCCGTCACGATGCTGATGATGTACATCATTGACCGCGCCATCAGGCAGAAGGCAGGTACCAGGGTGGTGTCTGTTTCTGAGGTAGCGGCATAGGTGAGAACCGGAGAAACTAAGGGGGCTGCCTGTTACCCTTTAGCCTGCAAAGCAGCGAGCCCCGCTGATAGTATCAGCGGGGCTCGCTGCTTTGCAGGCTTGTTTTACTCTTCCGGCAGGTATAGCTTCATAGCTCCGGCCTTGAATGTTACTTCATCCAGGTGCCCCATCATGCGTTTGTCTGCTGTAAGCAGGTGCAGGTGCTGATAGGTGTCGTGGTGGGTGAAAATGGCTTTATGCTCTTTGGAAAAGAAGCCGATGATCTCTGCCTCCCTGTCTTCCAGCTGGTAATTTTTCTGCCCCAGATGTGCCTGCTCCGGTGAACTTACCTTTGTACCTTCGGGCAGGTTCACGACGTGGATCTTGGCGTTCTCCACCTCCCCCTCTAACCTAAACAGGAACGGGCGCCTGGCTGTTGTGGTGAGCTCATCTAAATAACGCTCCAGTTGGGTTAAGTTGCTGATGTTTTCCGGAAGTTCTTGCTCTCTCCACCTCGGCACATGGGCATACCCAAAGAAAGGCGCTTTCACATCGAACGTTTCCTCCACCCTGATGGTCGAGTCTGTCGCTACGGTTGCCTTGTAGGCTCGTCCGTCCAGGATCATAAGTTCGCCTGCCAGGTACTCTACCGGACCAAGCCCGTAGAGGTGTTGCCTGTTGCTGATGGTGTCCAGGTGGATCGTGCCTTCAAGCTGGCCTTTCCGCATCACGTTTTTCATTTCGCCCACCACCTGCACTTTTGGCGCTGCTTCGTCACCCGATTTCTGTGCCGCTGAGCTGCAGCCTATAGTAAGCAAAGCTGCCAGCCCCAGCACGGAAGCTGCTAAGTTTTTCTGCCTCATTTTTTCGTTTTTCTGATAGTTTTATTTGTCGCGTAAATAACGCTGTGCACGCTAAAAAGACACAAATCCTGCAGGTCTTTTCTGCAGGATTCGCCTATCAAAAATAGAATAAAAAGAGTTATCAAAATGCAGGCTTCGTACCTGAAGGCAAGATCTCCGACGAAAAGCTATTTCATGGGTACCAGCCGCAGGATCTTACCGTTAGACTCATCGGTTAAAACATAGACAGAGCCATCAGGAGCCTGCTCTACGTCGCGGGTGCGCACGGCCAGAGGGATACGTTCCACTTCCTCCGCCTGATTGCCGTTGATCCGTACCCGCACAATGCCCGTGCTGGTCAGGCCACCGATCAGGGCGGTGCCTTGCCAGGCCGGATACATGGAGCCGGAGTAAAAGATCATTCCGGAGGGGGATATCGTCGGGGTCCACTTGATCACGGCATCGGCGAACTCAGGGTGTGTCGGCGGGTCCGGTATTTGGGAACCGTCGTAGTTGTCTCCCCAGCTCACCACCGGCCAGCCATAGTTCTTCCCCGCTTCCGGCTGGTTTAGCTCATCACCTCCCATAGGTCCCATTTCTGCCACCCAGAGCCTGTTGGTGCCGGGCTCTATCGCGGCGCTTTCAATGTTGCGGTGGCCGTACGACCAGATCTCGTCTTTTGCGTTCTGCTGTCCCACAAAAGGATTATCCTGGGGTACGGAGCCGTCCCGGTTGATGCGCACAATAGTGCCCATGTGGTTGGAAAGGTCCTGTGCCGGGTCAAACTTGAAGCGTTCGCCGAGGGCTAGGAAGATCTGCCCCTCCGGCGTGAACACAATGCGTCCGCCAAAGTGGTTAGGACCTTCTACCTTAGGCTCTTGCCGGAAAATGACCTGGAAGTCTTTTATGGCATTGCCCTCCAGCCTGCCGCGGCCGAGGGCGGTGGAGGCCGTGTTGTTTTCACCGGGCTCGGCAAAAGACAGGTATACCAGGTTGTTCTGCTGAAAGTCAGGGTCCAGGGCTACATCCAGAAGCCCCCCCTGCCCTTCTGCGAACACTTCCGGTACCCCGCTTAGTGGCTCTGAGAGGTTATTATTGGTGTCGAGAATCCGTAAGTCGCCGGCCCGCTCGGTTACCAACAGCCTGTTGTCCGGCAGAAAGGCCATTCCCCAGGGGTGTGTCAGGTTATCGGCAAGCGTCTCTACTTTCACGGAGCCGGCATCGGTCACCACAGAGGATTTTTGTGAACAGGCTGGCCCGGCTAAAAACAGAAATCCCAGCACGGCCGCCGTACAACGCGCATAGTGCGTCAGAAAGTTTTCTCCTGATGTTTTCATAGTTAGTTGGTTATCGCAATTAATCAGTACTTTATCTGATTGATAACGCAGTCAGGCAACTGTTGTTTAAATTCTTGCTACACACCGGGCAGTATACTCCCAGCCGGGCAGGCTTTTCCAGGTATACCTTTACCTCCACCCCTGCGGCTTGCCAATGGGCGTTTTCCCCACGATGGGCTGCAGGTCCCAGTAGCGGCTTTCCCCGCCAGGGTTGTAGAGGCAGACGCCCAGCACGCCCAGATCCAGCGAATGGCTGAAGTCTGGCTTGGCGGAAAGCACTTCCCAGGCTTCCCGCATGTCCTGCGACCAGCAGATATCATCGAAAACAACGAGGGCATTGTCTGCTAAAAAGGGCTTTAGCTTCTCGTAATAGTGGATGGTGGCAATCTTTTCATGATGCCCGTCAATAAAAACAAGGTCAAATTTTTCGTGCAGGGTGGGGAGGATGTTTTTGATCGCCTCATCGAACAGGGTATTGACCACCTGCCCCTCCGGGTATACCTGGTGTATGCTGGCCCCGGCAAGCTGCGCCAGGGCGCCGGAGCCCTCTACGGTGATAAAACGCTGCACAAAGCCCGTGCTGGCCAGGTAGCACCCGGATATCCCCACGCAGGCCCCCAGCTCAAAGATGCGCCGTGCCTGCGCTGCCTTTGCCAGCAGGTGCATAAACGTACCCCAGCGTTTGTCCTTGCCGGTCTTGGCAAGCTGGGCCATCGTGAACTCGAGCACGTCGCCGGGCTGCGGCTTCAGGTCCTCTGTCACCTCATGCCCACTGCTGCCCGGTCTGGGCGAGTACCAGATGGGCACGGTTTTGTCTCCCTGCCTGGCAATGTCACCGCGGATAGCCTCTATTTGGGCTACGACTCGTTTTGTTTCCTTATCTGATTTACCTGTAAGCAGGTACTCCATGGCGGGCCGGAACAGCTCCGGTAGCCCTTGTGTAAACATCTCGTTTAGTTGCCCCTCCTTGCGGTTCAGGCTCACATTCAACTTAAACATGCGCTCGATAATTATCCTTTACATTCGACAGAAACCACTTCTTCATCTTCTGCATCAGTTTAAGGTATACGAGATCAGAAACAACCCTACCCACCTCTAACCACTATGTATCAATAAATTACAAAATAAAAACATCCTGATACTGCTAAAACTACGCGCCGGCAACCAATGTAGATGCCCCTGAAAACAGCAGCGCCCCATCAAGAGACGGGGCGCTGCAAAACTAATCTAACCTAACTGTTTAAAGCTCTATCACCATCGATACATTGAAAGCTGCTCCTTTGCCTTTTGTATACAACGTTGGGGAAGTGAACCACTGTGAACGGGCCGGGAAGTAGTCCTCGTTCAGCAGGTTCTCCACGCCCACATTGAAGGAAGTATTCTTCGTAAATTTATAGCTGGCAGAGAGGTTGACGAGGTGGTAGGGCTTCACCGGCCCCTGATAGAAGTTGTACGTGCCTTTCTCGTTCAGCTCAAACCGGTCTCTTTCACCGATGCCTGTGTACTGCAGGTTAAAGCCTAGCTTGTTATCCAGCAGGGCGTAGCGCAGGTAAGCCGTGTACTTCGGAGGCGAAATGCGCTCGCCGCCCAGGTACACATCCTCCGCATCGTCGAAGCTACCGTTCTCGTTTACATCCCTTTTTCCCTCCACATAAGAGAAGGTCGCCCCCAGGGTCAGGTTGTCGAGCAGGTACGCATCGGCTGTGGCCTCAAAACCGTGGATTCGCTCCGGGGTACGCATCACCACAAACACGCCGTCTTTGTACAGCCCGCTCGCTCCTAGTTCCGAGGTACTAATAAAGCCCACGCCCTCAAACCTGAACTTGCTGAACTTGCTCACAAAGCCTGCCTCGTAGTTGTTGATGACAATGGCCTCTGTGTTGATCTTGCTGATATCGTCCACTCTGGCTGAGCGCAGCATTACCCCGATATCCGCCACCGAGAAGCCCTGAGAGAAGCTTGCGTACGGCGTGAAGAAATCATACTTGTTATACCTTAAACCGGCATTGAACAGGTAGGCATTATAGCTCAGCTCTCCCCCCTTCACGGCAAAGCCCGGGTTGTCGATCTGACCCGTGGTCGGGTTCACAGTTCTCAGGGTAGTGTAATCCTCCACCGAGATGTTTACTTTCTCTGCCCTGAAACCACCCTTAAAGATCAGGTCTTCGGCAAAGGCCGTTTTCAGTTGCACAAATGGCGCCACGTTCAGCATGTTCATCTCTGGCACCCAGGTCCTGCCGTCCACCAGTGGCTGAGAGGTGATGTCGTTGAGCACGTCCAGACCGTAGGTGACATCGCCGTCCAGGCGGTTGCTTATCTTATAGGGAGTAGTCAGCAGGCCCCTGGCTCCTTTCTTTACCGAGGAGACCATCGACTGGCCGCCATTCTCAAAGTTTGGTGACCAGAAAAATATATTGTCCACAGACTGATAATAGGCATCGGCCTCGTAGCGGCTGTTCAGGAAGGCCTGCTCACCGGAGAAGCGCAGGTTCAGGTTGTGGTTGGCTCTGACACCCTGCGGTACTCCCAGTGTCTCGCCCAGCACGGCTCTGGTTTTCTGCCTGTTCTTATAGTTACCGTACTCCGGCACGTAGTTAGACTTCTGTTCACTGCTGTAGTAGTTGTAGGTCAGCTGCACACGGTTGAAGGGAGTGAAATCATAGCCCAGCTTCACAAAACCGTTGTAAGAGTCTGTCTCGCCCAGGCCGTAGTCC
>JAJLKL010000008.1:0-3651 GCA_033838975.1 Hymenobacteraceae bacterium | reverse complement strand
GATCATGTTGAACAGGCGGCTCCAGCGGATCTTATCGAAGAAACCGGCGTTCGGGTCTGTCGACATCCAGATCATGACGGCCTTGCCCACAATGTGGTCCTCCGGTACAAAGCCCCAGTAGCGTGAGTCCAGGGAGTTGTGGCGGTTGTCGCCCATCATGAAGTAGTAGTCCTGCTTAAAGGTATACTGCGTCACCTCTTGCCCGTCAATAAACAGCTTGCCGTCACGCACTTTGGCGTTCTCGTTACGCTCATAGCCTATAATTACCTTTTCATAGAGCGGGAGTGTCTTTTCTGTGATGGCTACCGTAGCCCCTTCGCGGGGGATGTACAGTGGGCCAAAGTTATCCTTGTTCCACTCATACTGGCTTGGCTGGTGCGGGAACACCTCCGGGTCAGCATTGCCAGGCATGTCTTTTAGCAGCATTACTTCTTTGATGAAGCCAAGAGAGGCCAGCTCCTTCGCTTTTTCGGCGGAGGTATCCACGATATAGCCACCCTGCCAGCGGATCACGTCCGTAATGTCGCGGTCCAGGAAGAACTTCTCGTTCAGCATGTTGTCAGTGGCCAGGAAGTACTTGTACTGAACTCCCTCCGGGTTTTCCATCGGTTGGCCGTTGATGTATACTTGCATCTCGCGGATCGTCAGGGAGTCACCAGGCAGGCCGATGGCGCGCTTGATGTAGTTGGTGCGCAGGTCAGCGGGGTGGTGCTCCTCCGGCGGGTAGTTGAATACCACCACATCGCCACGCTTCACTTCCGAAAAGCCGGGCAAACGGTAAGAGTCCAGCTGAATGGCATCAGAGTAGGAGGGGATGTTGGTTCCCCAGATCGTCTGGTGCGTCAGCGGCACCTGCAGCGGCGTGATCGGGGTGCGCGGGCCGTAGTGCAGCTTGCTCACAAACAGAAAGTCACCCACCAGCAGGGACTTCTCCATCGATGGGGTCGGAATGGTATAGGCCTCAAAGGTTGCCCACCGGATCAAGCTGGCCGCGATCACGGCGAACAGAATGGCGTCACCCCACTCACGGGCAAAGCTCTTCTTCTTTTTAGGTTCTTTGGCTACTGGTTTTTTCTCCCAAAATTTTACGTTCATCTGCGTACGCTATGGTTACAGGTTTAGCATGTCTTTCATGCCATAGACACCCTGACGACCGATCAGCCAGGCTGCAGCCATTACGGCTCCCTCAGCAAAGCCGGCGCGGCTGTGGGCAATGTGCCCCAACTCAATGGTGTCTACCTCAGAGTGGTAAGTAACAATATGTGTTCCAACCACCTCGGGCTCGCGCTCCGAAATGATGTTTAATTTACCTTTTTCTTCTGAATTATCAGCAACCCAGCCGCTCAAATTCGTGTAGCTGGACAGAATGCCCTCTGCCGTGGTAATGCCGGTGCCGCTTGGCTTGTCTACCTTCTGGAGGTGGTGTATTTCCCGGATGGAGACCTCGTACTCCTTGTAGGCCTGCATTTTGCTGGCTATGTACTCGTTGAAGTGGAAGAACAGGTTCACGCCTACGCTGAAGTTGGAGGCATAGAAAAAGGCGCCTTGTTTCTCCTGGCAGAGCTGCACCGCTTCCCCGTACCTGTCAAGCCACCCTGTGGAGCCGGAAACAACCGGTATGCCTTGCCTGAGGCAGTAGGAGATGTTGCCGAAAGCCGCCTCCGGGTGCGTGAACTCAATCGCTACGTCAGTGTTTTCCGGGGTATAGTTCTGCAGGGTGTCTGCGTTGGAGTGGTCAAGTTTACCCACTATTTCATGGCCCTTGCCAAGCGCCATCTGCTCTATGGTCTTACCCATTTTGCCATAGCCGATCAGAAGTATTCTCATTTTGATTTGGGGTGTAAGACAAGTGTAATGCCAGGGGTGTAGGTATGCCGGAACCCCATGGCTGGTACTAAGTTGGGCTGCACACGCAGTGCCAGGTCATCGCTGATGTCGAACTCCCGCAGGTGTGCGTGCACGTAGGCCTCAGCAATATTAAGTCCGTAGGCCAGAATCGACAGCATAATGGTCAGGTCACGGTTACGGCGGTAAAAGTCACGGCTGTACTTCAGGTTTTGGGTACCGCGGGTGGTCAGGACACCGTTGGCAGGGTTGTGCACGCCGTAGATCGGGCTGTTTACGTACCTGTCCGTCGAGTCGATTCTGCGCTGGATAAGCGCGCTCCTGAAGTCCTGGTATTTGTTGTTGTTGTCGATCAGAAAGTAGCCCAATACGGCACCCGTGGCATAGATGATGGGTACTTTCCAGTAGGCTTTGTTGTATACCTGGCCCAGGCCGGGCACAACGGCCGAGAAAAGGGCGGCTCTGGCCGGCCTGTCCCAACGGCTCAGGAAAAAACGCTCCTGCGTCGTATCCGGTACTGCCACCCGGACAGTGTCCGGCCCTTCGGTAACGACCTGCCCCGTGGCTGGGGCAGGGGCGAAGTAGAGCAGTATGCCTAGCAGCAGTGCCGCGGTGCCAAATCTAAGCCTCATGAAGCCTTAGTAGTTAAGTATCTCTAAAATCCGGTTCAGCTCATCCACCGACACAAACGGGATCTTGATCTCTCCCTTGCCGTCGTTGTTGGCCTTCACCTGGATTTTAGTGCCGAACTGAGAGGAGAGTTTCGTCTCAAGGCCCTTCAGTTCTTCCTCATATTTATTGAACTGCAGCTTTTGCTGCGGGTCCGGTTTCTTTTTTGCGTTCTGCAGGTTACGCACCAGCTCCTCTACCTTCCGCACGGACAGCTCCTTGGCTACCACCTCCTTGAATACGTCCAGCTGTTGCTCCACCGTGTCGATGTTGATCAGGGCACGGGCGTGGCCCATCGAGATCACGTTGTCGCGCAGGGCGATCTGGATATCCGGCGGAAGCTTGAGCAACCGCAGGTAGTTGGTTACGGTGGTGCGCTTTTTGCCCACGCGGTCGCCGAGCTCTTCCTGCTTCAGGCTGCACTCGGTGAGCAGGCGCTGATAGGAGAGGGCGATCTCGATCGCGTTCAGGTTCTCACGCTGAATGTTCTCGATCAGGGCCATCTCCAGCATCTGCTGGTCATCCGCCTTACGGATGTAGGCCGGTATCACGGTTAAGCCTGCCATTTTGGAGGCCTGATAACGACGCTCGCCTGAGATCAGCTGGTAAGTGTTCTGGTCTAACTGGCGAACGGTAATGGGCTGAATGATGCCCTGTATTTTAATAGACTCAGCCAGTTCCTCAAGCGCAGCCTGGTCGAAGTGCGTGCGCGGCTGGTAAGGGTTGGTCTGGATCTTATCAATGGCTATATCTGCGATGGTGTTAATTTCGTTAAGGGTGGACGACTCTGTTTTTCCTATATACTTGTTTCCCTCCAGAAGAGAGCCAAGGCCCCTGCCGAGGCCTCCTTTACGTTTAGCTGCTGAATTCTTGTTCTCGGACATGTAATCGTGTAATGTTATTTCGCCAGCACTACGCTGTTCTTCTCCGCAATTTCACGTGCCAGGTTCAGGTAGCTCAGGGCTCCCTTGCTTTCCGCGTCGTGCAGCAGGGCCGGTATACCAAAGCTTGGAGACTCGCTCAGCTTCACGTTTCTCGGAATAATGGTGTCGAACACCATCTGCTGGAAATGGGTTTTTACCTCCTCCACCACCTGATTGCTCAGGCGCAGGCGCACGTCGTACATCGTGAGTAGGA
>JAJLKL010000007.1:0-5741 GCA_033838975.1 Hymenobacteraceae bacterium | reverse complement strand
TAGGAAACCTGTCATAGGCTCAACCACTTTCAGGCGGCTCTTGAGAGGCCGCCTTTACTTTTAATGTACTTACAGGAAACAGCCTTGTCGTGCAGCCTTTCGTTAAAATAAGTATCTTGCAGCAAGTTTGGGTGACCAATTAAAGCCCAGCGTATAAAGCAAAAAATTTAAGAATGGCATTAGACCTTAACAACAAGGCTATACTGGTAACAGGCGGAACGGGCTCTTTCGGTAAGAAGTTCGTGGAGATGGTATACGCCCGTTTCCCGAATGTGAAACGCCTGGTGATTTACTCCCGCGACGAGCTGAAGCAATTTGAGATGTCGCAGGTTTTTCCAAAAAGCAAGTATGACTCTGTACGCTACTTTATTGGAGATGTGCGTGATGGCGAGCGTTTCAAACGTGCCTGTGAGGGCATAGACATTATTATACATGCCGCCGCCCTGAAGCAGGTACCTGCCGCTGAGTACAATCCGATGGAGTGCATCAAAACAAACGTGCTCGGTGCCGAAAATGTGATCAATGCGGCCTTGGACTGTGGTGTTAAGGATGTGGTGGCCCTCTCTACCGACAAAGCTGCCGCGCCGATCAACCTCTATGGCGCTACTAAACTTTGCTCTGATAAGCTATTTGTTGCTGCCAATAACATGCGCGGCAAACGCGATATCCGCTTCTCTGTGGTACGCTACGGCAATGTGATCGGATCCAGAGGTTCTGTGGTACCTTTCTTTATGAAGAAGCGTGCTGATGGCGTGCTACCGATCACACACCCTGACATGACCCGTTTCAACATCTCATTGGAAGAAGGGGTGGAACTGGTGTTTCATGCGCTAGAGAACCACTGGGGCGGTGAGATCTTCGTGCCAAAAATTCCGTCTTATGTGATCACGGACCTGGCTGAGGCCATTGGGCCGAACTGCAAGCAGGAAGTGGTAGGTATACGTCCCGGCGAGAAGCTGCACGAAGAGATGATCACCGAAACCGATTCGCTCAACACAGTTGAACTGGACAAGTATTACGTGATCCTGCCTTCCACCCCGGTCTGGAATGTAGAGGATTTCATCAAATCGCACAATGGGAAAATGGTGGAAATGGGTTTCAAATACAACTCAGGCACCAACACCGACTGGCTCAGCGTGGAACAGCTACGCGATCAGATCCGTCAGCATGTTGATAAACACTTTAGTGTTTAAATTAAAAATTATGAATTAGAAATGGTGTAAAAAGGAAGAGCATTTCTTGGCAGGTATAGCAGGTATAACAATTTCTAATTTTTAATTTCTCATTTCTAATTAACAAAAACTCGTGACTCAGAACCCAGAACTCATAACTCCCATCCCTTATGGTCGTCAGCACATCACGGAGGCCGACATACAGGCCGTAGTTGAAACGCTGCAGTCGGATTTCCTGACGCAGGGACCGAAGGTGGCCGAGTTTGAGCAGGCCTTTGCCAGTTATGTAGGGGCAAAATACGCCGTGGCCGTGAGCAACGGAACGGCAGCACTGCACCTGTGCGCCATGGCCCTGGGTGTGAATGAGCAATCACGCGTGATCACCACCCCGATCACTTTTGTGGCCTCGGCCAACTGCGTGCGCTACTGCGGCGGCACGGTGGAGTTCTGTGACATTGACCCGGCCACGGCGCTGATCGATGTAGCCAAAGTGCGCCAGATGGTGGAAAGAAAGCCCAAGGGCTACTACGCAGGCATTATACCTGTGGACTTCGCCGGCAACCCCGTGAACTTGGAGGAGCTTCGAAACCTGGCCGACGAGCATGGCCTGTGGATAATCGAGGACGCCTGCCATGCGCCTGGGGGCTACTTCACAGACAGCCAGGGGGAAAACCAGCTGTGCGGCAATGGCCGCTACGCCGACCTGGCTATCTTCTCTTTTCACCCGGTTAAGCACATCGCCACGGGCGAGGGCGGCATGGTAACCACCAACGACGAGGCACTCTACAAAAAGCTCCTGCTCTACCGCACCCACGGCATCACCCGCGACCCGGACCTATTGGAGGAGAACCACGGCGGCTGATACATGGAAATGCAGGCGCTTGGCTACAACTACCGTATTCCGGACATGCTCTGCGCCTTGGGCATCTCGCAGCTGAGCCGCGCCGACGAGGGGTTGGCCAGAAGAAAGGAAATAGCCAGGGTATACGACCAGGCTTTTGCCGGCTTCGCAGGTATAGCCGTGCTGGGCACCAGTGAAGAGGCGCTTAACGTCGAAGGCGAGACAGGCCACGCTTACCACCTGTACGTGATCCAGGTGGAAGACCGCAAGGGGCTTTACGACTTACTGCGAGAACACAGCATCTTTGCGCAGGTGCACTACATCCCGGCCCACACCATGCCGTATTACCGCAGCCTGGGGTATAAGCAAGGCGACTTTCCTGAGGCCGAGCGTTACTACAGTCGCTGCCTGAGCCTGCCCATGTATCCGACCCTGACCGATGTGGAGCAAGCTTTTGTGATAGAGAAAGTAAAGCAGTTTGTAGCCAATGGCAAATAAGAAGGTAGGCGTTATTTCGCAGGCCCGCATGACCAGCACCCGTCTGCCGGGTAAAGTGCTGATCCAGGTCGGGGGTAAAACCATGCTGCAGCACCACATCGACAGATTGCGGCAGGCCGGGCTGGATGTATACCTTGCCACCACCACCAAAGATTCTGACGATCCGATTGCGGCCTATGCTCAACAAGCCGCTATACCTTGCTACAGAGGCGATGAGCAAAACGTGCTGAGCCGTTATTACGGCTGTGCTTTGGAATATGGACTGGATGTGATCGTGCGCGTTACCTCAGACTGTCCGCTTATTGATGGAAATCTGGTAGCCGATGCCCTGCAACAGTATCTCACTTGGGATGACGAATCTGTATACCTGTCCAATGCCTTGCAGCGCACCTTCCCACGCGGTTTTGACTTCGAGATATTCTCCTTCAGTCTGCTCGAAGAAGCTTTTCAAAATGCTAGCAAGTCAGCCGATCTGGAGCATGTGACACCCTACATCAACCAGAACAAAAGCGGCCGTGTGAAGTTGCGACACTATACGCAAACCGAGGACGCAAGCCAATACCGGATCACACTCGATACGCCCGAAGATCTGCAATTGATCACTTTGCTTATAGAGCGGTATGGGGCGCAAAACCTGGAGGGGAAAGAAATAATCAGAGTATTGCAAAGCCATCCGGAACTCCAAAACATAAATACACACGTAGAGCAGAAGAAACTGGGGGAGTAGCTTATAATGAGAAGTGAATAAGAATAGAACTGCCATTCCCTGCCAGCCCTTTTTCATCATCATTCAATTATCATCATACATATCCAGAGGGTTATGGAACACAGGCGACGCATTATTTTCAGGGCAGACGGGAACAGCCGTATCGGACTGGGCCATGTAACGCGTTCGCTGGCGCTTGTGCACATGCTTCGGGATGTGTTTGAGTGCGTGTTTGCCATTCAGTCGCCAGAACCAGCCCTGCAGGAGCGAATCCGTGAGGTGTGCCACGGCATCATAGTGTTGCCGCCTTCAGCACCCTCCGATGACCGGTTCAACCACGAGCTGGACGCCTACATATCAGAGGAAGAAATCGTGGTGTTGGATGGCTATACCTTTAAAACTGATTATCAACAGAACATAAAATCACGGGGCGCTGCCTTAGTTTGCATCGATGATATCCATGCATATACCTTCGAGGCGGACGCTGTGATCAACCAGGCGGGTGGTGTGGCCGCTGCCTTGTATCAATCTGCGCCCCACACCCGTTTGCTGCTCGGTCCGCGCTTTGCGCTGCTGCGCCCCGCATTTCTGAAAGCGGCTCGTGCAGACAGATCTATACCTGCCGGGGAGTTGCGCGTGCTCGTTTGCATGGGAGGTGCCGATCCGGATAACCATACCCTGAAGGCGATCGAAGCACTTCGCGCCATACCTACTGTAAAGCAAATCGAAGTGGTCGTGGGCAGTGCCTATACCCGATTGCATGAATTGAAAATTTGGTTGCAAGATAAACCGGGTATTAGCCTGCACCGTGACCTATCGGCCGAAAGCCTGCGCCGCCTCATGAGCAAATGCCAGGCAGCTGTAACCTCTGCCAGCGGTATCTCCTATGAGTATGCAGCCGTCGGAGGGGTGCTTTTCATTAAAAAAACAGCCGACAATCAGGATAGCATGCACCACTTCCTAACCCAAGAAGGCATTGCCCTCGACTATGTGACCCTACAGGAGAGGCTTTCGCAAGGTATAGCCGATGAAGCGTTCAGCACACAAGTGGCCGCACAGCGACAGCATTTCGATGGAAGAAGCGATGAGCGGCTCAGGCAAGTTTTCCATGGAGTGAGTTTAGCGACTGGTCTGCAGATTCGTGAGGCGACTCAAAGCGACCTGCAACTGCTCTTCGACTGGGCAAACGATCCCGAGGTGCGCCAGCATTCCTTTAACCCAGAGCCCATTCCGCTGGAAAACCATACCCGCTGGTTTCATGGCAAACTTGACAACCCCGACACGATACTTTATATTGCTGAGATAGACCAGGTGCCAGCCGCACATATCCGTTTCGATATAAAAAGCAGCACGGCAACCATCAGTTACCTGATCGGGGCAGATTTTCGGGGAAAGGGTTTAGGTCACACGGTTCTGATGAGAGGCACAAAACAACTGCTGAAACAGCGCCCCGATGTACTGTTGATAGAAGGATTGGTACAATCGGAAAACAAAGCTTCAGTTCGTTCTTTTGAGAAAGCCGGCTTTGAATACGGAAAACCAGACAGCCAACATCCGCAGGCTCATCGTTTTGTACTGAGTCGATAGGTATAAAGTAGAAAAAGAGAAATGATCAACGATATCAGCATAGCCGGCCGCATGGTTGGCCCATCACACAGGCCTTTCATCATCGCCGAGATGTCCGGCAACCACAACCAGTCGCTGGAGCGGGCGCTGGCCATTGTGGACGCTGCCGCCGACGCCGGGGCCGACGCCATCAAGCTGCAGACCTACACGGCCGACACCATGACCCTGCCGGGAGCCTTCACCATTTCCGATGAGGGCTCGCTGTGGAAGGGGCGCGAACTGTACGACCTTTACAAAGAGGCCTACACTCCCTGGGAGTGGCACAAGCCCATCTTTGACCGGGCCAGGGAACGCGGCATGCTTGCCTTCTCCTCCCCCTTCGACGAGACGGCGGTCGATTTCCTGGAGAGCCTGGACGCACCGGTCTACAAGATAGCCTCTTTTGAGAACACCGACCACCCGCTGCTGCGCAAGGTGGCCTCCACCGGCAAACCCGTTATTATGAGCACCGGTGCCGCCACCGTGCAGGAAGTGGCCGAGGCAGTGCAGGTGCTGCGTGAGGATGGCTGCCAGGAGCTGATCCTGCTCAAGTGCACGTCCACCTACCCTGCCACACCCGAGAACACCAACCTGCGCACCATCCCGCACCTTCGCGAATTGTACGGTGTGCAGGTCGGCCTCTCGGACCACACCATGGGGGTGGGCGCATCGGTGGCGGCCGTGGCCCTGGGCGCGACCGTGATCGAGAAGCACTTCACGCTTCGCCGCGCCGACGGCGGCGTGGACTCGGCCTTCTCGCTGGAGCCTGCCGAGCTGCAGTCGCTGGTGGTGGAGTCAGAAAGGGCTTGGCTGGCCTTGGGGCAGGTGCAGTACGGGGTGCAGCGGGCCGAGGAGAAGAGCCGCCTGTTCAAGCGCTCCGTGTACGCGGCCAAAGACATCAAATCTGGCGAGTTGCTCA
>JAJLKL010000006.1:0-40571 GCA_033838975.1 Hymenobacteraceae bacterium | reverse complement strand
CCTAAGTCCCTGTTTTCCCCCATTACCACCACCTCCGGTTTAACCACGCTCTTGCGGAAGGCTGTGGTCTGCCCCATAAATCCCTTGATCGTTTTGGCGTGGTTCTGCGTGAGCATGGTCGGGATCGGGTCCCACTTGGCTGAGAAGGTGAACAGCTGGAAATAGTCATTGGCTTCGTTTACCGGGCGCTCCTGGGGCTGCATGTCGATGTTGGAGTACTCATACTCCATCGGGTTGCGGGAGATCCTGAAGTCGCGGAAGGCGAATGTTTTACTGAAATCCAGCTTTTCCTGTGCCTGCGGCTCTGCGGCGTCCCCGTCAAACATGGCCTCTACAATGTCTACCCCCTCAGCGGCCAGGGCAATGTCGTAGGTATCGGTGGCCGAGCACATTGCAAACAGAAATCCGCCGCCGGCGCAGAACTCCTTGATCTTATTCACCACTGCCAGCTTTAGCTGCGACACTTTCTGAAAGCCCAGGGCGGCTGCCGAGGCTTCCGCTTCCCGCTGCTGCTCCTGGTACCAGGGGTAATGCCTGTAGCTGGCGTAGAATTTTCCGTACTGCCCGGTGAAGTCCTCGTGGTGAAGGTGGAGCCAGTCGTACTTCGGCAGGTCGCCGTTCATGATCTCCTCATCGTAGATCTTGTCGTACGGGATCTCTGCATAGGTCAGTACCAGCGTTACCGCGTCATCCCAGGGCATTTTAGATTTCGGGGTATACACAGCCACCTTCGGCACCTTTTCCAGCTTCATCACATCCATGTTGGCCTCCGGGTTGCTGATCTCGGTGAGGATGCCGTTATACTGCGCATCTGAGATAACGTTGTAGCTCACGCCGCGCACGATCAGCTCATTCTCCAGCTGTGGCGCATGCTGAAAGGCGAAGCTCCCGCCGCGGTAGTTCAGGAGCCAGTCCACGGGCACGTTCCTGCTCAGCACCCAATAGGCCACCCCGTAGGATTTCAGATGGTCCTTCTGTACCTCGTCCATGGGTACCAGGATGGTACTGGCGAAGGCAGGGCAGGCAAGGAGAAAAAGACTAAGTAAAAGCGCGGTGATACGGAAAATCATTCTGTTCGTCTTCAAAATATGATCAAATGTATAAAATTGATTCTTTTTTAAGAAAATGCAGTTAACTTAGAAGCATTGCTGTTACTTTATATACTAACGTAAAAACGAGGTATAGCGCATAAGTTTTTGATAGATGAATCTGATTGAGAATATACGGGAGGGCCTGCGTGCCATCCACAGTAATCTGCTGAGAACGGTCCTGACCGGGCTGATCATTTCGATAGGCATCATGTCGCTGGTGGGGATCCTTACGGCTGTGGATAGCATGAAACACTCTCTTACCCAGACTTTCTCCTCCCTGGGGGCCAATTCCTTCGATATACGCAGGAAAGGCTCCAACAACCGGGGCAGTCAGCAGGGGCGGTTGCAGAAGGTATACCCCACCATCACCTATGAGCAGGCCTCTAAGTACAAGGACCTGATGTCCGATAATGCCAGCGTCAGCCTGTCGGCCTTTATTTCCGGGGCCACAGTGGTGAAAAGTACGACCGAGAAGACCAACCCCAACATTAGTGTGGTGGGCGGGGATGAGAACTACCTCCAGAATGAAAACCTGAACCTGGCCAAGGGGCGCGGTTTCTCCAATTACGAGCATGAGTTCGGGATCAACGTGGCCATTATCGGCGATGAAATTGCCTCTACTCTTTTTAAGAACCAGGAGGCTGTTGGCGAGCACATCACCTTCCTGGGCCGCAGGTTTAAGGTAGTGGGGCAGTTGGAGAAAAAGGGCAGCAGCATGGGGGGCAGTGGCGACCGCAGGATCATCATTCCGCTGGAGACCGGGCGGCAGATACCACGGCAGGGCAGCTCTGAGCTGACGTACAACATTAAAACAGCGATACCGCAGCCTGATGAGCTGAACTATGTGATGGGGGAGGCCACGGGCATCATGCGCAACGTGCGGCAGGATGCGCTCGGGCAGGAGGAGTCTTTTGAGATCCGGCGGAGTGACTCCGCTCTGGAGACCCTCAACGAGATTTCCGGTTACCTGAAGGCGGGCGGCTTCATCATCGGCTTTATCACGCTGCTGGGCGCCTCTGTTGGCCTGATGAACATCATGATGGTGTCGGTGAACGAGCGAACCCGCGAGATCGGGGTTCGCAAAGCCTTAGGGGCCACCTCATTGCAGATCCGCCAGCAGTTTCTGATCGAGGCTGTCGTGATCTGTATCCTGGGTGGCCTGGTGGGGATCTTCCTGGGTATCCTGATGGGGAACGGCATTGCCTCGCTTATCGGGGAGGGCGGCTTTATCGTACCCTGGATATGGGTTGCTGTGGGGCTCACGATTTGTGTGGTCGTAGGGGTGATCTCCGGGTATTACCCGGCCTTCAAGGCCTCAAAATTGGATCCGATCGAGTCGCTGCGCTATGAGTAGCATGCTTCGCTTCCCGGGCATGCCCCGGGTGCATTAGAGAATAATGGCCTTGTCATTTTGCCTTAAACGAGTTCTTCCTGCAGCCTAGAAAGCATAAAAAAGCCCTTGCCGGACGGCAAGGGCTTTTTTATGAACAGACGAAAGTCCTTTATTTTTTCTTCTCTTCTTTCTTGGCAGTCTCTTTCTCAGACTGATAGGCCTCATTCAGGCCAGCTACAACCTGCTCCGTGATATCGCGGGTAGAGTCGCTGTAAAGGATGGCGCTGTTGCCACGAGAGTAGGTCAATACCATTTTATAACCTTTCTCATCGCTCAGCTGCTTCAGGTATTCCTCTACACGATCATAGATCTTCTTCATTTCCTCAGACTCCTCTGTTACCAGCTCGTTGCCGGAAGTCTGCTGCAGGTTCTGCAGTTGCTGCTGCTTTTGCGCCAGACGCTGCTCTGTAGAGGCCCTCTGTTCGGCAGTCATGTTCTGGGCTGTCTGCTGGTAACGCTGTACCTCCTTCTGGAAAGCCTCAGCCTGCGAGCGCAGGCTCTTCTCTTTTGACTCAGCTTTACCTTGCAGGCGGTCGCGTACATCTTTAAAGTACTCGTAATTTGTTAAAAGGGAGTCAGAGTTAACATATACGATATCAGGCGTGCCAACACCCGCAGTTTCCGATGTCACGGTAGCGCTGGATGCTGCACTACCTGTTTCAGGGTTTTGCTTGTTGCAAGCGGCCAGCATAGTAGTGGCCATAGCTAATCCCAGGGAGATCTTTAGTACTTTCACTTTTTCTTGTTTAGTATGTTTGGAAGATTTTTGCAGTTTAAATATAGCTGAAACTATGCCACAATGCTAGTGTTTTAGTATTTCCTGGTAAGTTTCTTCTGCTTCCATCAAGCCATTGGCATTGATTTCGGTAAGCCGCACGTGTTTCGTCTCGTTTACCAGGACCGGGTCATACTTGGCGGCCACCCGCACGTAATTCTCTGTCCAGCCCTCCATGATGCCATCCTTCACATCGTCCTCAAACAGCACCGTAAACTCCCGGCCTACGTTCTGTTCGTAGAAATTACGCTTCTTCTTTTCCGACAGGATGCGCAGCATATCAGCGCGGCGGTTTCTGTCTTTGATGCTGACCTTACCCGGCATGTCTGGCGCCAGGGTGTTCTCGCGCTCAGAGTAAGGGAACACGTGCAGGTAGCTCACATCCAGCTCATTGATGAAGTTGTAGGTGTCCAGGAAGTCTTCCTCTGTCTCTCCCGGAAAGCCCACGATCACGTCCACACCAATGCAGCAGTGCGGCATCAGCGATTTGATCTTGGCCACGCGGTCCGCGTAAAGCTCGCGCAGGTAGCGGCGGCGCATCAGCTTCAGAAGCTTGTTGGAGCCCGATTGAAGTGGCACGTGGAAGTGTGGCATGAAGCGCCTGCTCTGCGCCACATACTCTATAATCTCATCTTTCAGCAGGTTCGGCTCAATGGAAGAGATGCGGAAACGCTCGATGCCCTCTACCTGGTCCAGTGCCTGCACCAGCTCGAAGAACGTCTCTACCCGCTTGCCATCCTGCAGGCCGAAATCGCCGGTATTTACACCCGTCAGCACAATCTCCTTCACACCGGATTCGGCTATCTCACGGGCAGACCTCACGACGTTCTCTATACTGTCGGAGCGGCTGTTGCCACGGGCCAGCGGGATCGTGCAGAAGGTGCAGGAGTAGTCGCAGCCGTCCTGAACCTTGAGGAAAGTGCGGGTACGGTCGCCGAAGGAGTAGGAGTTATGAAAGGTATTGGCCTCCGAGACAGGGCTGGCATATACCTGGGCTTTCTCCTTTTTCTCAAAGGTTTCCAGGATGTCGACCAGCTGGAACTTCTCGGCGGCACCCAACACGGCGTCTACACCCGGTATATCGGAGATTTCCTTTGGTTTTAGCTGCGCGTAGCAGCCTACAATCGTAATAAAAGCGTCCGGAGAGTGCTTCAGGGCCTCCTTCACGATCTTACGGCACTTCTTATCCGCATTGTCTGTGACAGAGCACGTGTTGATCACGTAGATATCCGGCTTGTCGGTAAACTCTACTTTCTCAAACCCGCGCTCCTGGAAAATACGGCCTATCGTGCTGGTTTCTGAGTAGTTAAGCTTACAGCCTAAGGTATAAAAAGCTACTTTTTTCATAATCAGGTGGCAAAGGTACAAATTTTCTGCCTTATAAAGACAAAGCCCTTGTGAATTATGTTGTGCTTAATTGCTTAATAATTAAATGGTTATGTTAGTGTCTGTTCTCCTTTGTACCTGAGCCTCAACAAGAGCCGGCTGGCAACGGATCATTTCCGGACAAAGTCGCCAAAGGAATACTGCATGTACGCCTGCGCGTTCTGTAGCTGCTCCTCGGTTACGCCCGCATCTCTGGTGATCGGCTGTTTCGCCATGTTATCAAAGGTAAGGGTACCTTGCGGAGTAACATAGCCAAAGCCATCGTTGAACACATAGAAGGCGAAAGGAGAGGGGTTTGGCGCCAAAAGGTTACGGCCCCATGCAAAGTCCTGATGCGGCATGCCCAGCTGGGCGAGCAGCGTAGTGGCAATATCCGTCTGAGAACCGATCACGTCCACCTGTTTGCCTTTTGCAGCCACTGCTCCGCCTGTCAGTAGGAACGGAATGCGGAACTTGGCCGGCTCGTGGTTCGGGTTTTCCCCCGGAAGCGGGTGCCCATGGTCCGCCACGATCACGACGAGTGTTTGCTGCCACCATGGCTGCTTTTTGGCCTCCCTGATAAACTGGCCCAGGGCCCAATCGGTGTAGTGCACGCTGTTTCGGAACTTGGCCGTGTTGTCCTTTCCCGGAAACTTCGGTTTGGTGGGAATTTCATAGGGCTCATGGCTGCTCAGGGTGTAAACGGTGCTGAAGAAAGGCTGCTTTTCCATTTTCAGGTCCTGCTGTACCCGTTCAAAGAGCACATGGTCGTGCGCCCCCCACTTAGAGTTGTAGGTAGCAGGATCGAACTCATACTTATCTATTAGCCGGTCATAGCTGCCGTTCATCAGATAGGACTTGATGTTGGCGAATTCCAGCTCACCGCCATAGTAGTAGCTGGTGCTGTAGCCTTGTTGCTTAAAGGTGCTGCTCAGTTGAGGCAGTTTCTCCGTCTTTTTAGGGGTTTTGATGATGGAGGTGATCGTCTGCACCGGATAGCCGCTGAGCAGGGCCACCATCCCTTTCTCGCTGCGGTCGCCACTGGAATAGATGTTGGTAAAGTTTACGCCAGTGGCTGCCAGGCTGTCCAGGTTGGGGGTAACGCCTTGCTCACCACCCAGGCTTCCGATGAACTTGGCGGTATAACTTTCCAGGATGATGAAGAGCACATTGGGTTTTTCTGCCGTCACGAACTGCTCCGTTAAAGTATCTGCAGGTGAGGTATACAAAGCCTGCACCCGCTGCGCAGCCTCCTCCTCGGGCATGTACTGGTAAGGATTCCTGCTCGATTTGCTGTACTTGAGCAAAGCGTGCATCAGGTTCCAGGGCATGTTCAGGCCCGCGTGGTTGGCATAGGGTTTATTAGAGAAGTATACCACGCTCTGGTTGATCGGGATCTGCTGCCACCCGCCGCGCATCGGCAGCACCAGCAGGGCCATGTATACCAGAGAAACACCTGCAACCTGCCATTTGCCGGTAAGCACTTTATACCTGCTCAGGTCAAAGAAGCGCTTAAACAGGAGCATAAACCCAACACTGAAGGTCAGGGTCACCAGGAACAGTAGAAATATTGGCGCAGCGGCCGCAGAGGCTGCCATTTCACCGGGTGTGTTCAGGTACTGCAGGGGGGTGGCATCTATCCGGAAGCCCCATGCCCGGTACAGCTCCAGGTCAGCTGAGAGTAGTACCGATAGCAGCACCAGTATGGCAAAGCTGTAATAACGCACCGCACGATCCACCTTGAGTTTCCCGATCAGCGGGGCAGCCATGGCCAGTATAAAAGGTATGGCTGCAATGTAGGCCGTGAACGACAGATCCAGCCGCAGGCCATACAGAAAGGTGTTCAACACTTCAGAGGTGGTAAGCTGCTCCGTCCTGTCAAGGTGGTAGACCAGAAACGTGGCCCGGGCCACTATAAAGTACAGCAGCCAGAACAGGAAATAGGCGGGTTGAAAATACAGGCGATTCTTCACGGCGCAAATATACAGCTTATGCCAGGCAAGTTAGAACGCCTGCTAAGGAAAGAAAATTCCGTTCCAGGTTAACCAGCTGCCTGCTAAAAGGAAGGGGTGTTGGTTTATATTTGTGAGAATTCAGTGATATGCCCCTGTTTAGTTAAGGGTGCTGCTGTGGTTTTTGCTGTTATAATCGGATAACCCCCTTAAAATTTACACCCCATCTGCTTGTGGTGTTGATTTTCTCTCTATCTTTGCTTTACAATAAACCCAATCCCTATACCCATGGCATATCTTCGTTTTAAGGCGCTTGAGCTTGTGAGCCAGCGTAAACCAGGTGAGGTGGTTCTGCCTTCCCATAAAATTTCAGACTATTTCGGTGAAAACGTGTTTAGCATGAGCGCTATGCGTGCCACCATGTCCTCAGAGTACTTCAAGCGACTGAAGCGCACCATTGAGGCCGGCGAGAAAGTAGACCGTGACCTGGCGGACGCTGTGGCAGCTGCCATGAAAACATGGGCCATGGGCAAGGGGGCTACGCACTATACCCACTGGTTCCAACCACTGACAGGGGCCACCGCCGAGAAGCACGACTCCTTTTTTGACTTGTCTTCTGAGGGAGAGGCCATCGAAAGCTTCAAGGGCAGCGCACTGGTGCAGCAGGAGCCGGATGCCTCCTCTTTCCCGAGCGGCGGTATCCGCAACACGTTCGAGGCCCGTGGCTACAGCGCCTGGGATCCGTCGTCTCCAGCCTTCCTGATCGAGAACGCCGGTACCCGAACGCTTTGTATCCCAACGATCTTCGTGTCCTACACAGGCGAGGCCCTGGACTATAAAACACCGCTCCTGAAGTCGCTGAAGCTGCTCAACGATGCCTCTGTGCCGGTATGCCAGTATTTTGACAAGGACGTAAACAAGGTGAACACCACGCTGGGTATAGAGCAGGAGTATTTCTTGGTGGACCGTGCCCTGTATGAGGCGCGCCCGGACCTGGTGATGACCGGCCGTACTTTGTTCGGCCATGCTCCAGCTAAGGGGCAGCAGCTGGAAGACCACTACTTTGGTTCTATCCCGAGCCGTGTGCACGCCTTTATGGTGGACTTTGAAAAAACTGCGCTGCGCCTGGGTATTCCGTTGAGAACGCGCCACAACGAGGTGGCCCCTAACCAGTTTGAGTGTGCGCCTACCTTTGAGGATGCTAACCTGGCCGTAGACCACAACCAGCTGCTGATGGACATCATGGACCGCGTGGCTGAGCGCCATAACTTTAAAGTGCTGTTGCACGAGAAGCCATTTAAAGGCGTAAACGGAAGCGGTAAGCACAACAACTGGGCCCTGAGCACCAACACAGGCGTGAACCTGCTTTCTCCGGGCAAGAAGCCGAAAGAGAACCTGCAGTTCCTGACCTTCTTCATCAACACGATCAAGGCTGTTTATACCCATGCTGATCTGCTGCGGGCCAGCATCGCCTCCGCCAGCAACGACCACCGTCTGGGAGCCAACGAGGCGCCGCCGGCTATCATGTCGGTATTCGTGGGGCAGCAGCTAACGGCTGTACTGGATGAATTGGAGCGTACGGCTAAAGTACCGATGGAGAAAGGTGATAACATGTACCTGAAACTGGGCATCGACCGGATTCCAGAGGTACTACGTGACAATACAGACCGTAACCGTACTTCTCCGTTTGCCTTTACGGGTAACAAGTTTGAGTTCCGCGCGGTGGGCTCCTCTGCCAACAGCTCCTCTTCCATGACGGTACTCAACACCATCGTAGCAGATCAGTTGCTGCAGTTCCGCAAAGCAGTGGATGTATTGATTGAAGAGAGAGGTATGAAAAAGGAGTTGGCGATCATCCAGATCCTGCGCGAGTACGTGGCTGCCTCTAAGGCAATTCGCTTCGAGGGCAACGGCTATTCGAAAGAGTGGGAAGAGGAAGCCGCGCGCCGTGGCCTGTCTAACATCAAGTCTACTCCTCTGGCCCTGGATGTGTACGAGCATGATGAGGTGAGGGAGCTGTTCATCCGGCATGACATTTTCACAAGCGTGGAGCTGAGCGCCCGCCATGAGATCCTGCTGGAGGAGTACATCAAGAAGATCCAGATCGAGTCCCGTATCATGGGTGACCTGGCGGTGAACCACGTGATCCCGACCGCGGTGGCGTACCAGAATAAGCTGATCCAGAACATCCGCGGCCTGAAAGACCTTGGCCTGGAGGACGAGTACACCCAGACTACGATGGAGGCGATCAAGAAGATGTCGCGCCACATCACCACCATTCAGAAAAATGTGGATGAGATGATCGAGGCCCGCAAGGTAGCCAACAAGGTAGAGGACGTGCGCGAGCGGGCCATCATGTACCGTGAGCAGGTGTTCAACTACTTCGATACGATCCGTTACAGCGTAGACAAGCTCGAGCTGATGGTGGACGACGAGGACTGGCCACTGATCAAGTACAGGGAACTGATGTTCCGTCACTAGGACTCACTACATAAACAAAGAAGGCACCTGACGAGGGTGCCTTCTTTGTTTATGATGACCTACGTTAGTTCAGGTGGAACTTCTGCGGCTTGATGTTCGTGATCTTGCGCGTTGACTGTAGCAGGGTGCCCACGATCAGCGCCAGGAAGACAGCCATGCCGATCACCATGTAGGAGAGCACCTTCAGGGACTTCATTTGCCTGTCGGCGGAGGCGTAGAGCTCATGGCCCACCTGCTCCTGCAGCTGGCTGAGGGCGTGCAGGGGCCTGAGCAGCTCCTGGAACGTCTCGTTCCCCTGCGTCTTGTAAAGGGTTATGGCAGCCGCTTTGTCACCCCTCCGGCTGAGTTCCAGGGTCTCGTTCTGTACTTTCGTGAGCCCCCCGATGGCGGCCTTATAAATGTGCAGGTCCTTGCTCTCCTGGTTGGTGAGGTAGGTGGCCTCAAATTTGGCATGGAGCGAGTCTATTTCGTGCAGGTTGGTTTTGATCTGCTTTTCCAGCTGCGCCTGCTCTGCCGGGTCCCCGGCGATGATGTGCTCTTCCAGCAGCATGCGGTTCTGGTAATAGCGCTCCAGGATGGCCGATATGTCCAGCGCCGGCACCAGCCGGTCCTGATACACGGATTTGAACTGGCCACTTACCTGACTCATGCTGTAGCTGACAAACCAGTTTGCCAGCACAATTATCAGAAAAACACAGCCAAAGGCGAGGGCCATCTTGTCCCGATGCTTTATTCTAAAACTCCAGCTCATGATCAACGAAAGGTTTCTGTACGATGAATATAGGTATAATTACGCACCAATACCAGCTTTTGCTGCTTTACAGGCCGTTATAGTCTGAGCAAAGTGCAGGGAATATCTTGAAAAGGTCTTAAAACTAAAAGAAACCCTCGCGTATAAAAGGCACATCATTGATTCAGTAAAAACAAAGTGATTCGCCGTGATTCCTATCAAAATTCATACCCAACCTGATGACTCCACCTGCGGGCCGACCAGCCTGCATGCGGTTTACCGGTATTTTAAAGATCCAATTCCACTGGGGGATGTGATAAAGGAGGTGCCTTCCCTGGATGAGGGCGGCACGCTGGAGGTGCTGCTGGCCTGCCATGCGCTGAAGCGGGGCTACAGGGCGCGAATCTATACTTACAACCTGCACATTTTTGACCCCACCTGGTTTAAGCTCAGCAACGAGGAGATTGTGCTGAAGCTTGAGCAGCAGTTAAAGGTAAAAAAGGGAGCTAAGTTTCACAGGGCCACCCATGCCTACATGGAGTTTCTGGAGCTGGGGGGGGAGCTGCGCAGCAAGGACCTGACAAAGAACCTGCTGCGGGACTACTTTGAGCGCGGCATTCCGCTGCTCACCGGCCTCAGCGCCACTTACCTTTACCAGAGTGCCCGGGAGTTCGGGGACGAGCAGGGCAACTCAGTTTACGACGACATCCGGGGCTTTCCGATGGGGCACTTCGTGGTGCTGTGCGGCTTTGCCGAAGACCCGAAGAACATTGTGGTGGCTGACCCTTACCAGGAGAACCCTTTTTTCAAGGATAACTACTACGAAGTGAAGGCATCACACCTGATCAACTCCATCATGCTGGGCATGGCCACCTTTGATGCGAACCTCCTGGCCATACAGCCCGCCACCGAAGAAATTGTTGAAGAATAAGACATGCGAAAAATAGTTGTAGTGGATTATCCCAAAGACTGGGAGCTGAAGATAGAAGACGTAGAGGTAGTGGCCGCGCAGGCCTACCTGACGGATGACAAGTACACGGACATCAAGAATGCGCGGATCTTCAACCTATGCCGCTCCTACCGGTACCAAAGCGCTGGTTACTATGTGTCGCTGCTGGCGGAGGCCCGGGGGCACAAAGCCATTCCCAGCGTCACGACGATGCAGGACCTGAAAAGCCCGACCATTGTCCGGGCCATCACCGTGGAGATCAACGACCTGATCCAGAAAAGCCTCTCCAGCCTGCGCTCCAAAAACTTTACCCTGAGCATCTATTTCGGGCAGAACGTGGCGCAGAAGTACGAAAAGCTGTGCAAGCAGCTGCACGACCACTTTCAGGCCCCGTTGCTGCGGGCGCACTTTGTGTACAAAGACGAGTGGGTGCTGCAGAGCATTTCGCCGGTGCCCGTCAACGAGGTGCCGGAGCACCACCGCAAGTACCTGCAGCGCTTTGCTAAAGCCTATTTTTCCCGTCACCGTTTCGCCGGTGCCCGCCTTCCCCGCAAAATCTACGACCTGGCCATCCTGGTGGATCCGAACGAGAAGGCGCCCCCCTCCAACGAGAAGGCGATCCAGTACTTTGTGGAAGCGGCTGACAGCATGGGCTTTTACACGGAGCTGATAACAAAAGACGACTACCGCAGGCTGGCAGAATTTGACGCTCTTTTTATCCGGGAGACAACCGCAGTGAACCACCATACGTACCGTTTTGCACGTAAGGCTTTTGCTGAGGGTTTGGTGGTGATCGACGACCCTACCTCGATTCTGCGCTGCACGAACAAAGTATACCTGGCGGAGCTGCTAACCAAGGCCAAAGTGCCTATCCCGAAAACGATGATCATCCATCAGGACAACCGGGACCAGGTGGAGGAAGAGCTCGGCCTGCCCTGCGTGCTGAAGAAGCCGGACAGCTCTTTTTCGCAGGGCGTGGTGAAAGCCAAGGACAGAAAAGGTCTGAAAAAGGAGCTCGACAAAATGCTTGCTGATTCAGAGCTGATCATCGGGCAGGAATTTACGCCCACAGACTTTGACTGGCGCATCGGTATTCTGGACAAGCAGCCGCTCTATGCCTGTAAGTACTACATGGCCAAAGGGCACTGGCAGATCTACAACTGGAACGGCAAAAAGAAGCAGGATGAGGAGGGCGATGATGAGGTGGTGCCGTTTGAGGAAGTTCCTTTTCATGTGCTGCACACGGCCCTGAAAGCCGCCAACCTGATCGGAAACGGCCTCTACGGGGTCGACCTGAAGGAGATAGACGGCAAAGCCTATGTAATTGAGATAAATGATAACCCAAGCATAGACGCGGGCTGTGAGGACAAATACTTAAAGAAAAACCTTTATGCTTCCATTATTAAATCCATTAAGCGACGGATCGATAATCACAAAAACATCAGAACGGATGAGTAGCAAAAACAGGCCGTTGCACCTCTTCAAAGGCTTCGGAGTGGAGCTCGAGTACATGATCGTGCACAGGGAGGACCTGAGGGTGCTGCCGATCACGGACCAGCTTATTTACGATGAGGTGGGGGAGTACCTGTCCGATGTGGAGTTTGGCGACATCGCCTGGAGCAACGAGCTGGTGCTGCATGTAGTGGAGCTGAAGACGCAGGGGCCGGTAAGCGACATGGCGGGCCTGCACCGGGAGTTTCAGCGGCACGTCCGCAAGATAAACGGTATGCTGGAGCAGTATGATGCCATGCTGCTGCCAACGGGGGCACACCCGCTCATGGACCCCTACACTGACACAAAATTGTGGCCGCACGAGCACAACGCCGTCTATGAGGCTTACAACCGCATCTTTGACTGCAGCGGGCATGGCTGGGCTAACCTGCAGAGCACACACCTGAACCTCCCGTTTGCCAACGATGAGGAGTTTGAGAAGCTGCATGCCGCCATCCGGATGGTGCTGCCGCTCATACCGGCCCTCAGTGCCTCCTCGCCTATACTGGATGGCAAGGCCAGCGGCCTGCTGGATACCCGCCTGGAGGTATACCGCCACAACCAGGACAAGGTGCCGTCCATAGCGGGCAAGGTGGTGCCGGAGGCTGTGTTCACCAAAAAGGATTACGAACAGAAGATCCTGCAGCGGATGTACAAAGACGTGGCCCCTTATGATAAGGAGGGCGTATTGCAGGAGGAGTTTCTGAACTCCCGCGGAGCCATAGCACGCTTCGAGCGTAACACGATCGAAATCCGCCTGATCGACATACAGGAAAGCCCATTGGCTGACATGGCGGTGCTGCAGGCTGTAGTGGCTGCTGTACAGGCTTTGGCAGCAGAGCGCTGGGTGCCGTTAAAGGACCTGAAGGCATGGGACGAGGACAGGCTGTCAGCTATCCTGCTGGAGGTTATCAAGAAGGGGCAGGAAGCCGTCATCACAGACATGGACTATATCCGCTGCTTTGGCTACGACTGCACCCAAAACTGCACCGTGGGCGAGCTATGGAAGCACCTGTGTCAGGAGGCCTTGGTGCTGGAAGAGCAGCCGGAGGTGGAGTACGCGATTAATGTGATCCTGTCCAGAGGAAATCTTTCCAGAAGGATACTGGAGGCAACCGGTGAGCAGCCAACGGCAGCGCGCATCAGAGAGGTATATCATCAACTTGCGGTGTGCCTTCAGAAGGGAGGAGTCTTTCTGCCGGAGAAGCCATGCTAAAATTTGTGCTCACGTGTGAACACGGTGGAAACCAAGTGCCTCCTGCTTATGCAGCCCTTTTCAAGGAGGAGCAGGAGGCGCTGGCGACACACCGGGGCTATGACATCGGGGCCCTGGAGCTGTTCCAGGAGTTAGAGGAGCTGGCAGACAAGAGCTTTTATGCCGAAACCAGCCGCCTGCTGGTAGAGCTGAACCGTTCGCTGCACCACAAAGGCCTTTTCTCTTCCATTACCAGATCCCTGCCTGCCGAAGAGAAAGAGACGATCCTGAAAGAGCACTACTTCCCTTACCGGGAACGTGTGGAGCAGCTGATGGAGGACCTGGTGAGTGCCGGGCGCCGTGTGCTGCATGTTGCCGTGCATACCTTCACGCCCGTGCTGAACGGGGAAGAGCGGCAGGCGGATATCGGCTTGCTTTATGACCCTAAGCGGAAAGCAGAGCAAAGTTTCTGCAAGCACTGGAAACAGGCTTTGCAGGAGCAGGATACCTCCTTACTTGTGCGCTACAATTACCCTTACCTGGGCATCGCGGATGGCTTCCCTACCTACCTGCGGCGCAGGTTCTCAGAGCAGGAATACATAGGTATAGAGCTGGAGGTGAACCAGAAGTTTCCCCTGGGTGATCAGCAGGCCTGGCGGCAGTTAAAGGAGGGTGTAAAGCTTGCGCTGCAGCATGTACTGCTCCAGCATAAGAGGGATGAGAAGGATGTGGCAACCTACCGCTGACGCTCCGGCCGCAATTTCCATAACAAAAATGCGACACATCAAGTATTGTTCATAAGGTATATCTCGACTACTTCGGTTCCGGTGGAAAGGGTAGAGGACAGGAAGTTTAGAGACCAACCATTGTATTTTTTTCTTGTAACCATAAAACTCCCAGAGACTATGAAAATTAGAAATTTACTTAACCTGGCGCTGGTGCTGATAGTAGGACAGTTGATGTTTGCCTGTAACTCCGCCAAGTATTATGAGTTTGCTGCCCACAAGCCGGAAGCCTACAACAAGGCAAAAGAAAAACCGGCCCCGGCGCAAGAGGCTGAGGCTGCCCCAACGCTTACCGAACTAGCGCTGGCGGCTGCAGAGGCGGAAGCAGCTAAGGAAGAGGCCGCACCTGTACTGGAGGCCAGTACAGAGAAAAAAGTTATGAAGGCTCCCAGGAAAGCAGCTGTTGCCGAGGCTCCCCTTGTAAAGGAAGAGGTGCAGCTGGTGGAGCGCGAAATGAGCGTAGCTGAGGCCGAAGCGCTGGCCATGGCTAAGGAGCGCCTGGCTAACATGACCAAAGCCGAGAAAAAAGAACTCAAAAAGGAGCTAAAGGAGGCCATTAAGCAGGACAGAGGCACCTCCAGAACCTCTGTGGTGGAGATCATCCTGGCTATCCTGCTGCCCCCACTGGCCGTGTTCCTGCACGACGGCATCGGTACATCATTCTGGATCAACATTATCCTGACGCTTCTGTTCGTTATACCGGGTATCATCCACGCCCTGCTGGTTGTAACGGATACGATCTAAGGCCATCACGCATACTCTATCGCAAAAGCACCGCCACAGACGGTGCTTTTGCTGTTTACAGGGGCTTCCCGGCCAACCACAGCACCCTATACACGTTCAAAGGAAAGCTACAGCGGGTATTTAGCGATACCACCATCCATACCTTAAAAGCATCTACAGATGGAGTACAAGGACTATTATAAAATTCTTGGCGTAGATAAAACTGCTTCACAGGCCGATATTAAAAAAGCGTATCGGGCACTGGCCAAAAAATACCACCCTGACAAGACCAAGGGCGACACGGCAGCCGAAGACAAGTTCAAGGACATCAGCGAGGCTTATGAAGTGCTGGGAGATGCCGAGAAACGCAAGCAGTATGACCAGCTTGGGGCCAACTGGCGTCAGTTTCAGCAGGGAGGCTTTGGCGGAGGCCGGGGGCAGCAGTACGGGCAGCCCGGCGGCGGTTTTGGAGGTACCTTCTATGAGGGCGACTTCAGCGACATGTTCGGCGGCGGTGGCGGAGAAGGCTTCTCTGATTTCTTCCAGCAGTTCTTTGGTGGCGCGGCAGGGGGCGGCTACGGGCAGCGGTCAGGCAGGGCTGCAGCCAAAGGGCAGGATTACGAAGCGGAGATGGAGATCACACTGCAGGAAGCCTACGAGGGCACCTCCCGTCTCCTGAACGTGAACAACCAGCAGCTGCGCATCACCACTAAGCCGGGGGTGGCCGACGGGCAGGTGCTGCGCATCAAGGGAAAAGGCGGGCCGGCCATAGGCGGCGGAGTCAGCGGCGACCTGTACATTAAGGTACTGGTGAAGCCAGACCCCAGGTTCGAGCGCAAAGGCGATGACCTCTACTCTGACCTGACCATCAACCTGTTCACAGCCATACTGGGAGGCAGCGCACAGGTAAACACTATGAGCGGACAGCTGAAGCTTACCATACCTGAAGGGACGCAGAACGGCAAAGTACTGCGTTTACGGGGTAAAGGGATGCCGGTATACGGCAAACCTGACCAGCACGGCAATCTTTACGTAAAGATTAACGTGAAACTGCCTGTCAGGCTGTCGGGTGAAGAGCGGGAGTTGTTTGAGAAGCTGCGCGACATGCACCAGACCAAGGCAGCGTAAGCCAACGTGTTGAACATATTTAGCCGCTTTGCCATGTTAATGACCATCGAACACCCAAGAACCCACAGTCCGCTGGAGGATTTTCTCGACAGCCTTGCGGACCAGAACTTAACCTGCTATGCCACTGATCTGCTGCAGCAAAGAGGCTGCGCCAACATGGAGGAACTCGGTCTGGCCATCCGGCGCGCCACTGAGGTGTGCAACAGCTTGCACCTGCCCCTGCAGGAGAACTTCAAAGTCGTTTTCCGCTCACAGAATGGCGAGGTGGTGCAGGACTGGCGCCTTTCCCCAATGGCCTACCTGCTGATGGTGATCAACTCTGACGCTAAGAATGAACTGGTGGCCAAAATGCAGGTCGCGATGGTGAAGCGGGTGCTCAACCTTGCGCCTGATGAATAGGCTGTGGCAGGGCCTCCTGCTGTGCCAATGTGCTTTCCCAGCCAAACTGACGGCACAGACGCAGCATATTGTCCGGCATTTTCGCTTTCAAGCTGATCTGCTCTGACGTAAACGGATGGGTGAACCGTAACTCAGCCGCATGCAACAGCAGGTATGGACTCTCCAGCTCCTCCAGAAACATTTTGTTGTGGCGCCAGTCGCCGTGGCGCTTGTCCCCTACAATATAGTGGCGTATGTGGGCAAAGTGCTTCCGGATCTGATGCATCCGGCCTGTCTCAGGCACTACCCTTACCAAACTATAGCGGGCCGTGTTGTAGCGCCCCACTGGGATAGGCAGTTCTACCGTTGCCAGGCGGGTGTAATGTGTCACGGCCTCCTGCGGTAACCTGTGCCTGTGGTCCTTATCCGGGCGGACCGGACTGTCGATGGTTGCTCCGTCGGGGGTATAGCCCCGCACGATAGAAAAGTAGGTCTTGTCGGTCAGTTTCTCTTCAAAGGCCTTTACCATAGGGGTAGCCGCCTCAGCCGACTTGGCAAAGAGCAGCACACCGGAAGTGCCTCTGTCCAGGCGGTGCACCGTGAACAGGTGGTAGCCCAGCTGGTCCCGCAGCATCTGCAGGGCAAACTCCTTTTTCTCTTCTGCAATACGGGTCCGGTGCACCAACAGGCCGTTAGGCTTGTTGATGGCCACATAATGCGCGTCTTCAAAAATTATCTCCAGCACATGATCTCAATTTTGGTGCAAAGGTATAAGATACGGCAAACAATGCCCAGCCCGGTTCAGGGCTTCAGGTATAAACCGGCCTTGGAGGAACGCTGGAAGCGGCTGCGAGGGCTACCGGCGCTAAAATTCCGAAACATTGCCATACCTTCCCGTATATTTGCAGAAAGCTCAACAAAACACGAATGGCCATTTCTATCGATAACCTGCGGAAAGGGAAGAAGTACAGACTGAAAAATTACGGGGAGGAGTTTGAGTTCCAGGTAATGGAAATGCCTGAGGAAGGGGTATACAGGGTAAAGGATCTGAACACGCTGGATACGTATCTGCTGCACGAGCTCATTAAGTATGGCAAGGGCAAAGACTACGACCTGGAGGAGCTATAGGCTTTACGCCCTGCTGACCTTTCCTTTCAGCTCCCAATGGCTCTTGAGTACCTCGTTGCTGTTGGGCTTTCTGGTGATACGCCGCACATACCGCTCTCCGGCAATACTGCCATCTTCCCGGCGCTTGCCGATGAATAAGGTCACGGGCTCTCCGTACTCGTTGGTGATGTAGATGATGTCCTTACCCGAGAACTTATGGTCGTAGCGCTTGCCGGGCTCATACACCTTCCCGAGTAGCGCCTCTAATTTTGGGTTGAAAGCTGGCATGAGGGGTTATTTGGTTTCCCTTACAGGAACGAATATCTGCTTTGCCGGTTTCCGCATGACGCTCCGCCTGTCAGGATGCCGCCGAGAACGTATACTGCCCGGTCAGCCACAGCTCTGCCAGGGCCCGGTCGTTGAATACGCCAAACTGCATCGAATTGGGCAAAAGAGCATCATAGGCATCATATATCTTATAGGAAACCAGCTCCTGAAAGGCATCCTGCGGCACCACACGGGCAAAACGTTTGAGGTGCAGCACCGGCTTATAGGCGGCGGAGGTTTCAGCCAGCCAACGCTGCATGGCCAGGTTCACATGGGTGCCCCTGGAGTTATCGGCTAAAAAGTAGGCCGCCTCGTATTGTATGGCCAGCTTCAGGCTTTTGGTATAGTACTTCTTATAGTTCACGTCATCAGGCTGCTGCAGCCAGGCCAGCCGCATTATACTTTGCGCACTATCAAATTCTATCAGGCAAATCTCGTCCCGGAAGAGTAAGTCCATGGTCTAAAAGTTAAAGTAAGCACGTCTGTTCAGTGCAGTAAGTATGAAACAATATCAAGGTCAAAAGATTCAACGAAGGGAGCCCCTTCTATCGTATTATGTATAGAATGCAATTTTTAATTTTTAGACTTCATACCGCTGTCAACCCCAAGGGAGGCTGACAGGTGTAAGTGAATGGCTGACTCAGAACTACATGCACTCTACAACTCCTTGTCGCCGGTTTATACCAGTAGTTTTTTGACTATCAGTATAAATGGGCAGGATAAGTATCTGTTCAATGAGTGGTCTGGAGTACTCGATGCCAAACGGGCACGACAGGGTTGTTTGGCTGTGCTGGATCAGCTGCAGGAGCACCCCCATGCTAAGGTTCTCAACAATAACATTAAGGTAACCGGGCACTACCCGGGGGCAATAGACTGGGTGGGCACTGTCTGGTTCCCGACGATGTATGCGCTGGGGGTTCAATGGTTTGCCTGGGTGTATTCGCCTGCCTTCTACACCCAGATCAGCACGGATGAGATCATCGGGCTCAGCTCAAAAGTGACTATCCAGACCTTTTACGAGGTACAGGCTGCCCACGACTGGCTGGTACAGGTAAAGGAGTGATACGCCGAACAACCAGGCGCGCGAAAATGTGCATACCGTGAAATATTAAACTTTTTATATGAATCTGCCGTAGGTTCAGATGCAACATGATGTAGCGTAGGCATTTGGTCAGAGGCGCTCGCACACATCCGGCTACTGCTGTGCCGGCTCCTGAGTTTAACGGAGCAGAGCCTGTACAGCTATTTTAAACGGGAAGGCTTGCCTTCGCCTTTCTCACAAACCAGCACGTTTTTGCTGCTGTACCTGACGGATGGAAGAGCACCAGAGCCGATCCGTAGCATCCAGACACAAAGCATGACTTACAACAGCGTTTACATTTCTTTTCCCCGGCCTTCGGCCTTCAGTATACCTTCTTGTCAGCTGCCATCAGCAAAAAAGCTTGTTTTATGGCAGTAGGCGAAAAAAAGTGGGAGTGGGAGATACAGGCGAAGACAAGCTACCTGGGCCCAGGGTTTAAGGAGCTTTGGTCGTACCGGCACCTGCTGGTGAACCAGGTGCGGCGGCACTTTATCCTGAATTACCAGCAGACGGTGCTGGGGCCGTTGTGGGTGCTGTTTCAGCCCATCATCACCCTCATCACGTATGTGCTGGTGTTCAACAAATTGGTGGGGATCTCAACCGGAGGCATGCCGCCGGTGCTGTTCTACTTTGCCGGCATCGTGCTATGGAACTTCTTCTCCGATAGCTTTACCGGTACCTCCACCACCTTCCGGGAGAATGCGGAGGTTTTCAGCAAGGTATACTTTCCGCGCCTGATCATGCCTTTCTCAGTGGTCACCACCCATTTTCTGCGCTTTATGATCCAGCTGCTGTTCCTCTTTCTGGGGATTGCCTATTACACCGTGTTCCAGGACTTTTCCCCGGACCTGAGCCTCTGGGTTGCCACTTTCCCGCTGGCAGTGCTCACGGTGGGGGCAATGGGGATGGGCCTGGGGCTGACCTTTTCTGTTTTAACGGCCAAGTACAGGGACATGACCAACCTGGTGGGGCTGGGGATCCGCCTGTTTATGTTCGTGACGCCGGTGATTTACCCCCTGAGCACCAGACCGGACGAGTACCGCTGGGTCGTTCTGCTCAACCCCCTGACGCCGCTCTTTGAGCTTTTTCGCCTGGCTGTGCTGGGGGAGGGGACCGTGACAATGCTGCAACTGACGTATAGTATGGTGTTCGCAGTCGTTATCCTGCTCGGGTCGCTGCTCATCTTTAACAAACAGGGCGATAAACTGATCGACGTAGTATAACGGAAACATGGCAGAAGCAATCATAGAGGTAGATCATTTATCCAAGCTGTACCGGTTGGGTACCATTGGAACCGGATCGTTCCGGCAGGACATCCAGTACTGGTGGACAACGGCTGTGCTTAAAAAGGAGGACCCTTTCTTCCATTTGGACACAGAGGAACAGGCTGCCACGCGCAGGGATGCCATCTGGGCCCTGCGGGACGTCAGCTTTGAGGTGAAGCGAGGCGAGGCCCTGGGCATTATCGGCAGCAACGGATCGGGTAAATCCACTTTACTGAAGATTATTTCCCGCATTGTACGTCCGACCCGGGGGGCTGTAAGAGGCAACGGCAAGGTGAGCAGCCTGCTGGAGGTGGGCACCGGCTTCCACCAGGAGCTGACAGGGCGGGAGAACATCTACACGAGCGGCTATATCCTGGGCATGAACAAGGAGGAGATCCGGCGTAAGTTTGATGAGATCGTGGAGTTCTCCGGGGTGGAGAAGTTCATCGATACACCTGTGAAGCGCTACTCGTCGGGCATGTATGTACGCCTGGCCTTTGCCGTGGCCGCCCACCTGGAGCCGGATATCCTGATCGTGGACGAGGTGCTGGCCGTGGGAGACGCCGAGTTCCAGAAAAAGTGCCTGGGCAAGATGCGCGATGTGTCGCAGAGCGAGGGGCGTACGATCCTGTTTGTGAGTCACAGCATGCAGGCGGTAAGCAACCTGTGCGATAAGGCGCTGTGGCTTGAAAAGGGCAAGCTGCAGGAGATTGGGGACGTGGGCGGCGTGGTAAACAAGTACATCACCGGCATCCAGAAGTTCCGGCTCCGGCACAGCTGGGAGAGCCCTGAGGAGGGCCCTGGAAATGAGTACGTCCGCTTTAAACATGTGGAAATAACGCCTCATCTCAAGCATGAAGATGATCCGGTGGACATCCGCACGCCCCTGACGCTCCGGTTTCAGTTCTGGAACCTGATGGACGATGTGGAGCTGAGCGTAGGCTTTGTGCTCTTTAACTATACCGGAGAGTGTATCTTCGATGTGCCTTCCCCTTCCATTGTGTACAAAAAAGGCGTGGTGGAAGGAGAGTGCACCATACCCGGGCATTTCCTCAACGACGGCTCTTACTACATCAACCTGCACGTGGTGCGGGACACTTCGGTGATGCTCTATGCCTTTGAGGAGTGCCTGTCTTTTGACGTGGAGGACTACCGGGGCAACATCAAATGGTTCGGCAAGTGGTGGGGAGCCGTGCGGCCCAACTTCCCGTTCCGGCTGGAGCAAAACCGGGAGAAAACCATTCTTCAGGAGAAATCGCTGTAAATGCACACGCACATGCCAATAATGCTCCCATACCACATCACGCACCTAAACCTGCAAAGGCAGCTGCAAATGCCCCTGCTGGACACGGCACGTAAGGGCAACTACCTCGTGTTCTGGTGGGGAGACCTTGCCCTGGGGGACCTATACCTGGCCCCAGGTCAGGGGCTTACGGAGCAGAGCTACTATGAAAAACTCACGGCAGCCATTCAGCCGGCCGTTGAAAGGTACGCGCTCAAAGCCGGCCAGGCCGCAGGGGCATGGAGTAACTGGCTGCGGAGGCGTGATTTTTCTTGCCTGAGGGAATGGATGGGCAGTGTACTGCAGGACTTCACCCCGAATGCCGTGCCGGAGACGGTGCCGGTCACGGTGGTGATCTGTACCCGCAACCGGGCGCAGCACCTGCAGCAGTGCCTGCTGATGCTTGGCCAGCTGCGCTGCCGGCCGCAACAGATTGTGGTGGTCGATAATGCCCCATCGGATGAGAGCACAGCAGAAGTGGTACGAAACTTTGAGGAGGTGGAGTATGTGAAGGAGCCGAGGGCGGGGCTAGACGTTGCCCGCAACACCGGCATCCGGCAGGCCAGCTGTCCGGTCGTCGCCTTCACCGATGATGATGTGCGGGTGCATCCGCTGTGGGTCTATAGGGTATGGGAAAGTTTTCAGGACCCAAAGGTGGCGGCCATGACTGGGCTGGTCATCGCTTCGCAGCTGGAAACCGAGGCGCAGCAGATCTTTGAAAAGCACTGGAGCTTTAACCGGGGCTACGTGGACAAAACCTATGATGAAGCTTACTTCCGCCAAACGCTGCCCACAGGGCCGCCGGTGTGGGAGATAGGGGCGGGAGCCAACATGGCCTTCCGTACCTCAGTTTTCAAAGAAGTGGGCTACTTTGATGAACGGCTGGATGTGGGGGCTGCTGGCTGCAACGGCGATTCGGAGATGTGGTACCGGGTACTGGCCGGCGGCCACAGCATACACTATAACCCCCGGGCTGCTGCCTTCCATGAGCACCGCCGGGAGATTGCAGCCCTGAAAAAGCAAATTTATTACTACATGCGCGGTTTCACGGCGGCAGCGCTAGTGCAACAGCAGCAGCACCGGCAGGCAGGCTATCACAAGCACCTTTTCCGGGTGCTGCCACGCTACTACCTAAGCCTGATCAGGCAGGGCTTCCCGAAGTACCCGTTTCAGTACCGTACACTGTTCACGGAGATAGGCGGCATACTTTCAGGGTTGGTCTATTATGTTAAAAACAGAAGGGCCTCGGCCAAGACCCTGTCCAGATAAGATGAACTCTACAGCATCCAGCCATATGCCCCTGGTCTCGGTGATAGTGCCCTGCTATAACCATGGCCGGTATTTGCCGGAGGCTTTTGAGAGCATCCGGAGGCAAAAGTACCCTGCCATTGAAGTGATCCTGGTGGATGACGGCTCCACGGACAGCACCAGGGAGATGGCGGAGGCCTGCCCAGGTATAAAGTACATCTACCAGCACAACCAGGGTCTTTCTGCCGCCCGAAACACAGGTATAGCCCACAGCAGGGGAGAGTTTCTCCTTTTCCTGGATGCCGACGACTGGCTGTTGGAGGACGCTATCGCGGTGAATGCAGCGCATTTGATGCGGGACGAGAAGCTGGCCTTTGTGTCCGGGGCACATGACAAGGTATACACCGACACGGGCATCGTGAAGGAGGAGGTTCAGGAGGTTACGGCAGACCACTACTGCCAATTGCTGCAGGGCAACTACATCGGCATGCATGCTACCGTCATGTACAGGCGCTGGGTGTTCGAAGAGTTCGCCTACGACACCAGCCTGAAGGCCTGCGAAGACTACGACCTGTACCTGCGCATCGCACGAAAGCACCCGGTTGCGCACCATTCCCGCAAAGTGGCCGCTTACCGGCTGCACAGCCACAACATGTCCGCCAACATCCCCATGATGCTGCACACGGTGCTGGATGTGCAGCGGCGGCAGGCGGGCTCCCTGCGCTCGGCTGCCGAACGGAATGCCCTGAAGCGAGGACGGGCTGTCTGGAAAGAGTACTATTGTGAAGAGCTGTATAGGAAGCTGCGCCAGAACAGGCACCTGGCTTCGCCAGCGACTTTGGCTACTTTACGTATACATAAGCCGACCTTGTTTTTTCGATACCTTTTAAAGAACCAATCACGCGTGCTCAAATCAGCGATAAAGAAAAACGCGCCGGCTTTTAGCCTCAGATGGCTTCAAAAAGCAGGCTTATACCACTCCTATAAGCCTGCCGTGGGAAAGGTAGAGGCAGGCGACTTTGACCGGCCCACCCCTTTCAGTACCGATTTCGGGTACGACCGTGGCGGACCCGTGGACCGGTACTACATCGAGAATTTCCTGAAACAGGAGTCAGGCAGCATCAGGGGCAATGTGCTGGAAATCGGAGACAACGAGTATACCATGATGTTCGGAGCCCGCAAGGTGACAAAGAGCGACATCCTGCACGTAGACGATACGAACCCGAAGGCAACGCTTGTCGGGGACCTGAGTGATGCGCCCCATCTGCCGGACAACAGGTTCGACTGCATCATCCTGACGCAGACGCTGCACCTGATCTATGATTTCAAGGGTGCCCTGCAGACCTGCCACCGGATCCTGAAACCCGGAGGGGTACTGCTGCTTACCTCCCCGGGCCTTAGCCCCATCGACCAGGGAGCCTGGAACGAAACCTGGTACTGGTCCTTCACGGACAGGGCGCTACAGCGGGTAACGGAGGAGACCTTCCCGGGGGGGCAGGTGGAGGTAAACGCGCATGGCAACGTATACGCTGCCACGGCGTTCCTCTACGGCATGGGACTACCGGAGGTGCAAAAGGAAAAGCTTGACCGGCAGGACCCGCAGTTCCAGGTCATTATCACTGTAAAAGCAACGAAAGCCGCTTCTTGAAAGGAAGATTACTAAATAAGATCAAAAGCCTGCTGGAGCACAAAGCGAGGGTGCTCATGTACCACCGCGTGGCCGAGCCCGCTTCTGATGCCTGGGAGATCGCGGTGAGTCCGGCAAACTTTGAGGAGCAGCTAAGGGTGCTGAAGGCCACCCGGCGTGTTGTGCCCCTGCCGCAGCTGCTGCAGGAAGTGAAGAACGGCAGCCTCCGCAGCAACAGCATGGTCCTTACCTTTGATGACGGGTACCTGGATAACTACACCACCGCAGTGCCTCTGCTGGAGCAGTACGGGCTGCCCGCCACGTTTTTCATCACATCAGGCAATATCGGCAGCACGCAAGCCTTCTGGTGGGATGAACTGGAGTACAACCTGCTGTTTGCAGTGCAGCTTCCGTCCAGTATTTGCATCAGCATAAATGGGGTGCCCGTAAAAGAAGAGCTGGGCGGTGAAGCTTTTTTAAGCGAGGACCTGAGGCAGCAGCATAGCCGTTGGAAAGCCTGTGAAGAGGCGCCGCCTACCAAACGGGCACGGCTGTTTTATCGCATTTGGGAGCAGTTGCGCCCTTTGCCCGCCACGGCCCAGCAGCAGGAGCTGCAGAAGGTGCGCGATTGGTGGGGAGATAAAGCCAGTCCGGTGCCGGACTGTAGAAGTATGAGCCGGGAGCAGCTACAGGAGATAGGCAAAAACCCTTTGTTTACGATAGGGGCCCATACGGTGTCGCATCCGGCCCTGGCGTATCATGAAGCAGCCTACCAAGAGCAGGAGCTGCTCCGGAATCAGGCCTACCTGCAGGATGCAACAGGCAGCGCAGCAGACATCTTAGCCTACCCGTACGGTAACTACAATGAGCAGACACTGGCGCTCACGGCTTCCCTGGGCTTTTCTGCGGCACTCACCACAGAAGCAAGAACTGTGACCAGGGGCTCCAACCTGTACCGCCTGGGGCGCTTTCAGGTAAAGAATATAGGGGGCGCAGAGTTTAAACAGCAACTGAAGCATTGGCTGAAAAAAGGAGATTAAAAAGATGCCTAGTCAAGAAAGACCACTGGTTTCGGTAATTATCGCCTTCCATAACGAGGAGACGTTTCTGGGGGAGACTGTGGAGAGCGTGCTCCGGCAGGATTACCCGAACTGGGAGCTGCTGCTGGTGGATGACGGCTCTACAAATAAGAGTACAGACATCGCCAAGAGGATTGCGGCTGCTCATCCGGACAAGGTCTTCTACCTGGAGCATAAAGGGCATGCAAACAAGGGCGTGTGCGTGAGCAGGAACCTGGGGGTGGAAAAGGCGAGGGGAGAACTGGTGGCGCTGCTCGACGCGGATGATGTGTGGTTGCCTGGCAAACTGTCAGACCAGGTGGCGATATTTCAGCGCCACCCGGAGATCGCCATGGTGGCCGAGGCCTCCAACTACTGGCACAGCTGGTGCCAGTCTCCATCAGATGACTTAGTTATTCCGGTAGGGGCCCCGTCAGGTAGGGTGTACCAGCCAACGGAGCTGCTGTATCTGCTGTACCCATTGGGAACAGGCGATGCCCCTTGCCCCTCCGGCCTGATGCTCCGGAAAGAGGCGGTGCAGCGTAGCGGAGGCTTTGAGGAGGCTTTCCACGGAAGGCTACAGCTTTACGAGGATCAGGCCTTTTTATGTAAGCTATACCTGCATGAAAAGGTGTATGTATCTGCCAGTTGCAACAACCTCTACAGGCAGCACCCTGCTTCTGTTGTAAAAAGAGTACATGCAGCGGGCCAGTACCACATGGTGCGGCAGTATTTCTTGGAGTGGTTCAAAGAGTATCTGCAGCAAAGGCACCTGACTGATCAGGGCCTTCACCGCCTGCTCCGAAAGGCACTGATGCCATATCACCAGCCTCTCCGTCATTACATCCTTGTTGAAATGCCGCAAAAAGCGCTCGCCGTCACCAAACGAGCCTTGCCTGGCCCGGTTAAGAAGCTGATCAGATAGCAGCTCATGCGTAACGTTTACAGGTCTATGCCAAAGTTGACTGTTTTAATGCCCGTGTACAATGCAGAGCGCTTTCTGGCAGCCGCGATCGAGAGCATCCTGAACCAGAGCTTTAGGGACTTTGAGTTTCTCATCATCGACGATTGCTCCACAGACAGGAGCGTAGAGGTCATCCGCGCTTTCCCGGACCCGCGCATCCGGTTGTACCGGAACGACAGGAACCTTGGCATCAGTGCCACCCTGAACAGAGGCATTGCGCTGGCCGAGTCCGCTTACATTGCCCGCATGGACAGTGACGATGTGAGCCACCCTGACCGGCTGCAGAAGCAATACGATTTTATACAGGCCAATCCGGATGGGGCGCTGTATTCCTGCTGGGTAAGGGTGGTGGATGAAAACAGGCAGCTGGTTCGCCAGGATGTGTTTGAGAGTGCCTATTACTACTACAACCTCAACTTTATTTGCTGGATCTATCACCCCACCGTAGTTTACCGGAAAGATGCCGTGCAGGACGTAGGCGGCTACACTACTCCCTATGCAGAGGACTTTGAGCTCTTCTGGCAGCTGACCCGCAAGTATAAGCACTACCATCAGCCGGAGGTACTGCTGGATTACAGGGTCACGGGCCAAAGCCTGCACCAGGTGGTTCGAAAGCAGGAGTATGAGCAGGCACAGCAGGAGCAACTGCTCCGAAACGTCAGGTACTATGCCGGTGCAGATTACAGCATCCCGGCAAGCTACCTGGAATGTTACCGGCACAATTTTAAGCCCCTTTTGGAGCAGCAGGATGTGCAGGAGATCGTGCAGTGCATCCGGGAACTGGATTATTTGTCAGCCTCTATAGTGGCCAAAGAGAATGTGAACCGGGATCCTGAGGCTATCAGGGCGGCAGCGGCGTACAAAAGGCAGTTCATCATAGACTTTTTTGCCCGGAACCTGCCGCGGCGCAAGGGCACGCTGTTGCTGCTGAAGCTGGGGCAGTTACCGCTTCTGGTGAAGATCGCCTCCTCCCATACCCTCCGTAAGCTGGGACTGCCCTGTTAGGCTTGGGCAGTTGCTAGGTTCGCGTATGCCGCTCAGGTACTACGAGGGTTTTCCCTACGTTAAATCTTTTTGGCTAACTGTGGTTGACTGATAGGCGCAGCAGGCGGAGTAACCGACTCGATTTCCACCTCGGGCTCATCCGCTGCTGTAGGGGCTGCCTTGGGTACTGTGCGGGGTTTGGTGTACCCAAAGAAGCGCTTAAGGCTGTTGATCGGTTTTTCCAGAAAGTACCAGGATGCTGACGCGAATGCCACCGTGAGCAGCACATAGAGCACTAAGCTTACCACCGGCAGCTTCACGATATCATACAAAGGGAAAATGTTGAGCCCTAACGGGTCAAACACCAGATACTTTGCTCTCCTCATGGCCTCCCAGAGGAAGAACACGGCAAAAATGTGGTAAAGGTATATGCCGTAGCTGATCTTGGCCAGGTACAGGACCACTTTGTTTTCCAGGAAGCGGCCAAACCAATTGCCGAACCCAATATTTGCTCTCTCAATGACAAGCATGGCCAGCAAGGCCACCACCACCCGGCCCAGTGCTGAGGCAAGCCCTAACTGATTAAAGTAGAGCAGTAAGAGCCAAAGGGGGGCCGCTACAAAGAAAGCCTTCGCTAAGATGGGGTTCCGCTCTTTGCCGTACAGGTGCCAGTAGGCCAGCAAAGCGCCGAAGCCAAATCCGTCGATGCAGGTAGGGGTCAGGATCTCATAGGTCACGATCTGGCTGGCTGGGTCTCCGGCCATTTGGAACAGCACAAAACGCGAAACGACCCCCACGCTAATGATGAGAAACAGGAATTTCACCAGGTACTTGCGGGGGGTGAAAAGGATCAGCCATGGCCAGACAATGTAGAACTGCTCCTCTACGGCCAGCGTCCAGAGGTGCGCCGTAAGTTCGCCCCACTCCTGGTCTGCGTATAGCTGGAAGTTTGCGGCATACAAAAGGAACATGTCCAGGTTCTCCCGCAGGTACCCGCCTGCTATCGGGAAGAGGAATACAACAAACAGGTAGAAGTAGTAGGCCGGAAAAATGCGTAGGGTACGCCTGATCAAAAAGGCTAACCCCACTTTATGCTTGCTGTATCCGGCCTCTAAACCGCGTTCTTTGCTGATGAGCAGGATCTTGGTGATCAGATAACTGCTCAGCACAAAGAAGAAGGCAAGCAGGTTACCGATGTCCAGCACGCCTCCGAGCACCTGGTATACGGGGAGGTAGTGGTAAAAAACAACAACAAAAACGGCAATAAAGCGAAGGCCGTCTAGCTGCGGTTTGTATTCCATTACAGTGGAGGGGCGTTCTGTAAATGTTTTAGGCATAGGCAACTGTCATCTAAACTCTTTTATGCTGATGCGGATCAGGGTGCTGGGAGTATATTGGATGGGTTTACAAAAAACAGCAGAGGAGGTTCTAGCGCGCTGTTCAATTGCTCAGTTGTACTTACTTGCACTACTGCTGTACGCTTTTTCTTTTTTATTTTACCCAATCAGGGATCGGATAAACTGCTTGAAGTACCACGTTAGCTCCTTCAACTATTGCATTACGTAGTTAGCAGAAGCAGGAGCTTTTTAAAAAGGTATAAACCGAATATCATCTTCATATTGTTTGCAAGTGTTAAATCTGTTTGTTAAAAGATACCTTTTTTTTAATGTAAAAGTTACGAATCGGGCGCCTGCGCACTAATTCCCAAGGGTTGTTGGCTAAAAACGCGGAAAGTGTGGGTCCAATTCTGCTAATTCAAAACTTGTACTGTTACTGTTGCCTGTTTCTCAGATGCTTGGTGATTGGATATATTTATAGCAAACTATATAGGCAGCAACGAAGCGCCTCAAAAACAGTATAAGCAGAACGTTTAGCGTGCACCGTACTGCACCGCCTTTGCACCTTTTGCCATGATTCATGTCTGAAAGAATACCCATATCTCCTCCTGCTATACCTGCCTTACCCAAGGCGGTGCACAGGCCCCTGTGGTCGGTCATGATTCCTGTGTACAACTGTGCCAGGTTTCTGCCCGAGGCCCTGCAAAGCGTGCTCCAGCAGGCTGTACCGGGGCACCAGATGCAGATCGAGGTGGTGGACGATGCCAGTACGGACGCGGACGTTGAGGCAATCGTAAACAGTATCGGCAAGGGCCGTGTACGGTATTTCAGGCAGGAAAGCAATGTCGGGAGCCTTCGCAACTTTGAAACCTGCATCAACCGGGCCAGGGGGCAGCTAATCCATATCCTGCATGGGGATGACAGGGTAAAGGCTGGCTACTATGCTAAAATGGAGGAGCTGTTCAGGCGCTATCCGGAGGCAGGAGCCGCTTTCTGCAGGTATAACTACATAGACGACGCTGGGGAGAAAATGTACCACCAGCGGCCCGAAATGCCCCGGGACGGCATCCTGCCAGACTGGCTGCTCCGGATAGCGGAGTACCAGCGAATACAGTATGCGGCCATTACCGTGCGCAGGGAAGTGTATGAGCGGCTCGGGGCCTTCTACGGGGTGACGTATGGGGAGGACTGGGAAATGTGGGTGCGCATCGCGAAGCATTACCCGGTAGCCTATACACCCGCTGTACTGGCCGAGTACAGAAAGCATTTTGCCTCTATATCAGGACAGAAGTTTCTGGTGGGGCAGTACCTGGACGATCTGATCCTGGTGATGAAGCACATTCAGCAGTACTTGCCTGAGAAGGAGCGGGAGCGGGTGCTCCGGAAGTCGAAGAAATTCTATGCTTTTTACAGCATCCGGCAGGTGAACACGCTCTGGCATGCCCACCAGAATAAGGATTCGCTGCGTGTGCAGATCACAAGAGCCCTGAACCTGTACCGGGACCATTACCTGTACTGGAAGGTGCTGAAGATAAAGGTTAAAATGCTGATCAACAGAAGGTGAAGACCAGCCTCTCAGTAAGCGCTTTTCAGGTGCTGCAGTAGCTCCTCCTGAGATTTGGCAACCAGTATCCTGGCGCCCGAAAGAGCCGGAAACAGCTTGTTGAACTCATCAAAATCGTGCTCTATGCCACTTCTGGAGTAGATCACGTTCGTTCCGCCAAAGTAACTGGCAAGCGCCGCCGTGCCGCCGTGCACTGAAACAAAGTGGCAGCTGTTGGCATACACCATCAGCTGTAGATGATTAAAGCTACTGACATGCTTTCTGTACTCTGCATAAAGGTCACACATAAGCAGAACTTCCGGGTGCGTTTCCTTTAGCCACTGGTGCTCCTTCAGGTCCAGAATCTTGCTGTTGTCTGAGATGATCTGGTCGGAGGAAGGCCGGTTGTAAATGATCTGGTAACGCTGCTTGTACCGGCTTATGATCCTGTCGAGGGTCGGGAGGTCCAGGTAGTTGAGTGGCTGCTGGTCCCACTCAATATTGTACTTATTGGCTATGATGAGGATAGGTTTATCATACACGAACAGGTCATTTCTGTAATGCTTTTTGAAAGGTACAGGTGCCCACTTTCTAAAGCTGAAAGTAGGGCTGTGGGTCATGTTCGGGATCTCGTACGTGTTGTAGTTGTAGGTCCACTCCCGCTTATCAAACCGCTCCTCATGATCAGGGCTGAAAAAGTAAAATTCCTTTGTGTTGATACAGCCGATGGTTTTGTCCAGGGTCTTGTTCAGGTGGTGCCAATAGGCGAAGGGCAGTATGAAGGTCAGCTCCTGCTGAAACTCCCCATGGTACTCAATGGTCTTGTACCTCTTCTTGAAGATGAAGTCCCTGGTCAGGTACCTGTACTGGTTAATTCGGCTGTAGTAGTTATCCCTTACGTAGTAGCATAGGTCTTTCTGATAAGAAGGGTACTGTAGCTTAGCAATTACATACAAAAACTTTAATACGATACTTCTCATATGGGATAGTAACATAATCGAACTTTGCTTATGGACCCAGCTTATACTGCACCAGGGGGTATCTATTACTGCTCCTGGAACAACCCGCTCACCTAGTTTTTTCTGCCCCCTGTTATTTGAGCACAAGGTCAGCTAAAATATTTAAATACTAATATATTAATAATTTATTGTAATGTAAACCCGGTCGAAAATAACGGTTGGTTGGATTGTTCAGAATTTGTGCTAGAAACAGAGAAACGCGCCCTAAGTCTATGCTGTTACAGCTTCTTTGCCTGCACGTTAGGCAACCGAGTTGATGGTGCTGATACTCTTTGAGTTATCCGAACTGATCTCGGTGAACATTGCGTCGATCTGTGCTCTAAGCTCTTCCAGAGTTGAGCTAATCCGGGTGCTGACTTCGTCTTTTTCACTTTCCAGCCGCTGCAGCAGTTTTATGGCGGAGGCTGTGTCCATGGTGTTCCACTCCAGTACATAATCCTCTATCCCAAAAATGCTGAACAATTCCTTGTACTTGTGCGACCAGCTGATGGCCATCACAGGCTTGGCATGCAGTAGCCCGAAGATCAGGGCATGAAACCTGGAGCTGATCAGCACATCGGCCTGGCTGATGAAAGTTTTGATCTCTTCGGCGGAGCGGTACCCGTCCACGATAAAGCACCGGTCCTGCTGATCGATCATCTCATGCAGCATACGGCACAGCAGCCTGTCGTCGTTTCCTTTTGCCGAGTCGGGGGCACCGTCCGGAAAGATCTCGTTCGGCACCAGAATGAGATCCGTCTGCGGGTCCTGCAGGCACTCTGATGCCAAAGCCATCAGGATCCTGACATAAGGGTTGTCTGCCCCATCGCCTTCAAACTTCTCATACACCCGCAGGTTAGGGGAGATGCAGACAAGGCGCCTGCCGTTTTTGCGATAGCCAACCGACTGCAGCAGGTCTTCCGGCTCCACATTCTTGTTCCCCTCATAGGCAAAGGCAATGTCGTGCAGCAGCGGAATGTCCTGTTCTTTGTCTTTTGTGAGCGTGGCAAGGTATTCCCGGGACACCAGGTCCCTGGCGTAGAATTTGTCTGCCTTAGAGAGCATTTCCTTTGCAGCGGCGGCCACCTCCGGCTTATCGAAGCTGCCCCAGGCCTGGGGCAGGAAGTAGCACCTGGCCTTATACCTCTGCTTGCAGAAATCGATCAGCTTGATGGTTTCGTCGATCATTGGCTTGCCCCAGGAGTCAGCATAGGCAAAGCCGCTGATATCGATCACCAGGTCCAGCTTTTTGATCTTCTTTTGAATGGTATCGTAAGGGAAGGCAAAGACAAAGGGTTTGTTCTTGCCCATCACCACTTTCATGAACTTGCCCTCTATGCGCCACAGCAGGTTCTTTGCCTCCTTCACCAGCTGGCTCGCCTCGTCGAACACGGGAACGATGTTGTTTTTCTCTGCCAGTTCTTTTTCATACTCCCGGCAGATCATGTACGTTGTTACATTGCTGTACCTGGTCTCTAGTTCCTGCTGCACCGTTTTCAGCATAGCCTCGGCGCCTTTGTTAGAGAAGTTTGCTCCTACAATCAAAACATGTAAAGCGTCTTTCATCATATATCGCTATTCTAATTATCAGACTTTTTAAAAATTTTGCTTCTGACCATCTCCTTCAGGTCCGTGAGTTGGTCCAGCCGCTGTTTGCTCTGTTTACTTAAAAACCACGGCGCGAGATAAAACACGGCGCCTAAAATGAAGCCAAGGGGGAACAGGATAAAGCCGGACAAATGGCTGAACTGCAGCTTAAAGGCCAGAATAACCGCCCCGCTGGCCAAGGAGAACAGCATGGGAAAAGCGATCTCCCTGAAAAAGATGCCCACCGTGATCGGGGAGTTGTGGAAACAGTAGTACAAGGATGGCAGCAGGAGCAGGTAATTGACAATGGCATAGGCCACGGCTACCCCCGTAACGCCCCATTGTACCCCGATCAGGAAGCCCGTAATCACAAACACCGCGTTGGCAACTCCCCAGATAAAGTACTTCTTTGTTTTACCGGCGGCGATGAGCACGATACCCCTGGTACTGGCCACAGGCTGTATGAAGGCGGTAATGGCCAGCAGTTTGAATATGAAGGCGGCCTCTGTCCACTGGTCCCCCAGCACGATCAGGACCAGTTCCTCTGAAAAGATGGCCAGGTAAACTACCAGGGGCATGGAGAAAAAGGACAGGGTAAAGATGTACCGCTGGTAAAACCCCTTGAATTTATGCTTCTCTTTCTGGATGGTGCTCATGGCCGGCAGGGCCACCGTATTCAGCGGGTCCCTTAGCTGGGTGATGGGGAGCATGAGCAACTGGTACGCCTTGCTGTACAGACCCAGCGCCGCAGAGCCCACAAACTTACCAATGAGCACGTTGTCCAGGTTGCGCGAGAAGTAGTTGATCAGGTCAAAACCGGCAATGCCGGCTCCGAACTTTAAGAACGAACTCGCCTCGCTGGCCTTAAAGACAAAAGCGGGCCTCCAGTCACACACGGTCCAGACCGCGATGGTGGAGAGGACCGGGTTGAGTACGGTCGCCATTACGATGGCCCAGTAGCCAAAGCCAATGTATGCCAGGATGATGCCCGTGAGCAGGCTCAGGCCGGTACTGCCGATCTGTATAACAGACAGGCTGCTGAACTTCATCTGCCGCTTCATCAGGGCGTTGTGCTGCAGAGAGAGCCCGGCAAAGAAGATACTGAAGGCAAAGGCGAACGTGATGTTCAGCAGTCGGCTTTCATTGTAAAAGCTCACCAGCACCGGAGCCAGTACAGCAATAAGCGATGCTATTCCCAGGCTGATGGCTACATTGATCCAGAAAACGGCGCTTACCTGGTAATGCTCCACATTGTCCCGTTGGATGATGGCCGCTGACAGCCCCAAATCCTTGAAGATGGTCACAAAGCCTGTGACTGCCGTTACCATCGCCACCAAACCATAGTCCTCGGGACTGAGCAGCCTGGCCATGATCGCAGTGGACGATAGGGTCATGATAAAAGAGATTGCCTGCCCGGCAATAGTGGTGAAGCCACCCTTTACTGTATGTGCCTTAAGGTCGTCTTTTAGGTGATGGGTCTTAAACCACTTTTCCTCTCGCTTTACCTCTTCTACTGTATGCAATGCTTTATTAATCACTAGTTGTACTTTATCAGATACTGAGGGGATTTTTTTTGTGAGTAAGGTATTTTCTGCTCAGGATCTGCATAGCCAACCCCCATTAACATCAGCGGCCTCTCGTCTTCTTTCAGCTCCAGTATCTGTTCCATTTTCTGCTCCAGCTCCTCAATATCAGGCCAGTTGATCGGTACGGAGCTTAAGCCCAGCGTCTCCAGCGCCAGCATGAACGACATGGAGGCCAGGCCTCCATCGATGTAGATCACATGTCTGTCCCGCTCACTCAGGTAGGCGCTCAGCTTTCCCACTACCACCACAAACACAGGAATGTTATCGTAGAAGCCTTTTATCCCCATCGGTATGGAGCCGACCAGGTTTTTAAGCTCCTCCGCATCAAAGACCCGGAACTCATACGGTTGCCGGTTGCAGGCAGTTGGGGAAAGGGTGGCCACAGCCACAGCCTGCTCAATCAGTTCTCTGGGCACAGGTTTGTTTACATACCAGCGCACCGATCTGCGCTGCATAGCCAGCCTGTGCAGGCTTTCATAGGAGACGGCATTATACTCCCTGCTTTTTCGCTGATAAGGTATAGCCTCTTCCAGAACTGGCAAAGGGCTTATATAGTGATTTACACTTTCAAAGACACCTTTGGCCTTCTCTACGGCAGGGTGCGAATCTACAGTAGCAAAATATTTCTTTAACACAGAGCTGGACCATACCAGCAAATCCGTATCTACGCCGTTACCGTGCTGCCAGTAGGCGGTGTTTAATATCCTGTAGTTGTTTACCACGTCATTGATGTAATCAACGGCAAAAACAGGCTTTTTTTCTTTCATGATCAGGCCCTTTTCCAGCCGGTGGATCTCTCTTCTCAAATGAAATTCGTTCGGCCTTTTCGACTTAAGGGCCTGCAGGTGCATATACTTGCCGTTTAGCACTTTCTGGTGCTCCCGGGCAAATTCATTTGAAAAGAAACAGTAGTATAGGTTACTCAAAAACTTACTCTTTCTGCATACAGGTATCAGCACAGAATTCTGCAGGTTCTGCTTGAGCTGATACTTCCACATGCGTAATTTTTGGATCATTCTGTTTTAGGTTAATAATAGATCTGCTCCTTCACAAATCACAGGCATCTACTAGCTGAGCCTCTTGGGCCGAGGGTAGCGGAGCAGGAAAGGTAAGCTCGCACGCTCCCCGGCCAGTAGCTGCTCAGGTCTGCCAAGCCACTATCTGTTACGCATTTTCTGCTAATTCTATACGTGGCAGTGTTTATTTGTTGAGGCTTAGTTTGCTGGAGAAGAGTAATGGAACCTTCTGCAGCACGTTGCTTAGCTTTTTGGCGTACCTGGAGAGTTCCCCCACGGGTTTTGAGTTGTTCCACGGGGTCTGGTTCAGGTAATCATAGAAGATGTCTTTGTAGAGCGGATTGTTCGAGTAAGACTTGTAAAAAGGCTTTCGGTGGAAGTAATGGATCAGGTACGGGCTGGGGTTGTTTCCGTTGGAGAAGTAGTTCCAGAGCGGGTCGAGCTCATGCCACTGGTTCACCATGCACACGTTGGCACCATACTGGTCCACCGGCTTGGCGTAGGAGATGTTCTCCTCAATGCTTTTGAAGATCTTCTCGGTCATGCCCTGCGCACGCCACTTCTCCAGGTTAATGATCTGCAGGCCGGCGTTGTAGTACTTCACATCCGGGTCCAGGCCCAGCTCCTTGTAGTTGGCCACACCGTGGCGGAGGGTCTTGGTAACGGAGTCTGTGACGGCCCCGATGGTCTTGTCGCCTATGTCTGTGTGCCACAGCTTGCTGATGTCCTCGAGCATGATCATATCCACATCCAGGAAGAGGACCCGCTTGATTTCCTTCGGGAGGAAGTAGGGGATGAGTAGCCTGATGTAGATGTTGAGCGGATAGGTGTTGTTGTCCAGCGGGAACTGCATGCCCTTAGGGATGGTATCGCTCATCTTGATCCAGTGCAGGCTTATCTTTCCGTCCGTGACCGAGGCCTCAAGCCTGCTCTTATTTTTCCGGGACACATTATCCTCTACTATAAAGACCCTGATCGGCTCCTCCGTCTTATGGTTCAGCTCTATGGACTTCAATAAGGCGGCGAGCATTATCAGGTAATGATCATCACAAGCAACTACGATGGTTATCGGTTGTAAATCTTCCTGTTCCATTCGTTTTTAAGTTCTCTTTTTATTGTTGGTTTTACGCCGGGCAGGCTCTCAGTCGCCTGTTCACGCTGCCAGTGCCTTCGCACCTGGTTTGTTTCTAATACCACGCCCCGTGCGCGACGGTTTTAAAGTTTCGGTAAACATCTGCCGCTTGTGGCCAGGCAGTAGAGGCAACCCCTCCTCAGGCCGCCAGCGTAGTGCGCTGTGGCATCTCTTGTATATGCTTCAGCAGGGTCTTTACCACATTGTCCCAGCTAAAGCCTTTGGCAAATTGTATCCGGGCTTCCTGTAAGCTTGGGCTGTCCTCGGCCAGCGCACGTTCAATCTGCGCCAGGTAGTCCTGCTTGCCTGTGGCCAGGTAGGTGTGCCGGCTAAAAACCTCCTGCATGGTGTTCGTTTCGGTGGCTACCACAGGGCGCCCCATGGCCAGGTATTCCAGTATCTTTAAAGGGAAATTGCTCCGGGTGATATCGTTCAGGACCTGGGGGTTGATGCATACATCAAAGGCATCCAGGTAAGCCGGTACCTCCTGCGTGTGCTTGCGGCCCAGGAAGTGTACGTTCGGCAGCCTGTGCAGCTCGCTTTGCTCAAAGGCCTCATCTTCCCAGCCAAGGAACACAAAGCTCCAGCCGGGCCTGGCTTTGGACATCTCCACCATTAGGTCCAGGTCGAGCCGAAGGGTGATGAGGGCGCCCACATAACCGATTCTCGGGCCTTTTATCTCCTTCAGGTCGGCCGGTAGGGGGTGCTTTCCCTGGTTGTTGTACTGCTGGCTGTCGAAGCCGTTGCCAATGTAGTAGCTGTTGGCGTTGTACTGGCTGGCCCGCTTGGTAAAATCCAGCGAGTTGCAGACCACGGCATCAGCCTTCTTCATCAGCTCGGGCTCCAGGCGAACCCCGTGCTTTTTCCAGTAGTCCATCCCGATGGTGTAGTCCCTGTCCAGGTAAATGTACCGGGCGGGTTTCAGGATCTCCTTCAGGTAAAAGCTTCGGAAAATATCCTTGTCGTTTACCAGAATGTAGTCTTTGAAACCGAGCTGCTTTACGGCTGCGGCAATATCCTTGGCAAAGCGTTGGTTATTGTACCAGTTCACCTTCGAAAAGAGCGGCGTAAATGGTATCCAGTTGATCGACTCGATCACGCGGGAGGGGTTCAGGACCCACAGGTTGTCCGCCCCTTTCGTTAGCCCTTCCTCTTTCCGTTTTACGGCCTCGATGTGCGCCGCCGTGTACTTGTCGTGGTTTCCCGACAGCAGCGTTCTCCTGTCTATTGGCGAGTTTACGTACAGCACCCGGTGGTTTTTAGCCAGCTCTTTCGCCAGACAGGTAGAGGTTGAGTCTCTGTCTGTGTTGATCCGTTGAAGACTGACAAAAACGAAGTCCATTTTAAAGCTCTTTTTTAATTCTCTTTTTGTATTTCTGCAGCCCCTCCGGCAGCACTCAGAATGGTGCCTTCTGGCCGGAGAAGTTGATGTCAAAGTTGTACTTGATTTGCCTATATAGGGTTCTTATAAATGCAACAAAAGGGTTTTTGCTCTGCTTCCAGGATTTCTGCTGCCAGGTGCTAGGCTCTGAAGATGAGTTCTTTTGCACGAACAGTTTGTTGAAGTCGTGGTAAAACAGCCCTTTGCCTTTTTTCTGCAGAAAGCGCACACACATCAGGTACTCCGTCCGGTCCGGCTTTTTTCCTTCCACGTACTTCCCGAACTTCTCCAGAAAATTGCTTCTTCTCAGGTGCGGATGATCGCTGTAGTAGTGCAGCTTAGCAGCCTTGGTATACCAGGGCTTGAAGAGCATCTCGGAGAAGCCTTTCTTGTAGGGCTTCAGGTAGGGGTAGTAATTGTAGGCATAGAACCGGATGATGTCCCACTCGCTTTCTGTCTGCATGATCTGGTAGCCGTCCTCAAAGTGGGCGGCAAACTCCTCTGTGGGCACAAAATCCTCCTGCACGTACAGGGTATAAGGTGTTCTGACGGCGCTCTGCCCCTTGTTGATGTTATGCCCCAGGCCCCCGTTCGTGGGCGCTGAAACCAGCCGGAAAGGAACTTCCTCCTGCAGCGCCTTCAGCTGGTTGAGGTGCTCCGGCTTACTGGCGTCATCAGACACGATGATCTCCTCAAAAGAGCAGTTCAGTTCCTTAAAGGCCTTTAAAATCCTTTCAAGGGATGCGCTTCTGTTGTAGTGAGTAACTAATAAGGTAACATCTTTAAAATAGTGTGCTTTATTTTCCATTGTATAACCACATGGTTTTATGACTGCATGAACCGTTAGTTGGATGATGTCTTGGTGTCGTGGGGTGGGTGCGGCACAAACATGCTGGTGAACCGGCGCAGCTCCTTTATGATCCTGCGGCCAAGCGCTTTTGAGAAGCTGCCGTCTTTCTGAAGGGTGCGGGGGCCGGTCCATACGCGGGCGCTGGCTGCCTTTACCTGTTTTACCTTCCCGAACTGCATCAGGTCGAAGCACATGCGTCCGTCTTCGCCTCTGATCTTGTGCATGACGTAGCCCACCTTCAGGCCATACTCCCGCACATAGCCCATGCTCATGCCAAAGGCGTTGAGGTAGGGTCTTTTGTAGTGCCGGAGCTCCGCGATCAGGTCTTTCATTTTCTCCAGCAGGTATAGCTTCCATCTCGGGAAGCCGGGTTCTGAGATAAAGGAGTACCTGCCGTACACGCATACCACGCCTGGCTGCTGCAGGCTTTTCACCATCTCATCCACCCAGTTGGCAGGGTAAAAGCAGTCGGCATCGCCCAGCAGGATATACTTGCCACGGGCTTTTTCCAGCCCCATCTGCCGGGCAGGGCCCCAGCCCTGTATTCCCTGAAAGAAGCTTTTGACGTGCAGCCGGTCCAGGGTTTTCTGGGTGTTGTCGGTGGAGTTGTTGTTCACCACAATGATCTCGATGGGAATCTTTGTGTTGGACTTGGATAGGCTGGCTACACAGTTCAGGATGTTCACCTCCTCGTTCCAGGCGGCTACCACTACGCTCACGAGCGGGTTTTCTCCCTGTAGTTTGTCCAGGTCTTCATTAATGGCATCGAAAACAGCGGCAGGTATGTCCTCATACTTGTCGTAGGGGAAGTTAAACTGCTTGAGCCATGTAGGATTGTAAAGTTTACTCATACCTGCCTATTGTCTTTTATATGTCATAGTTCATTTTTAAGTGTACGTGCCACGGCCGGTTCAGGCTCTAGGAATTGGGTGAAGAGAGTACAGCCCGTTCGGCTTTATCCCAGGTGGCCCGCTGGGTGCGGCGGATAAAGCGCATAAAGCCTGCAAACACGGCTATGTTCATCATGCTGAAGTACATCGGCACCAGCAGGGGCTTTAGCTTATAACCACGCTGGTCGGCCTGCCAGCCGGCCCAGGCGGCCAGGTAAAAGAGCACCTGCAACGCCAGCGCAAGGGTATAGATGCCGCCCTGTGTCCAGGAAAGCACCACATTCAGGGGTAAGAGTAGGGCCAGCAGGGCGGGGGTAAGGCTCCAGCGCAGTACCCGGTGCGAGATGTATAAGAAGGAAACGGTTGGGTGGCGGAGCGGGTTAAGCAGCGACTTGAGGCGCGCCATCGACTGCCAGCCCCCGGCACAGATTCTGATCTTGCGCTTCATCTCCTCAGCCAGTGAGGCGGAGGGCGCCTCCATGGCATATGCCTTTGGTTCGTACACCACCCGGTAGCCTTTCTCCACGATCCGCAGCGACTGGATGAAGTCATCCAGGATCGTGTCCTTCTCCAGCGGCTGAAACAGGTCGGAGCGGAAGGAGACCAGCTCGCCGGCAGCCCCCATCAGGCTGTGAATCTGGGAGTCGCAGCGCTTGAGAAAGGACTCATACTTCCAGTACAGGCCCTCCCCGGAGCCGGAGGCGGTGCCCAGTTCCATTACTTTTTTCTCCCCCGAGACAGCCCCTACCTGCGGGTCCTGGTAGTGCTTTACTATTTCGGTTACTGCTTCCTTGTTCAGCAGGGAGTTGCAGTCCGTGAAGATCACATAGGGCGTGTTCACATGTTCCATCGCTCTGTTCTCAGCCATCGAT
>JAJLKL010000005.1:0-21242 GCA_033838975.1 Hymenobacteraceae bacterium | reverse complement strand
GACAACTGGTGAGCTTTCGTCAAACTTCCCATTTTGTGCTAGTGTGTCTGTTGTAGAGCGCAATACCACAAAGTATTTTCTCCATATTTTCTAAATATTCAATGCTTATGACACACTTTGGAGTGTCATAACATGAGCTGTGTAGTCATTTTGTGCCCCTGAAAAATGGTGCAGACGGCCTTATTGTGCTTTTTTTATTACTCTATATTTTATCTAACTATTTACCAATTTATTCATCTTAATTCAAACACTCACAATGAGAAGACTATTACTCATGAGTTTTGCTCTACTGTTTACGCTGCTGCAACAGGCGGCTGCACAGAGCAAAACGGTGTCTGGTAAAGTAACAGACCAGACCACAGGGCAGGGTTTGCCAGGTGTTTCAGTACTTGTAAAGGGTACTACAGCCGGAACAGCCACAAATGCTGATGGATCTTACTCCATCAATGTACCAGCTAACGGTAATACTCTAGTATTCCGTTATATAGGCTATGCAATTGTAGAGAGACCTATCGGGAACTCTTCAAAGATAGATGTTGCCTTAGGTGTAGACTCTAAACAGCTCAGCGAAGTTGTTGTTACTGCACAAGGCATCGAGAGAGATGTACGTTCACTAGGTTATGCCACACAGACTGTAAATGCAGAGGCAATTGGCCAGCGCTCTGAGCCTAACGTAGTTAATGCGTTGCAAGGCAAGGTGTCTGGTGTAAACATCACTAGTTCATCAGGCGCTCCTGGTGCTTCCACCAACATCAATATCCGTGGTATCACATCTTTCAACGGGAATAACCAGCCGCTTATAGTGGTTGATGGTATTATCTTTAGCAATGACGTGGATAACTCTCAGAATACACTTTTTGGCTCTCAGCCTTCAGGTCGTATCTCAGATATCAACCCTGAAAGTATTGAATCCATCAACGTGTTGAAGGGACCTGCGGCCTCTGTACTTTATGGTTCAAGAGCTTCTGCGGGTGTAATCGTAATTACTACGAAGAGCGGTAAGGGCATGCAAGGCAAAACAGAAGTTACGTTCAACTCTTCTGCTAACTGGCAGCAGGCTGCTTATTTAACTGAGTTCCAAAATGACTATGGTCAGGGTACTCAGAACAATTATGTAAATAATACGACGGCTTCCTGGGGGCCTAAGTTTGGAACTCCAGGATTTGAGACTGTAACGACACCATGGGGGGCAACTGTACCTTATCAGGCTTACAAGAACAATGTGAAGGACTTCTACCAGACAGGTCAGATTCTTCAGAACTCTTTGAACATTGCAGGTGGTAATCAGGATCAGAACTTTGCTGCTTCACTTTCCAGTACAGTGCAGGAAGGTATCGTTCGTGAGAGCGGTTTCGATAGACATAGCGTACAAGTAGGCGGTAATTCTAAACTAAAAAATGGAATTAAGCTTGGAGGTACAGCTACATATGTAAAGACTTATCAGAAGAATGCCACAATGGGTAACGGTGGTAGTGCTTTCGGACAGATCACTCGTATCCCAAGAAGCTATGACTTAATTGGCATGCCTTATAAAAATGAGGTTGGTAATAGCATCTACTTCCTGCCGGGTCAGAATCACCCGCTTTGGAGCTTGGAGAATGAGTTTTTTGAGAGCAATGTTGACCGTGTTTTCGGTAATATCTCTGTGGGTTATGACGTAACCAAATGGTTGAATGTAGCTTACCGTGTAACAGCAGATACTTATACCGACACAAGAAACCAGACACTAAGAATTGGTGCCGCAAGAGCTCCTAGAGGCGAGTTAAGTGAAGACATGCGATTCAGAGCAGAGCTTAATGGTGACCTTCTTATCAACGCTCGTAAGAATGACATCTTTACAGAAGGCTTGAATGCCAGCTTGTTATTAGGCCAGAACATTAACCAGCGCGATTTCAGATCATCGGGTGTTGTTGCTGAAGCTCTAACTATCCCTGGTTTTGACAACGTTAGCAACGGTTCAGTATTCAACAACTCTTATGCTTCAGAGTCGAGAAGAAGATTAGTCGGACATTACAGCCAGCTTTCTTTGGATTACAAGTCATACCTGTTCTTGGAGCTTTCTGGTCGTGTAGACCAATCTTCTACGCTGCCTCAGTCTCAAAACGCGTATTTCTACCCGTCAGCGGCTCTAAGCTTTGTGCCTACGGAGGCTTTCAACATCCAGTCTGATATCCTTTCTTACGCTAAGATCAGAGGTAACGCAGCGCGTGTAGGTCGTGATGCAGACCCTTACTTATTGCAGTCTGTGTTCACTCAGGCGGGTTTCGGTAACAACTTGGCGAGCATCAACTTCCCGATGTCAGTTGGTGGAACTAGCATACCTGGCTTCGCGATCAGCAGCCGTATCGGTTCTACGAACCTGAAGCCGGAATTCGTTACTTCTTACGAGGCTGGTGTGAACTTGGGCTTCTTCAGAAACCGTATCGGTATTGACTTTACTTACTTCAATACTGTAAGTACTGACCAGATCCTAAACGTGGCAATTTCAAATTCTACAGGCTACGATACGAGAACAACTAACATTGGTGAAATGCGCAACAGAGGTATAGAGCTTCAGTTGTCAGCTACTCCAATCAAAACGAGCGACTTTAACTGGGATGTCTTGGTTAACTTTACTCGTATCCGCAACAAAGTATTATCAATTGCTCCTGGTGTAGAAAACACAACGATCGCAGGTAACTCATTTATTGGTATTGCTCCATCAATAGCTGTAGGACAGCCTTACGGTGTAATCATTGGTACTGCAAATGCAAGAAATAAAAACGGTGATCTACTAATTAACCCTACAACAGGTGGTTTTGTACCTGGTGTTGCTGGTCAGGTTATTGCAAATCCTCAGAAAGATTATGTAGCAGGTATTACCAACACGTTCAGCTACAAAGGTTTTGACTTGTCAGCGCTTTTTGATATCAACAAAGGTGGTCAAATCTACTCTTTCGGACAGGTTGATATGCGCTCTGCTGGTCAGGTAAAACGAACTGGCGTAGATCGTGAGCAGCCACGAATCCTGCCAGGTGTGATTGACAACGGCGACGGTACTTACAGACCAAACAACATTCAGGTATCAGCACAAACTTACTGGTCTAGCTTAGGTGGCTTAGCTTCTGAGGCTGCTGTATTTGATGCTACGGCTTACAGACTGAGAGAAGTTTCTCTGTCATACACACTACCGAAGAACATGTTGGCTAAAACTCCTATTGGTGCAGTAACTGTTGGTGTGAGTGGACGAAACCTGTTCTTATACGCTCCAGGTTTCCCTGCTGATCCTGAGATCAACACTCAAGGAGCAGGAAACATCCAAGGTATGGACTTGAACGGTATACCAACTACTAAAAATTACGGTATCAACCTTCGCGTAACGTTTTAATTAAATTGAATATGAAATTCTCATTTATAAAGAAAAGAATATACCTGGGGATAGCGCTTGCTTTCTCTGCGTCATTAGCATCCTGCGATAATTACCTGGATATTAATGTAACGCCAAACAACCCTACTGCGGTGCCGCCTGCAACTCTTCTTCCTACTGGCCTAGCTGGATCAGCGTTCTCTAATGCGAATGAGCTGAACCGTTTTGCCAGCACGATCATGAGTGTGACTGCAGGTGCGCAGGGTAGCCCCGCTGCCTATGATATCTACAACACGAATGGTGATGATTTTGGTAACCAGTGGAGATTCGAGATTTACGGTGGTGCTTTGATCAACTACGATCAGCTGATTGCTTCTGCTGAGAAAGTAAACTCGCCTGCTTACACGGGTATTGCCAAGATCATGAAAGCGTATACCTTCTCAATAGCAACAGATGTTTGGGGTGATGTACCTTATTCTGAAGCATTGAAGGGAGATGCAAACACTCAGCCTAGACTTGACTCTCAGCGTGATATCTACCTTGGTAATAGCCAGGCGGGTATTCAAAGTTTGTTCGATCTGGTAAAAGAAGGTCTTGCTGACCTTGATAAAGCAAGTGCTACTAAGCCTGGAAACGATGACATTGTATACGGTGGTAACATCGATAACTGGAAACGTGCCGGTAATACTTTGCTTCTTAAGCTTGCCATGCAGATTAGCGTGGTAGAGCCAGCTGCGGCAAAAAGTGTTATTGATCAGGTTATACAGGGTGATAACTATATTAAGTCGAACGCCCAGAACTTAGCTGTTAAGTTTGGCGGTCAGGTTGGCAGCCAAAGCCCGATCCACACGTACACGAACGTTTCATCTTTCCGTACGGACATGATGATCAGTACTCGTTTTGTGAACCTGTTGAAGAGCAAAAATGATCCACGTTTGCCTCTGTTTGTTACTAAGCCAACAGGTGATTATGTAACTATTGACAACGGCTTTAGAGGTACAGCACCAGCTGCAGCAAACAGGTCAATGTTTAATACCTACGTGACGGGTACCGATGGAGTAGGCCCTGTACGTCTTCTTACAAACTGGCAGCGTGCCTTCATTCTTGCTGAATCTGCTATCCGTTTAGGAACTGCCGGTGATCCACAGGCTCTTTACGCAGAAGGTATCCGTACTTCTATGGCTGCTGCTGGTGTTGCTGCAGCAGATATTGATGCGTACTTTGCTGCTAATCCAGCTGTTGTTACTCTTTCTGGGTCTAATGAGGAAAAGATCAAACAGATTATCACTCAGAAATATATTTCCATGATCGGTAATGGTGTAGAGCAGTGGAATGACTGGAGAAGAACAGGATATCCTGAGCTAGCGGCTCATCAGAATGCCGTAGGTGTGGATGGTACAAGACCGGTACGAGCTCAGTACATAAGCCAGGAAGTGGCTCGTAACCCTAACTTCCCTAATAATATCTTCCCGAATGTACCAGTTTGGTGGGATGTTAAGTAATCTAAATTTTTAATTGTACTGAAATGAAAAAAATATTATTAGCTTTAAGTTTACTGGTTACGTTCGGCCTTTCCTCTTGCGAGAAAGAGGATTTCGGGACATTTAACAGTGACAACAGACCAGAGGTCCCTGTGACTTTTCCTGGTACTACTACTCATGGCTTCAACCCTTATATAACAAAGTCTATCTCTGGCGATGGTGTGATCGAGTTTACACTTTCTATTCCTGAGAATAGCGGAAGAACTATCAGGGAGATAAGCCGTGTTGCTGCAGGAGGTACTGGAGTTAATGCCGGCTCACTTAACCTGCTATCACCTACAGGTACCCCACAGGTTAACTACATTGCCAGCCCTATCGCTGGTAATGGAACCAGCGTGAAGTTCAGAACTACTCTTGCAGAGTTTTCTTCTAAGTCAACTGCAAATGCTGACTTAGTTAAAGCTGGTAATGAAATTGCCTTTATGTTCTTGGTGACTTTGGACAACGGCAATACTATTATCCCTGTGCAGGTTAGAGTTAGACTAACAGCATAGTCTCATAAGTTATTAGTGTTTGAAAGTCCCTGCCAGTATCTGGTAGGGACTTTTTGTGTATAGTTATATTAAGCTTTTTTTAACAAAAAAGCCTTAATGGAGCGTGCCATGAAAACTAAGGCTCACTGGAACACATCAACTCCGAATCCATGGCAAATTGTATGTAATAAAGTTTACAAGAGGTACATTTGTATCCCAACTAAGGAAGGATATGATGGCATTAGAGTCAAACTACAGCGGCTATACCCTAGAGGCCGGTATCGACGAAGCGGGGAGAGGTTGCCTGGCGGGGCCTGTGGTAGCTGCTGCCGTTATTCTGCCTGTCGACTACAAACATCAGCTCCTCAACGATTCCAAGCAGCTCAATAAAAAGCAGCGGGAACTGCTGCGTAAGGATGTCGTGAGGGATGCCGTTGCCTGGGCGATAGGAGAGGCGAGCCCGGAGGAAATAGATGAGGTCAATATCCTGAATGCAACTTATCTGGCGATGCACCGGGCCATCGAGGGGCTGCAGGTGCAGCCTGAGTATTTGCTGATTGACGGGAACCGCTTTAAAACGCAAAGTTCGCTGCCCTATGCCTGCATTGTAAAAGGAGACGGTAAGTACTTGTCTGTTGCGGCGGCTTCGGTGTTGGCTAAAACGCACCGCGACGACTATATGTGCGGACTAGCCGAAGTGCATCACCACTATGGATGGGAGAAAAATGCGGGATACCCTACCAAACAACACCGAGAGGCCATAGCACGGCATGGTGCTACAGCATATCACCGGCAGTCGTTTACGCTGCTGCCAAAGCAGTTGGAGCTGTTCTGATTTACTAGCTTTAGTTCAAGTACTGATGCTGTAGCTCTATTTCAGTTTGATCAGGTCCAGGAATAAGCTGAAGCTGTCCAGGGAGGAGTGGCTTTTCTCAAAGCTGTCAAAGGAAAGAGGCTTGACAATGTATCCTGCCACGTTCAGGCGCTGGGCTGTCATGCGGTCAGTATCCTCGTTGGAGGTGGTCATGATGAACACCGGGATATGGCTGAACTCGGGCTCACGGCGCAGCTCCTCCAGAAACTCAAGTCCGTTCATTCGCGGCATGTTGATGTCCAGCAGGATGACGCTTGGGGCCGGGGAGATTTTTTCCATCCCTTCGCCGCGCAGCATGCTCAGGGCTTCGCGGCCATTACGCGCCACGTGTATAGGGTGCTCGATATTGATCTTCTTGAGCTCCCGCTCTACGTTCATGATATCGAGGTAATCGTCCTCTACCAGTAGTATGTTTACTTCTTTGTCACTCATCAGTTATAGGTAGTTCAGGTGCAATACAAACAAAACTAATAAATTATGCTATTTCTTCCTTGTCTTTTGGCCAGGTAAAGGTAAAAGTCGCTCCCTGGCCGGGTTGCGAGGTTACCCAAATGGAGCCTCCCTGCCATTCAATGATCTTCTTCACGATGGTCAGGCCCACTCCCGTGCTTTCCATGGCATCGCGCTCCTGCAGCGTCTGAAATATCACAAAGATGCGCTCATGGTACTCCGGGTCAATGCCCGGTCCGTCGTCAGATACGGAGAATACGTGAAAACTATCGTTTTCGTGATGGTGGATGGTGATATGGCCGCAATCCTTGTCATGGTATTTGATGGCGTTGCTGATCAGGTTGCTGAAAACCTGTTGCAGCTGTATGCGCACGGTATGCATTACCGGGAGCTGCTCCTGCACATCAATCCGAAAGCCCTTCGGGGGCGAGAGCATGTCTACCACCTCCGTGAGCAGCTCCTTTACATCAACGCTCTCCTCTATCTGTTTCGTACGTCCGATACGTGCCAGCGCAAGAATTCCGTTGATCAGGTTCTCCATCCGGTGTACGCGCACGCGCATCATCAGCAGGTACTCCTGCACATTGGGCGGCAGTTTCCCCCCCATGTCTTCCTCTACCCAGCGGGAGGCTACCTCAATGCCACGCAGGGGGGCTTTCAGGTCGTGCGACACCACGTAGGCGAACTGATCCAGCTCCTTGTTTTTGCGGTCCAGCTCGGAGAAAGTCTCGTCAATGGTCGTGGACATCCGGTTCAGGGAGTACGACAGCTGGCTCAGCTCGTCTTTGGAGGTGTCTATGATCTGGGTTTTATAGTCTCCCTGCGAGATTTGCTCTGCCAGCGTCACCATTTTCACGATACGGTTCGTGATGATACGCGTGATGTAGTAGGCCCAGCTCAAGCCAAGAATCACCGAGAGGATAGTGAGTATAGTGGAGACCTGGCGGGTGGTGTCGATACTATCGCTGAGACTTTGCTGCCGCTCTGCCCGCACCCGGTACTCGTGGGCATTAAACTCCCGGAACGCGGTACGAATAGAGTCCATCACCATCTTCTCGCCCAGCACGAGCTGGTCTATTCGTGCTTCTATACCCTCTATTGTCAAGATCGTGTCCGTCCGAACCATCGTGATCAGTGGCTCGGCGTAGTTATTTTGCCACCTGCTCTGCATCGCCACGATCTCATCGATCTTCCGTGCCTGCTCCGGCGAGCTGAGGACAAAGGATCGGGTTTCACTGAACAGGTTGCCGAGCTGGTCCTTGGCCTGCACGTAGGGCTGCAGGAAAGTTTCGTTCCCGTTCAGCAGAAACCCGCGCAGGCCGGCCTCCATGTCGATGATGTTTCGTTGCAGGGCCGCCGAGTTACGCACCACGATCTGAGAGCGCGACACCCATTGCGAGTTCTGGATCACATCCTCCGACAGCTGGAAGTTAACGATGGCAACAGCCGTAAACAGCACCGAGATCAGCACGAACCCGGCGAAAAGTTTTACAGATAATTTCATTTACTAGTCGATCTATCCCGAAAGAAAGCATACCCCTGGCCAGGCCATAGTAGCAGGAGCGCAGCAGCGAGTGCGGTCCTGTACGCGACTCAAGGGTCTGCGCAAGTTCCTTGTGCCATGGCAGCAAACTGCAATATAAGATGAAAGGATCTAAATCGGGGATAAACCTTGCACTGCGTGATGCGGGTTTTGAGCGGTAATTAACATGGTTCCTTTGGCTATTATACCCTCTAAAATACGTTTTCCGCAGCAGGAAGGTTATATACATATTTTGCTATACTTGTGTGTTTAAAGATGAAGCCCCCCGCCAGGGTACAGCAGGAGATGAGGAGCCGGTAGGGGAGGCAAGGTGTACAGCATTTAATTTCGGATGCGGGCATATTTTACTTATTTTTGCCACAAACCACACTTAGAACAGCATAACTAGAATGGAACTTAAGAAAATTGCTCTCAATGATGTGCATGAGGCACTTGGCGCTAAAATGGTACCTTTTGCCGGCTATAACATGCCTGTGCGCTACTCATCTGATATAGAAGAACACAACACCGTGCGCAATGCCGTGGGTATTTTTGATGTGTCGCACATGGGCGAGTTTATGGTACGAGGCCCGCAGGCGCTCGACCTGATCCAGCGTGTAACCTCCAACGATGCCTCTAAGCTGGCAGACGGAAAGGTGCAGTACTCGTGCCTGCCAAACGAGCAGGGCGGTATCGTGGACGACCTGCTGGTCTACCGCTTAGGGGAAGAAGAGTATATGCTGGTGGTGAACGCCTCTAACATAGAGAAGGACTGGGAGTGGATAAGCAAGTACAACACCAACGGCGCTGAGCTGGAGAACATCTCCGACGAAATGTCGCTGTTTGCCGTGCAGGGGCCGAAGGCTGCAGAGGCGCTGCAGTCACTCACAAAGATCGACCTGCCAAACATGGTGTACTATACCTTTGACAAAGGAGAGTTTGCTGGTGTGCAGGGCGTGATCGTTTCCGCTACGGGCTATACCGGTGCAGGCGGCTTCGAGATCTACGTGAAGAACGAGGACGCTAAAAAAGTGTTCGACGCCATCATGGAGGCAGGTAAGGAGTATGGCATCAAGCCGATAGGCCTGGGTGCCCGCGATACCCTGCGCCTGGAAATGGGCTTCTGCCTGTACGGGAACGATATTGATGACACAACATCTCCGCTGGAGGCTGGCCTGGGCTGGATCACCAAGTTTGATAAAGAGTTCACAAACTCTGCAAACCTGAAGGCGCAGAAAGAGGCAGGCGTTACGCGTAAGCTGGTAGGCTTCGAGATGCTGGAGAAAGCGATCCCGAGAGCTCACTACGAGATTGTGAACGCAGAAGGGGAGAAGATCGGAGAGGTAACCTCCGGTACCATGTCACCATCTATGGGTAAAGGCGTTGGTCTGGGCTATATCACGAAAGACTATAGCAAAACAGGTACGGAGATCTTCATCCGCGTGCGAAACAAGGACATGAAGGCGCAGGTGGTGAAACTGCCGATCTATAAAAAGTAGTTTAAAAGAGACACAAGACAAGAGTTATTAGATGCCGGTTTTTTGGAAGGTCTGGTCTAGTAGCTTTTGTCTAAGGTCTAAAATCTAGTAAGATGGCAAGTATAGATGTATGCTACAGCCCCGAACTGTTGCACTTGTATGATCTGAAGGGAAAGGCAGTCGTGGCTGTGGATATTTTGCGGGCTACCTCTACGATGGTAACGGCTTTTGCCCATGGTGTGGCCGATATCATTCCGGTCATGCAGCTGGAGGAGTGCCGTACCTATGCGGAAAAAGGTTGTCTGACGGCAGCTGAGCGGGATGGCATCAAGGCGGAAGGTTTTGACCTGGGTAACTCCCCTTTCGGGTACATCAACGGGGATGTAAAAGGCAGAACCATCGCTATTACCACCACAAACGGAACAAAGGCAATCCGGATGTCGGAGGCGGCGGAGGAGATCGTGGTTGGCTCTTTCCTGAACCTGCAGGCCGTGGCCGATCACCTGGAAGAGCTGCAGCTGGACGTGATTGTAGTGTGTGCCGGCTGGAAAGGCAAGTTCAACCTGGAGGATACCTTGTTTGCCGGGGCCCTGGTAGAGCGCCTGAAAGGCAAGTTCTCTTCTGAAAACGACGCCACACTGGCCTCGCTGTACCTGTACCAGGCGGCTAAGTCGGATCTGGTGTCCTTTCTGAGGCAGTCGTCGCACGTGCGACGACTGGAGAACCTGGAGATCCACAAGGATATTGAGTTCTGCCTGCAGCATGATGTGTACCAGGTGCTACCCGTGTGGAAGCAGGACAGGTTGGTAGATCTGAAGGCTACAAGTGAGTTTGTGTAACAGAAACCGGCATTTCAAACGGAAGGGCCGCTCTCACCAGAGCGGCCCTTCCGTTTTTAAAATATAACCTGTGTTAAGGCGGTGCCCGACTTCAGTTTCTCGTTCTCCTTGTGGCGCTGACTGTCGCGGTTGGTTTTCTTATCCAGGTTTTTCTGCAGCGCCTCGGTCAGGTCTATGCCTGTCTGGTTGGCCAGGCAGATCAGTACAAACAGCACATCCGCCAGCTCATCTGACAGCTGCTTGCCCTCATCGCTTTTTTTGAAGGACTGTTCCCCGTACTGCCGGGAGATGATGCGTGCCACTTCACCTACCTCCTCGGTCAGTATGGCCATGTTGGTGAGCTCGTTAAAGTAACGTACCCCGTTCTCTTTGATCCATTTGTCCACAATGGCCTGTGCTTCAGCTATCGTCATGTCAGAAAAGGTCTTTTTGTTTGGTGTCCATCACAATGGTTACCGGCCCGTCGTTCAGCAGCGACACTTTCATATCGGCCCCGAACTCGCCGGTCTGTACTTTTTTGCCTAATGCCTGCTCCAAGAGCGCCACAAATCGTTCGTACAGCGGAATGGAAACGGCAGGAGGCGCGGCGTTGGTGTAGGAGGGGCGATTGCCCTTCCTGGTGCTGGCAAACAGGGTAAACTGACTGATCACCAGTATGTCTCCGTTTATATCCTGTACACTCAGGTTCATCTTACCTTCTTCGTCGCCAAAAATGCGTAGTTGGGCTACTTTACTGGCCATCCACTTCAGGTCCTCCTCGGTGTCATCGGCACAGAAGCCAGCCAGCAGCAGCAGCCCGTGCCCGATCTGACCTTTTATCTCTTTCTCAATCTCTACAGAAGCCTGTGTTACCCGCTGTATAACAATGCGCATGTATGGTTATCTTTTGGTTCAGGGCAAAGATAACCAAATGTTTGTTGCAAGGGGGCTGTTGCAGGTATGGGGTTGAAGTGCCCTGGCAGGGGCTAGTCTACATAGCCCTCGTAGCGGATTCGGTTTACCTTGCCGTTTTTGAGGTGGAAGTGCAGCGAAATGGGAGCCCCGTCGCGGTTGGAGGCCACGACCTCATTGGGTGTCTGGGTTATCTTGATGTCCTGTCCCTGCGACTTCAGCCTGTTCATCAGCTCCGTTTGGCTCATGCCCACGCGCAGGTTGTTCCGGAGCGTAATGTCGCTGCTATGGATGTCGGCCACCTGCAGAAGCAAGTCGCCTGTTTGCGTGGGCGCGTAGAGCTCCACCATCGAGTCGCCAAAGCGGATGGTATAGATCGTATCGGTGACGCTCGGTTTGTGGCGGTTCTCAATAGGGTCGGCGTCGATTGTAAAATCCGTGCTGATGCGGTCGTAGTAGGCACTCAGGCTGTTGCTCTGGCTGCGCTTGGCCACGAAGGGGTTGCCCAGTAAGTTAAGCGTGGCCGGTTCGGCAGCGCTTCGCCTGGTGGAGGCGGTATCCGGCTCAGGTTCGCGGCTGCGCTCATTAGGGGCATCGGCCCGTTCTTCGGAGGCCGGGTCTGAGGAGCAGGCAGAGGCGATGGAGCTGATCAGAAACAGTAGCACCAGCAGCTGTACAGTAAGGCTGTACTTGCAGCGGAAGCTGATGTTACGCAGTATAGGCATGTTGTGTCGCTAGTATAGGGGTGGAACTATATTTTACATACGAGAACTCCCAGCCAAAAAGTTATGCCTATTTATTGCCTAAGTTCAGTGGTATCTGCGTGCGCAAAAGTATAATTTTGCGGCAAATATCACGCAATTATGGAAATCCAACAAATAGCGCTTATAACATATCAGGATACGGGCAATTTTAGCGGAGTAGTAGATGAGGAGAACGAAAATCTTTTTGATCTTTTAACGCAGAAAGGCCTTTCCGTTTCCTTTCAGGTATGGGATGACCCAGCCGTAGACTGGAGCCGCTTTGATTTAATTGTCCTGAAAACCCCCTGGGATTACTTTGACAAGATTGACGCCTTCTATACCTGGCTGGATAGGCTGGAGGAAGCGGGGTGCCGTGTACTGAATCCGGTAAAGACTGTGCGCTGGAACGCAGACAAGCGCTACCTGCTGGAAATGCAGGAGCAAGGGGTAAAGGTGGTGCCAACCGTATGGCTGGAGCAGGGGCAGGCTTTCGATGCAGCCGACTTGTTTGCCCGGCTGGGGACGGAAAAAGTGATTGTAAAGCCTGCCGTGAGCGGCGGAGCCAAAAATACCTTTGCCCTGACCCGTGAAGAGGCTGAGGCCAAAGCCGGCACTATCACAGAGCTGCTGCAGCAGGAGAGCTTCCTGGCGCAGCCCTTCCTGGAGGAGATCCAGACACAGGGGGAGTGGTCGTTTCTGTTCTTTGGAGGCGAGTATAGCCACACAGTGCTTAAAATGGCAAAAGCCGGCGACTTCAGGGTGCAGCACTTCTTTGGGGGAACCGTGCAGACGCCGGAGCCGCCCGCGCACCTACTGGAGGCGGCGCATAACATAGCCGATCAATACGCTCAGGGCTGCCTGTATGCCCGTGTAGACGGGGTAGAGGTAGCGGGTGAGCTGGTGCTGATGGAGCTGGAACTGATTGAGCCGTACCTGTTCATGCCGATGAGCGAAGGCGCTTTTGAGCGCTACTACGAGGCACTGCAGGCACACCTGCCGCAGCCGGCTGAAAGTATAGCAGTTTAAGCTTTTTCGGTGCTGTGGAAGATCAGCAGTGGCACCGGCGACTCGAGCACAAGCTTTTTGCTGACGCTGGAGTGGAAGATACTACCAAACAGGGAGCGTTGTTGTCGGTTCACGGCAACAAGCTCTACCTGCTCCTGTGCGATAAACTGCTGTAGCTCATCCGTCACGTCATCCCCTTTCAGCAGGGCAAACTTCATGGTGTGGCCGGGTAGCTCCCGGTTCAGCTTCTCCTCTAATTGGGCCAGCTTCTGCCTGTCTTTCTCCGCTGAGCCCTCCGTGCCGATGTGCAGGCAGACAACCGTCGGCTGAGAACCCTTCAGAAGCTGCTGGAGGCATGTCAGGGCCTGCGCATCCGTTTTATCGAAATTGGTGGCATAGAGTACACGCTGCAGGCTTCGTCCTAAGTAAGATTCGGGTACGGTCAGTAGTGGTACCTGGGTGTCCTCAATCATTTTGGTGGTCACGGTGCCGAAAAAGGAACGGGCAACATTATCCTCGCCCTTGGTGCCCATCACTAGCAGGTTTGGCTTGTAGCGCTTTATCTCATCCGGGATCACATCCTCCGGCATGCCGTTGATGAAAGCCCGCTTCAGGTGCACATGCTGCCCGTGGGTCTTGGCCTTGACCTGCAGCTCCCTGTACAGCTCATCCAGCTTGTCGTGCTCCTCCGTCTGGTTGCGGTGCAGCACACGGTCCGTTATCTCTTCCGAGCCGGGGCTCAGGGGGCTGCGGCCCGTCTCGGAGAAAGGGTCGTCCAGCTCCGGCTCCAGCAGGTAATCGCTGAAGCAGTGCAGCAGAAGGATCTCTCCCTCGGGCGTCGCTGCGGCCAGGTGCAGGGCGTAATCGCAGGCATTGGCGGAGCTCTCGGTCAGGTCTACGGGTATCAGTATTCTAAACATGCGCGTCTGGTTTGGGGTTGGGTTTGTATACGTGCCGGAGGTGAAAAGAAGTTTTGGTCACACCTGGTGAAAAGAGGCTGCAGCCGCCCCAATATCTGTTCCTTCCGGAGAGGGGGCTCGGGGAAGTTCGGAAATAACATTAGTTTTGTAGTCTGAAAACGCTTACCATGCCAAAACGCATCGTATTCTACTTCATTGGATTTGTTGTGCTTGCCTCACTGGCCTACTATGGGTTTAACCGCTGGAAAGACACGCGGGAAAAGGTGGACCTGTGGGCGCTGGTGCCGGACAATGCAGCCCTTGTGGTAGAGACCAATAACCATACCGCCCTGCTGGAGCATTTGGAGGAAACTGAGCTGTGGGATAACTTCTCGACGCTGCCGTTCATGCAGCGCTTCCAGGAGAACGTAAGCTACATGGACAGTGTGGCCCCGGGAAGCCAGCGGTTCGAACGGTTCCTGAACGAAAAAAGTATCCTGACCTCACTGCACGTGGTGGGCAAAAAGGATGTGCAGTTTGTGTTCTACATACCGGTTAACACAGTAGGGGAGCACCGCTTTCTGCGCACCCTCACCGAAAACGTGAACAAGAGTGAGATCTTTGAGGAGGAGTCGCGCGAGTACCAGGGGGTTCTGCTCACCGATGTCGAGAATACCCGCCTGGGGACGAGTTTTACCTATTTCTCCTACCATAACAACATCATCCTGAGTCCCTCGCCGGTGCTCATTGAGGAGATCGTGCGCCGCATAAACAGGGGCAAGCTGACCTCCATCGCCGCTGACTTTAAAAGCACTAATTACCTGAATCAGCCGGAGGTATACGCCAATGTGTACCTGAACTACAGGGTGATACCTGAGCTGCTCGGGCTCTTTCTGCGGGAGGAGCTCATGCCGCAGGTTCGCTACCTGGCCAGCCTTTGCCGCAACGGGATGCTGGAGCTGAAGCTGGAGCAGGACAAGATCTTCCTGAACGGCTTCTCGAACCCGGAGCCGCTTAAGAACTCTTTTCATAACAACATCAGTCCGGTTAAGCCGCAGCCGCTGGGGGTAAAGGCATTCCTGCCTGGCCGCACGGCCGTGATGATGCACTTTGGGATGGAAGAGGTGGCAAAACTGCGACGGGAGCCGAACCGGAAAGAGGCTGCCGGCTCTGTGTATGGAGCCCTGGTGGATAGCCTGGCCCAGTCCTTCAGCAGGGAGGTGGCGCTGGCGTACCTGGAGTCCAACTCGATCAATGCCAGCCCTGAGAAAATAGCCCTGGCCCATTCCGCTAACACAGCACTTACAGAGAAGCTGCTCCGGCGCCTGAACCAGCGGGTGCTGGAGGCGCGTAAGCAGGCCACTTTCGCTGAAAACTACGGCAGCTACCAAATTCTGCTCATCGATGTGGCGGAGCTGCCGGCCAAGCTGTTCGGCTCTCTGTTTACTGGGTTTGAGCAAAGCTATGTGGTACAGGTGAATGGCTACCTGATCTTCTCGCCGGAAATAGCCACGCTGCGCAGCCTACTGGACGACATCTCGGCAGAGAACGTATGGGGGAAGTCAGTGGCCCAGAAGGCATTTCTGGAGGAGACCCTGCAGGAGGCCAACTTTAGCCTGTACCTGAACACCGTAAACGCCTGGTACGTGCTCAGCCGCTACATGACCGATGAGAGCCGGGAAGACCTGCTGCAGAATGCTTCGCTCATCAAGCGCTTCAATCAGGTGAGCCTGCAGTTCTCCAGTGTGGACGAGCAGTATTACACCAGTTTTGTATTCAGGAAGCAGGAAAGCAGTGCCCCTTCCGGTGAGAAGGAGTTCGTCACAGAGCTTACCCTGCCATTCGACACCAGGCTAAAGTCGCGGCCGTACCCGGTGCAGAATGCTGTGGACCGCAGCCGTGAGGTAGTGGTGCAGGACTCGGCGGATGTGCTGATCAACATTACTGCTACCGGTAAGCGCGGGTGGGTAGACTCTGTGGGCACTGCCATCCGCGGAGGCATCAAGCAGCTGGAGTATGGGCAGGATAAAAAGCTGCGCTACCTCTTTGCCACAGCCAACCGCATCCATGCCATAAATAACCAGGGCCTGCCCCTGGAGAACTTCCCGTTCAACATCGGGGACACCCTTAACATCCAGCACCTGGCTGTATTCGACTATGAGAAGGATGCTAATTACCGCCTGTTGGTGGATGATTACCTGGGCAACCTGTACATGTACGACATCCGGGGCAATGCCATAGAGGGCTGGCAGCCACGCCGTATGGACTACCGCCTGGCCGCTGAGCCGCAGCACCTGCGGGTGGGAGGCCGGGATGTGATCCTGGTGCTGCTGGAAAACGGCTACGTTTACGCCCTGAACCGCAGCGGCGACTCTTATCCGGGCTTCCCGATCAATCTGAAATCTCCCCTTACCTCTGGTGCCATCGCCAAGGTGGGCGCCGACCTGAAAAGAACGGAGATCACGACCGTGACCAGGTATGGCAATGTGATGACGTTTAACCTGCAGGGCCGGGTGCTGCAGCGCGAACAGCTATTGCGGCCCAGCAAGCGGGCCATGTTCGATCTGGTGCAGGAGAGTAGCAACGGCAGGTCGTTTGTGATTGTGCGGCAGGACCAGGGGAAAGTCGCCGTGTTTGACCAGGACCTGAACCAAGTGTTCGAGAAGCGCTATGTTACCTCAGCGCCTAAAATTGTGCAGTACTTCAACTTTGGCGGGGATAAGAGAATCTACGCCATTACCGAGACAGGTCCGCAGAAGACCTACCTGTACAATGCTAAGGGAAACCTGATCGGGAACCGTACCCTGGAGAACAGCCACCCCGTAACGATCTACTACAACGAGGCGGCCAACAGCTTCACGCTGTACAAAGCGTTCCGCCGGGAGCTCAAGAAGATCAGCTTTAGCCTGCCGGAGTAAGCATCAGAAGCTCCGGAACCAGCCCTTCCGGTAAAAGAAGTACAGCTGCAGCATGATCAGCACGCTCATCAGAAACAACAGAATCGGGTACGAGTAAGGCTGGTACAGCTCGGGCATGCTGTGCGGGAACACCTGCCCGGTTTCCGGGTCTTCGCGGGAGAAGTTCATGCCGTACAGGCCAACGATAAAACTGAGCGGGATAAAGATACTGGAGATGATGGTGAGCACCTTCATGATCTCATTCATGCGGTTGCTGACCGTAGACATGTACAGCTCCACCAGGCTGGAGGCCATTTCCCGGTGGTTATCCACCAGATCGATCAGCTGCACGGCGTGGTCATAAGCATCGCGGAAGTATACCCGAAGGCTTTCCGGAATCGTGTCTTCGTCCATGCGCAGCAGCTCGTTCATCAGGTCGCGCGCGGGCCATGTAATACGGCGTAGCTTTACTAACTCCCCCTTTAAGTCTAGTATCTGGGAGAGCGTGGTTTTGGACGGCTCTTTTAGCACCTGTGTCTCCAGATCCTCAATGTACATTCCTATCTCAGCCATCACCGGGAAGTAGTAATCCAGCACCACGTCCAGGATAGCATAGGCCATGTACATGGTTGGGCGCTGCCGGACAACGCCTTTGCCGATGCGGATGCGGTCGCGCAGCGGGTCCAGGCAGTCGCCGTAGTCACTCTGCAGCGTGAGCACGTAGTTCGGGCCTGTGAACAGGGACAGCTGCACATCCTCCAGGGACTTGAACTCCGGCGACCAGCGCAGCATCCGTGTTATCATGAACAGGCGGTTATCCCCGAACTCCTCCACCTTAGGCCTTTGGTAGTCGTTGATCACGTCCTCCATCTGAAGGGAGTGCAGCTCAAAGTCAACGATGAGCTGCTCCAGTACCGCCTGGTTGGCATAGCCCCGGATATCGATCCAGTGGCGTGCGTTCGGCTGGGACCTTACCTTATGCCGTAACTCCTGATAAGTCTGCAGCTCTACCTCTTCAAACATTTCCTCATTAAACGATATGAGGAAAAAGCGTGGGGCATAGGCCTCAGCGGGTATAACCAGTGAGCCGGGTTTTACACCTGCTTTTCGTTCCAGTATCTTGTTGCGCTTGCGGCGAAGCTTAAATTTGGCCATAGGTCGGGGCAATGGTATTCGGTACAAACCTCTAATATAAGATTAATTCGGGAGCTATACCTGCAGCAGGGGTTATTCCACTACAGATACGGTTACGCCCTCTATCTCCTCCAGTTTGGGAACCACCTCTTCCTGCAACTTCCTTCTTACCTCCAGGGTCAGCCTGCAGTCCAGTTCAAACTGCTGTTCGCGCACATCCAGGTTATACTCCTTCACCAGGCTCATCACATCGTTCATCTGCGGGTAGGCGTAGTGGGCCTGCAGCAGTACCGTTTCATGCTTTTCTACCACCGTGGCGTGCTCCAGCGCATCGGCGGCGGCGGTTTTATAGGCGTTGATCAGGCCGCTTACGCCCAGTTTCGTGCCGCCAAAGTAACGGACCACCACGATCAGGATATTGCTAAGGTCAGCGGAGCGGATCTGGCCCAGGATAGGGTCTCCGGCAGAGTGGTTCGGTTCGCCGTCGTCGTTGGCGCGGTAGCGGCCCTTGTCGGCCCCCAGGCTGTAGGCGTAGCAGTGGTGGCGGGCATCGTAGTACTGCTTTTTCAGGTCCGCCATGATCTCCTTCACCTCCTCCTCAGAGTACACGGGGTAAGCCAATGCAATAAACTTGCTGCCTTTCTCTTTGTACAGCCCTTCGGAGGGGGCTTCTATTGTGCGGTAGGTATCTTCCATAGCATTAGAACAGGTTAGCGATGATTTCCTGATACGAGATCAGCACCAGCGCCAGTATGGCCATACTGATACCGACCAAATTAAGCCGGCTCAGCTTCTCTTTGAAGAGGACAACGGCCCCGATGGCTCCGGTCAGGATGATCCCGATGTTGTTGATGGGGTAGAAAAAAGCCCCGTCGTTGCTGAAGGCCGCCAGCGCGTTGATCAGGAAAAAGATAGAGAAATAATTTGGGACGCCCAGTATAAGGCCTGCCGTAAGGCTGCGACGCACAAAGCGGGTCTTCCGGGTAAACAGCTGGTACAGGAGCACGAGCAGGCCTACTGCCGCCGAGGTGGCAAAGGTGAGCATGGTAAACTGGCTGGCCTCATGCGGCTGCAGGTGGTACTGGTTCGTATAGTTGATGAGCGAGTCGGCGATGCCGCTGTTCAGGAAAATGATGAGTGGCAGCATAATGGCTAGTGCTGCCGACGTCTGTTTTTCCCCGTCCTGCTGCGGCCGGATAGAAGACAGCACAATGGCCACCAGAGCAGCTGCCATACCTGTGTAATTCAGGATGGTGTACGCCTTCAGGCTCGTTTGCAGTACCAGCAGGCTGAACAGTACGGGGATCACCAGTGAAATTTTCGCGGCCACGGAGGCTGCCGTTACGCCTACCTTTTGTGTGGTGATGGCCATCAGGTAAAAGGTGGCGATAAAGATCGTGCCCAGGGCCATGGCAAAGTAGGCCCAGGTACGGGTGAGGATCTGGGGCTGTAGCACATCCGTACCCCCCGGAAAGCAGAGCCCTACCAGAATACAGGTCACGTAGTTGACGACAATGGCCTGAAAGGTGTGCACATTGTAGTACTGGTACAGCTTGAAGATGAAGATCAGCGAAGCGCTGAACAGGACACTGAGGAGTAGGTAGAGCATAGGTTGAACATCTGCAAGAGGCACAGCGCCTGCAAGCGTCACAAATTTAGCCGAACTGTGGCCAAGGGCAAAGCCAAAGTTCTGACTATAGGTTTTACGCTAAAAAGGTTTACTTTGTAGCTGTACTTAATCCTATTGACGTGCCGACTGTACCTTATCTCATCAGTTTTGATCGTATCGGGAGCCCTGCAGAGGGCTTTATTACCACCACGCAGTATGCGGAGAGAATCCCCTTTGACATTAAGCGGGTGTTCTGGACACAAGGTACGCCAGCCAGTGTGGTACGGGGGAACCACGCTAACAAAGCTACGGAAGAAGTGCTTATAGCTATTTCCGGCAGCATCAGAGTGAAGGCGGATACAGGTACGGGCGTGCAGGAGTTTGAGCTGAGCAGCCCGGCAGAAGGCCTGTACATCCCGACCATGTGCTGGACGGAACTGCACTTCTCTGCCGGCGCTATTGCCCTTTGCCTGACCTCCACCGACTTTGAGGAGGCAGATTACATCCGTAGCTACGAGCACTTTAAAAAACTAGCCGCACACCTGGCCCTGTAGCTGTTCTATGCAAATGAAGCCACTTCCATACTTCGAGTTCAGGGACTACCCGGCAGGTATAGAGGCAGAAGTTCAGGCTGCTGTCACACATGCCGTGGCTGGCAGGCAGTACATTCTGGGCCAGCAGGTCAGCCATTTTGAGAGCGCCTTTGCGAGCTACTTGGGAGCAACAGCGGCGGTAGGAGTAGGGAATGGGTATGATGCCCTGGTACTGGCACTCAAAGCTGTGGGCGTGGGGCCGGGGGATGAGGTGGTGCTGCCGGTGCACACCTTTATTGCGACGGTCAATGCCGTGCTGCAGGTAGGGGCAAAGCCTGTGCTGGTGGAGCCGGACAGCCATACCTGCAACCTGACAGCCGAACTAGCCGCAAAGGCCATTACACCCAAAACCAAGGCGTTGCTCCCGGTACACCTGTACGGGCAGGTGTGTGCCATGGAGCCACTGCTGCAGCTGGCGCAGGAGCATAAGCTCAAAGTAGTGGAGGATGCAGCCCAGGCGCACGGGGCAGGCTATAAGGGGCAGAAAGCCGGCTCCTTTGGCCACGCGAGTGCCTTTAGCTTTTACCCTACTAAAAATCTGGGAGCTTTGGGAGATGCCGGCGCCGTGGTAACGAATGATACTGCTGCTGCCGATTTTGTGCGAAAGTACAGAAACTACGGAGAGCTACAGAAATATCACAGCGAGCTGATTGGCGTAAACTCCAGGCTGGATGAGTTGCAGGCCGCCGTGCTACAGGTAAAGCTCAGTTACCTAAACAAGTTTAATGCAGCGCGTCAGCAGCTAGCCAAGTTGTACCTGCAGGAGTTGCAGGAGATAGGAGATATTGTGCTGCCTTACACAGCTCCGGGCTGTGATCATGTGTACCACATCTTCCAGATTCGGACAAAGCACCGGGATGCGTTGAAGGCCTACCTGCAGGAGCAGGGCATCGGCACGGCCATCCATTACCCGGTGCCTGTGCATCTGCAGCCAGCCTACCGGTTCCT
>JAJLKL010000004.1:0-21650 GCA_033838975.1 Hymenobacteraceae bacterium | reverse complement strand
GAGTGGATGGCCCCCAGGCGGGCACAAGCCAGCATCGCCACCACGGCCTCCGGGATCACCGGCATGTAAATCACCACCGTGTCGCCTTTGCCTACTCCCAAACCTTGGAGGGCCCCGGCAAAGCGGGCCACCATGTCACGGAACTCACGGTAGCTGTACTTGCGGATCGTGTTGGTTACCGGCGAGTCGTAGATGAGGGCGGTCTGGTCAGCACGGCCGTTTTCCACGTGGTAGTCCAGCGCCAGGTAAGCCGTGTTCAGTTTACCTCCCTTGAACCAGCGGAAGAAACCGTTCTCGTCCGTGGAGAGGATCTCCTGCGGCTTCTCGAACCAGGCGATCTGCTCGGCCTGCTCTCCCCAAAAAGCTTCCGGATCTGCTATGCTACGGGCATAAGCCTCGGCGTAAGCATTTGATGTTTGCGTTAGTGTTCCCATAGTTGTGGCTCCTTTTGTTTTGCATCAGCTTGCGGATAGTTCTTTTATTTTTTCAATCAGAAATCGCGTGGAAAAAGGCTTAGGGATGTACAGATCTGCACCCACCTCGTAGCCTTTTTTGATATCGGCCTCCTTGGACTTGGCGCTCAGGAAGATCACCTTGGCCCCGTGCATGCCCTCGTTGCTCCGGATCTGCCGGCATACCTCGTAGCCGTCCACATCGGGCATCATAATGTCGAGCACCACCACCTGTGGCAGCTCTCTGTTCACACTCTCAATGGCCTCTGTGCCGTTGCGTGCGATAAATACCTGATAGCCGCTCTTGCGCATCAGGAACTCCAGTGGCATCAGTATACTTGGTTCATCGTCCACTACCAGCACCTTCAATTTTTCTTTGTTACTCTTCATAGTCTATACTTTAGCAGCAGGGGCTTTTACCTTTACCGGCAGCACGAAGGAGAACTTGGCCCCCCTGCCGGGCTCACTTTCCACCCAAACCCGCCCCTGGTGCGACTCAATTATCTTTTTGCAGATGGCCAGCCCCAGGCCGCTTCCCTCCGGCTTCCGGATGGTCTGGTTCTCGGCCTGGTAAAACTTATCGAATATCTGTTTCTGGAACTCGGGTTCTATGCCCCGGCCATTGTCCACCACATTCACTTTAATGTCGCCGTCGATGTAATAGCTCGAGACGATGATCTTGCCCTGCGCCGGGTTACAGAACTTGATGGCGTTGGAGATGAGGTTGACCATCACCTGTATCAGGCGGTCCTTGTCCCCGCTGATCTCCGGCAGGTTCTGCTGCACGTCCACCACCAGCTCAATGCCCTTTTCCTGCACCAGCTGCTCCAGCGCCTCCACTGACTCCTGGATCACCTCCTGCATCTGCACCGGCGCCAGGCTCAGCTTCTGCTTACCCGACTCAAAACGCTCCAGGTCCAGCACCTGCGAGATCAGCCTCGTCAGCCTTTCCGACTCCTTTACAATGGTGTGCAGGAAATGCTCCTGGTCCTCCCGGTCCATTTCCGGGTTGTCGTACAGGATTTCGGACAGGGCGCGGATGGAGGTGAGCGGCGTGCGCAGCTCATGCGTTACCGTAGACAGGAACTCATCTTTCAGCTCGTCCAGCTGTTTCAGCCTGTCGTTGGCGCTCCGCAGTTGCTCGGTGGCCTTGCGCAGCTCCATCGACTTGCGCCGCAGCTCGTTGTTGATTGAGATCAGCTGCTGCGACTCCTTCAGGATGTTGAGCACCTCTTCGATGCTGATCTCCTCCTCCTTCACCACCGACGACACCATAATGCGGGCCGACGAGGAGCCGATCACGCCGGACAAGAGCTTCTCGGCGTAATTCACCAGCTTGGCATCCGCCCGCCCCTCCTCGTTCACAGGCTCGGGGTACTTGCGGTGGTAAGCCCGCAGGGCCGCCTCGGCACGCTTTTCCCCCAGGAAGTTTACCAGCAGCGACCTGATGTCCGGGATATAGGCTGTACCTTTCCACACAATCGATGACTCCAGCACGGTGGAGTACTTGAAAATATCCACGAACACCTCCGCCTGGTTGCGCTCCTGCGAGGTCTGCCGGCTCAGCAGCGATACCCCTATGTAGAGGCCTGTGTTCAGGAACATCGTCCAGAACATGGCGTGTGAGATATAGTCCAGCCCCTGCAGCCCGAACAGCTCAAACGGCTTTAGCCACCCAACACCCCAGGGGCCCTCGTTCAAAATAGAGATCGGCAGCATGTTTACGCCCACCATGGAGGGCACGACCAGGGTATAGAACCAAAGGACAGAGCCCACCACGATACCCGCTAAGGCCCCGTTCTTTGTACCTTCTTTCCAGAAGATGCCGCCGATGATAGCCGGCGCAAACTGTGCCACGGCCGCAAAGGACACCAGCCCGACCTCCAGCAGCGAATAGTATTCCGCTACTCCTTTGTAATACAAGTAGGCCATCAGCACCACCAGCAGAATGCAGAGCCGGCGGCTGTAGACCAGTATGGTTGTCAGTTTATCGTTGTAACGGTTCTTGAGCGCAGGTACGCTCACCAGAAGCGGCATGATCAGGTTATTGCTCATCATCACGCTCAGGGCAATGGTGGAGACAATGACCATACTGGTTGCCGCTGAAAAGCCGCCCAGGTATACCAGCAACGCCAGAATACTTTGCCCCTCCAGCAGCGGGATGGCCAGCACGAACATGTCCGCGTCCACGGTGCCCGCACCAAACAGCAGGTCGCCGCCAAAGGCAATGGGCAGCACAAATACATTTATGGCGAACAGGTATAGCGGGAACAGCCACATGGCCCTGTTCAGGTGCTGCTCGTTCACGTTCTCCACCACGGCCACCTGAAACTGGCGCGGCAGCAGGAGGATGGCCAGCATCGAGAGCAGCACCATCCAGAACCATTGGGCATAGCCGCTTTCTCCGCCAAAAGTCATCAGTTCCTCAAAGTTTGGCAGCTGCGCGGCCTGCTGCATGAGGTCCCCGAAGCCGTTGAACACCCCATAGGTCACGAACACACCGGCGGCCACAAACACCACCAGCTTCAGCACTGACTCAAAAGCGATGGCGGTCACCATCCCCTCATGGCGCTCCGTGGCCTCTACGTGGCGCGTACCGTACACAATCGTGAACAGGGCCAGGCCAATGGCAATGAAAAAGGAGGTGTCTGGGAAAGCCTCTACCTCACCTACCCTGCCGGTAAGTATACTCAGGCTGCTGGCAATCGCCTTCAGCTGAATGGAGATGTAGGGGATGATGCCCAGCACACAGACCAGCGTGACAATGCTACCCAGCGTAATATTTTTACCGTACCTGGACGAGATAAAATCGGCCATGGTGGTGATGCGCTGTACTTTACAGATGCGGATGATCTTGCGCAGGACCACCCACCAGAGCGGCGCCATCAGCGTAGGCCCGATGTAGATCGCCAGGTACTCCAAACCTCCTGAGGCCGCCCTGCCCACACTGCCGTAATAGGTCCAGGCGGTGCAGTATACAGCCATCGAGAGGGCATAGATATATGGGTTGCTTACAAGGCTTTTTCCAGAGGCCGAACGCCGTTCTGCCCACGAGGCCAGCCCGAAGAGCAAGGCCAGGTAGAGAAACGAAACCCCGATGACAAGCCAGTAATTCATGTGCTGCTTCTTGTGCCGCGCTTAGGCCGCTTCCTGTCCACAAAAAAACCAATCGCCCCAATGCATAGCAGCCAGGTTACCATGATGTAGAGGTACAAGACAGGCACACCAGCCACCATGCCACCTTTATTGAAGATGGAAACAAGCGGAAAGTTCAGCAGCACCAGAAACAGGATGCTGATGAAAAATAAGCGTCTGCCTTTTACTCTGTCACGCATGGGTCAGGGTGTATACCTTTTAAGTTTTGCCTTTCATCACTCCGAACAAAGTGAGAGACCCGGTTGAGGCGGCTATGGTACCCTCGCTCAGGTTTCCCACTCTGTCCGAAATGAAAGCTATGAAACAACGACTGTTACATTCTAGTGATGCACGGCAGCAGTGCCTGCTCCACGTGGAATCCTGATGTCCTCTACCAGGTCCTGTACATGCGCAGGAGGAGCCGGCGTGAACCTTGATATCACAAAAGATACAACAAAATTCACCACCATGCCAACGGTACCGATGCCCTCAGGGGAGATCTGCAGGAACCAGTTGTCAGGCGTGTTGGCCGCCGGGTTAATGAACTTAAAGTACACGATGTAGGCAATGGTAAACGTAAGTCCGGTAACCATGCCCCAGATGGCGCCCTGCTTGTTCATGCGCTTGGAGAAGATCCCCATGATGATGACCGGGAAGAACGAGGCCGCCGCCAGTCCGAAGGCGAAGGCCACCACCTCTGCCACGAAACCCGGAGGGTAGATGCCAAAGTAGCCCGCGATCACCACCGCTACGGCAGCCGCGATGCGCGCGGCAATCAGCTCATTCTTCTCCGAAATTCCGGTCATGAACGACTTTTTGAGCAGGTCGTGGGAGATGGCCGTGGAGATCACCAGCAGCAAGCCGGCTGCTGTGGACAGTGCTGCCGCCAAACCGCCAGCCGCCACCAAGGCCACCACCCAGTTGGGGAGCCTGGCGATCTCCGGGTTGGCCAGCACCATGATGTCCTTATCGATCACCAGCTCGTTGCGCTGCGGATCCTTCACATACTGGATACGGCCGTCATTGTTCTTGTCCTCGTAGCTGATCAGCTTTGTTTTCTGCCAGTTATTCACCCACTGCGGCAACGCCGAGATCTGCTGCCCTGCTGTTGTTCGCAGCATGTTGTACATGCCGAAAGCGCCAATGGCAGGGGCCGTTGTGTACAGGATGGCGATAAACACCAGCGCAAAGCCGGCTGACTTACGCGCATCCTTTACCTTAGGCACGGTAAAGAAACGCACGATCACGTGTGGCAGGCCAGCCGTACCCACCATCAGGGCGGCCGTGATGAAGAACACGTCTATCGTGGCCTTGCTGCCATCGGTGTAGGCGGTAAAGCCCAGCTCTGTCAGCATGCCGTCCAGCCTGTCCAGCAGGTAGCCGCCTTCTTCCAGTGTCCCCCCCAGCCCTAGCTGCGGAACCGGATTGCCTGTCAGCATAAGCGAGATAAAGATGGCAGGCACCATGTAAGCGAAGATCAGCACGCAGTACTGCGCCACCTGGGTATAGGTGATGCCCTTCATGCCGCCCAACACGGCATAGAACAACACGATCACCATACCGATGATCACCCCGGTCTCAATCTGCACCTCCAGGAAGCGGGAGAACACAATGCCCACACCGCGCATCTGCCCGGCCACGTAGGTAAAGGAGATGAAGATGGCACAGATCACCGCCACCAGGCGGGCAGTTTTAGAGTAGTAGCGGTCCCCCACAAAGTCCGGCACAGTAAACTTTCCGAACTTACGCAGGTAGGGCGCCAGCAGCAGGGCCAGCAGCACGTAGCCCCCCGTCCAGCCCATCAGGTACACCGAACCGTCGTAGCCCATGAACGAGATCAGGCCCGCCATAGAGATGAAGGAGGCGGCAGACATCCAGTCGGCGGCCGTGGCCATACCGTTGGCCAGCGGCGACACCCCGCCGCCTGCCACATAAAACTCTTTTGTAGATCCGGCACGCGACCAGATGGCGATACCAATATAGAGGGCGAATGTAAGCCCCACTATAATGTATGTCCAGGTTAGAATTCCCATGTTCGTATCGTTTTAAGGTGAGAAACTGTTAATCTTCGTGTACATCAAACTCCCTGTCCAGCCTGTTCATCAGCACCACGTAGATGAAGATGATCAGCACAAACGCGTAGATGGCCCCCTGCTGGGCAAACCAGAACCCCAGCTTAAAGCCCCCCAGGCGAAACTGGTTGAGCTCATCCACGAGCAGGATGCCGAAGACGTACGACACCACAAACCAGAGGCCCAGCAGTGTGAGCAGGATCCGGACGTTGCGCTGCCAGTACTCCTGCATTCTTCCTTTGTTATTTTCCATGTTAAAAGCGTTTTAAAGTGTTTTGTGATGCGGTTATAGGTAGATCATGGCCTGTAGCGTCAGCTCAGGACGGTATTTCAGGTCGTTGATGGTCGTGTAGTCAGGCCGGTGACGGTAGTTGAGCGTGATCTTGGCGTGGTGCCCCTCCAGCAGCAGGTTCGCCCCCACATCCAGTACCTTCACGGGCACTTTGTCCCCCTGGCTGTCGCGCAGCCCTTCGAGCCTGCCGTAGTTAAAGGCCGCGTATGGCTGCAGGCGGGCCTCCTCGCCAAACAGTCCCCTTGGCAGCAGGTAACCCAGCTCGGCATATCCCATATCGCCTGTGCCCACAGTTGGCACAGCGTTCCCCCTCAGGCTGCCTCCCTCTGTGGCAGGGTTCAGCAGGCCGATGTTGCGCACGTGGTTCCTGCCGAAGTCGTAGTTGTAGTACACGGCATAGGCCGTGATGGCGGTGCCACTCTCCTGGTTAAGCGGCAGGTCCAGAAAGGCATCCACGCCCAAAAGGGTAATGTCTTCCTCTACCACCCTGCTGCCCCCAGCTACTGCTTCCTCGCGCCACATGCCGTCGCTGTTATGCAGAAAGCCGGCCCCTATGTTGAATACCTTTTTGGTGCCCAGGTAGGAGCCTACCATGTAAGGCAGCAGGTTAGACTCCTGCTCCAGGAACTGGTAGTTAAAATAGCCCTGGTACACCTTCTCGTTATTGGTCGGGTTATAGTTGGCCGCCGGGCCTATGGCACCTGCCGTGTTGGTCAGGAAGGGGTTATTTACCGCCACCCGGTAATCCAGCTTGCCCAGCTTCCCCTTGGCATAAACCCCGAGCATACGCGCGAACTGGTCTATGGCCTCAATGGTAGGCCAGTTGGTTATCGGGGCATCATAGGCCAGAAAGTTCAGAGTACTGGCATTCGTCAGTCGGGAGATGCCGTTCCAGTAGTGCAGGCCAGCACCCAATGAGAGGCTGTTGCCAAACACTTTATACTCCGCCCACGCGTCGTGCATGTAGAGCTGCGGCTTTTTGCCGTCCGTTGCCAGGTAACCGCCACTCACCGCGTTTTGGTTGTTGATACCGAAGTGTGTCAGGATCAAAAACCTTGGGCTGATCTGTGAGTAGAGCAGCACGCGCGAACGGCGCAGGCCCACATCAAAGGTGTTGTCCACCAGTTCTCCGTTCCGGATGGAGCCGCTGTTGTTCTCATTGTAGCGTACCCATACCTGGTTCCAGGCGATAAAGCGGATGTACCTGGAGCCGTCCTCGTTCAGCGGCACTTTCAGCCCAGCGCCGTAGAGCGTGGAGCCTTGTGCAAACGCTCCTCTTCCAGCGCAGCAGAGCACAAGCCCTGCCACTACATGTAGTATTAGTTTTTTCATTGACTTACAGGATGATTAAGGTGAAGAAGGAGGTCAGCTGTTTCCCCGAAATCTTTAATCTATTTTAAGGAAAAGTTAAGAAAAAGGATAAGGCACTGTAGGTATTTGGTAACTTGATATAGCTACCTCAGGCAAGGGTAACTTTTGGCAGGTATACGGAGCGGCAGCCTATCTGAAGGGTAGTTGGATCGTATTATAAACAGGCCACAGGCAAGGGCTGAAAGCCAAGGTTTAGCAGCACTACTCTTTAAAGCGTGTCCATTTGATCATCATGTACTTATCTCCCAGCTCCGTGATCATCATACCGGCTCCTTTCAGGTTTCCACCGTTCTTGATGTACTCCACCAGTTCCGCATGGTTTAGGATCTTATAGGTGGGATGGTACTCCGTCTGCTCCGGCGCCTTGATCTTGTACTTGCGCACCCAATTCATCACAGACACATGGCTGACACCCAGGATCCGCTCTATCTCCCGGTAACTGACACCCTCTATATAGAGCTGAAGCGCCTTGGTGACGTAGTAGCTATCGATGTTCTTGCCCAGCTTGTTTACCGTGAAGTAGTAGCCGCACTTTTTACAGCGGTAGCGCTGCCTGTCGTTCACGATCCCACTTTTCACGACATGGAGGGCATTGCAGCGCGGGCAGATCGGGTTCTTCATAAGATCCTATTGTATAGCCGGTTAAATCAATAACTATATTTAGTTAGCATAACTATAACAATTTAGCAAAAAAGAAACAAAAAGGCAGCAACAGGTAATATTTTCTATTTCAACGTTTTAACAACAATCTATCTCTGCATCTTACAACAGAAAAGCCTCACCATTATACCTGGTGAGGCTCACATCATTCAAGTTAACTTTTAGCGGTATTAGAAGCCCCCTAGGGCATGTCCCGTACCGAGACCATTACATCATCAAAATCATCCGTGTTGTTCAAGAACCACACGACTTTGCGCCCCACCTCCTCTGGCGAGGCGAGTTCGCCATGCGCCTTGTAGTCCCGGAAACGCTGCACGTTGCTGAACTTCTCTGCATCGCTCTCGCGTATGTGCTCCTGCATGCCCGTATCCACCACTCCCGGCGACAGCGCGTACACCCGCACTCCGGTGCCACGCACGTCCTGCTCCTGCTGCACAGTCTGGGACAGCATGTCGATTGCCGCTTTGGAGGCACAGTAAGAGGCCCAGCCATCCACAGGGTACTTGCCTGCACCCGAGCTGATGTTGACGATGATCTTCTGGCACTGCACCGGCCGGTACACCTCCAGAAATGTGTTCATCAGCATGGCCGGCACGATCACGTTCACATCGAACACAAACTCAAAGCGCTCATTGGGCATTCCCTCGCCCACATACCCGATATCGCCCAGCACCCCGGCGTTGTTGATCAGCACCAGCCTGTCTGCATCCTTGTACGGCAGAAAGACCTTTTGCAGGTTATGCTCCACCCCCTCTATGTCTGAAAAGTCCATCGGCTGGTGACGGTAGTTCGAGTGCTTGATACTGCTTGTGCGCGACACGCCCACCACAAAGTTGCTGCTGTCTTTCAGAAGTTCTTCGGCTATCGCCTTGCCTATGCCTTTACTGGCCCCGGTTATAAAGTAGTAGTTCATAGTGAGGTGAATTATGAATGCTGAGTTATGACTTACGCATGGGACAGAGGAAAGGGTTATACCACTATCAAATTAGCTTTGCGTAGATATCTACTGCCCACGCACATTTGGTTTGCACTTAGTATTATCCCTTATTTCTGACGTATAAAGTATAAAACATTCTGCGAAGTAAAAAGCTGGTGCCCCTGCCACAGCAGAAGCACCAGCTTTAATGTATAGCCTGAAATAAAACCCAGCGTGCGAGTCTGGAGACTCGTACACACCTTACGTCACCGGCTGGATACCGGCGCCAGGCACTCTCGCGAATCCAAGATTCGTGTTTATACTTTAGCACGGAAGTGACTCCCGCGCCAGTTACCTTCAAAATTTATACTTCTAATTCTTAATTCATCATTCGTAATTACAGAATGTACTGGCTCAGGTCGCGGTTTTTCACCATGCCGGCCAGTTTCTCCTGCACCATTTCGCGCGTCACCACTATGTGGGCATTGGCGCCGATCTTGTCCGGCACGTCGAAGAGGATATCGTTGAGCAGGCGGCTCATCACCGTGTGCAGACGGCGGGCCCCGATGTTCTCCACCTCCGTGTTCACCTCGTAAGCGATGGATGCGATCTCATCCAGCGCCTCGTCATTGAAGGTCAGCTCCACATCCTCCGCAGAGAGCAATGCCTCGTACTGCTTTGTCAGGGCATTTTTCGGGAATTTCAGGATTTGGTAGAAGTCGTCTTTTGTCAGGCTGTCCAGCTCCACGCGGATCGGGAAACGGCCCTGCAGCTCCGGGATCAGGTCGGACGGCTTGGCTACGTGAAACGCACCGGCGGCAATGAACAGGATGTGGTCTGTGGTGATGATCCCATACTTGGTGTTTACCGTAGACCCTTCCACGATCGGGAGCAGGTCGCGCTGCACGCCCTCTCGGCTTACGTCCGGGCCGCCTCCGCCTTTCTTGCTGGAGCTGGCTACCTTGTCGATCTCGTCGATAAAGATCACGCCGGAGTTCTCAGCCTTGAAAATGGCCTCCTCCTTCACCTCATCCATATCGATCAGCTTGGACGCCTCTTCCTCCAGCAGAATCTTCCGAGCCTCAGCAATGGTCACCTTACGCTTCTTCGTCTTCTTCGGCATCATCCCACTGATCATCTCCTGGATGTTCATCATGGACGCCTCGTCCATGCCAGGCCCCATCACGCCCATTCCTGGCATAGCGCTCTGCTGTACCCGAATCTCGATCTTACGGTCTTCCAGCTCTCCGTTCCGGATCTTCTCACGGAACTTCTCACGGGTACGCTCGTTCAGTTCGTAGTCTGTCTCTGGCATTGCATTCGGGTCAGTGGTCACAGAAACCGGGGAGTTGCCACGCCCCTGAATCGGCGGAATCAGCGCATCCAGGATAATGTCTTCCACCACTTCGGCAGCTTTCTGCTTTACTTCCTCCTTTTTCTTCTGCTTCACCATGTTCACCGACTGCTCTACCAGGTCACGTACCATGCTTTCCACGTCGCGGCCCACATAGCCCACTTCCGTAAATTTAGAAGCCTCTACTTTGGTGAAAGGGGCATCGGCGATCTTAGCCAGGCGGCGGGCAATCTCTGTTTTACCTACACCTGTCGCCCCGATCATCAGGATATTGTTCGGAACGATGTCTCCCTGGATGCTTTTATCGGCATTCATCCGGCGCCAGCGGTTGCGCAGGGCAATGGCCACGTTGCGCTTGGCGTCCTTCTGCCCGATGATGTACTTATCCAGCTCTTCTACAATCTGGGCTGGTGTTAAAGAAGCAATATTATCTAACATGATCTTTCTTATGGTTGATATACTGTATACGCTACAAGTTTATACAAACACAGTAGCTGATAAGTTATTAGCTGTTTTTCTTTTTAAAGAACGTGCTGGTGTTGGTACCGATAGTGACATAGTGCGTGGCCCCGGAAGGATGGAAGAAGGCGCTGCCGTAGTTTAGCTCAAAGGCCCGCACCCGCAGCATAGCCCCCAGCGAGAAGCCAGCCCCCCCGGAATTCGTGTCCAGGCGCAGCTCTTTGCGCCGCAGGTGGTTATAGCCGGCCCGAAGCTGAAAGTTCTTGCTGAACACAAACTCGGCCCCGGCCACAAAGTGGCGGGCAATCTTGTCGCCCAGCTTTTTCTCTTCCTTCACCTCATTACCGTTCTCATCCAGCCTGCCCGGCGCATTGGGGTCCAGGTACACGATATCGAACTGGTAAAGGCGATGGGCAGTTAACGACAGCCTGACCGGCATGTGCTCCGGCTTATAGCTTACCCCCAGCTGGGCATCGAAGGGCATTGGCTGCCGCTCTCCGCCATCGTAAGGCTTTACCTGATAGCCTACATTCTTGAACGCCAGGCCCACGGTAAGATCCTTCTCCGGGTGGTTGAAGGTTACGCCGGCATCGGCCAGCAGGCCAACAGCCTTGTTACCGGCTATACTGGAAAAGGCGACTTTAGCGGTAACCCCTAGGGTAAAGGCCTCCACCTCCCGTGCATGCGTCAGGCTGAAGGCGTAATCGTTTACCTGAAAGGTACCCAGCTCCATACCTGTGGCATCGCGCTGCACAAAGTCGCCGTAATGCAGGTAGTTTATAGCTGCTGCCCAGCGGCCACACTTCTCGGAATGAAAGGCGTAGGCTAGATGACTCTGCTGAATGTCGGCCAGGTAGCCCATATAAGACAGCGAGAGTTGGTTGTCCATCTCCTTGTTCAGCAGGGCAGGGTTAGCGGCCACCATGTTCACGTCGTGGCCACCGGCTGTTACATTAAGACCTCCAAGCGCGGCTTGCTTGGCACTCGGGGGCAGTTCCAGAAAAGAGAAGCTTCGCCGGCCGCCGATCTGCGCCTGCGCCATGAGCGACAGGCCCATCAGCAATACCAGACATGCTCCTATTCTCTGTACCACGCCCTTTTGTTAGGCAGTTATTTTTTGCCGCAGCCACCAGGCCACCTTTATACTTCAGACTTCACTGCTCCGTTCTCGGTCACCTTCAGCTCCAGGGCATTCTTCACCTTCTCCTTCAGAAGCGCGATTTTGACGACCTCATCCACACGATCCACATAATGGATGCGAAGCCCCTTGATGTACTGCTCCGGAATTTCGCTGATATCCTTCTTATTCTTCTCGCAAAGAATGATATCGGTGATACCCGCCCGTTTGGCCGCCAGGATCTTCTCCTTGATCCCTCCCACTGGCAACACCTTGCCACGCAGCGTGCTCTCGCCGGTCATGGCCAGCCTCGACGTCACCTGACGCTGCGTGAACACAGAGGCAATGGAGGTGAAAATGGCGATACCTGCCGACGGCCCGTCTTTCGGCACAGCGCCTTCCGGGAAGTGGATGTGCAGGTCATACTGGTCGAAGATGCGGTAATCGATATCCAGCAGCTCGGCATGGGCTTTCAGGTAAGAAATCGCCGTCATGGCAGACTCTTTCATCACATCACCCAGCTGCCCGGAGAGCGTCAGTTTGCCTTTGCCTTTGCTCAGGATGGACTCAATGAAGAGGATATCCCCTCCCACCGAAGTCCAGGCCAAGCCTGTTACCACACCGGCTGTATCGATGTCCTGGTAGATTTCCTTGTCAAAGATCTCAGGCCCCAGTCGCTTGACCACGTCTTCCGGCTTGATGGTCTTGGTATAGTCCTCCTCCATCGCCTTCAGCTTGGCCGTATTTCGCACCAGCTGCCCGATCTTACGCTCCAGGCTACGTACCCCGGATTCACGGGTATAATCCTCGATCACTTTATGGATGGTTGCCTTCGAGACCTTTGCATCGCTTTCTTCCAGCCCGTGCTCTGCGATCTGCTTGGGCAGCAGGTGGCGTTTAGCGATCTCGGTCTTCTCCTCCAGGGTATAGCCTGTCAGCTCGATGATCTCCATACGGTCGCGCAGGGCGGGCTGTATGGTCTCCAGCGAGTTGGCCGTGGCAATGAACAGCACCTTCGACAGGTCGTACTCCACATCCAGGTAGTTGTCCATGAACGTATGGTTCTGCTCCGGGTCCAGCACCTCCAGCAGGGCAGAGGAAGGGTCGCCACGGAAATCAGAGGCGATCTTATCCACCTCGTCCAGGATGATCACCGGATTAGAGGAGCCCACTTTTTTGATCTGGCTGATGATCTTACCCGGCATGGCACCTACGTAGGTACGGCGGTGCCCGCGGATCTCGGCTTCGTCTCGCACGCCACCCAGTGACATTCTGACATACTCACGCCCCAGAGCCTTGGCGATAGAACGCCCCAGCGAGGTTTTACCCACGCCCGGAGGTCCGTACAGGCAGAGGATCGGCGCCTTCATATCATTCTTCAGCTTCAGCACCGCCAGGTACTCCAGAATACGCTCCTTCACCTTCTCCAGACCGTAGTGGTCGGCATCCAGTATCTTCTTGGTACGCTTCAGGTTGAAGTTGTCCTTGGTATACTCGTTCCACGGCAGGTCAAGCAGGAACTCCAGGTAGTTGACGGCCACCGGGTACTCCGCCGCCTGCGGGTTGAGGCGGGCCAGCTTATCGATCTCTTTTTTGAAATGCTTGGCTACGTGCTCAGGCCACTTTTTCTTGGCGGCACGCTCCCGGAAGCGCTCAATCTCCTGGTCCGGTCCCTCCTGCCCCAGCTCATCCTGCAGCACTTTGATCTGCTGACGCAGGAAGTAGTCGCGCTGCTGCTGGTCTATGTCGGTATGCACCTTGGTATGGATCTCCTGCTTTAGCTCCAGCAGCTGAATCTCTCGCAGCATCAGCTCCAGTAGCTGCGTACCGCGCTCCATGCAGTCGTTCACCTCCAGCAGCTTTTGCTTCTGGGCCACCTCCACGTTCAGGTTGCTGGACAGGAAATGGGTCAGGAAGCTAGGGCTGTCGATGTTATCGAGGGCCACCTGCGCCTCCTGCGGTATCTCCGGGTTCAGCTTCAGCATTTTGGCCGCCGCGTCTTTCAGCGACTGCACCAGGGCCTTCACCTCCTTGCGTTTCTTGTCAAGCTGGGTTTCCTTGCAGATACTGATCTTAGCCGTCAGGTAAGGGTCCTCCTCAATGATCTCCTCCACTTTAAACCGGCTGTGGCCCTGGATGATGATGGTGGTGTTGCCATCGGGCAGCACCAGCATCTTAAGGATCTTGGCCACAGTACCAATCTCGTACAGGTCTTCTGCGGTAGGGTCGTCGCTGTTGGTGTTTTTCTGTGCTACCACCCCCACAATCTTATTGCCCTTGTGGGCCTTCCGCACCAGCTTCACCGATTTTTTGCGGCTAACCGTGATCGGCAGCACAACCCCCGGAAAAAGAACAGTATTGCGGACTGCCAGGATGGGCAGCTCGTCTGGCAGGTCTTCTGTCGGCATGTCGTCCTCAGCTTCGGCCGTGATGATTGGGATCAACTCATCCCCGCCCTCGTCTGAAATATCGCTTAGTAACAGGTTATGTAAAAAGTTCTTGAAAGTATAGTTCATATTTTAAATCAATGCCATAATGACAGAAGCTAACCTCTGAGAGGCTATTTTCTGTGTTGCTTTATAATTGTCAAGTCCTGTGCCACAATGGCCAGTAGTGCCCAATTGTCGTGGCTACAATTGCACTTTTCCACTTAAACCACAAAAAAATGTCCAGCCTTAACAATAGTTACAATATTTTGTCACAAAAGTAATATCTTTGGCGTTAGGGAAAAAGGCACGTGATGAATTCTAAACACCTTTTCTTGCTCTGCACTCTATGCCTCCTGCTGCCATATACCAGTCTGGGGCAGTACAAGCATGTGCCTCTTGATGAAGGACCGGGTGTAAAGGTCCATAAATCCTCCCCTGCGCCCGAGCTGCAGCTCGATTTCCCTAATTTAAACAAAATACCTTACTATAGCGACTCCAAAAAACTCTCGGCCATCCAGAAACTGGAGAAACGCAAGCAGTACGACCAGGTGCTGCCCCTGCTGGAGGCTTATGTGGGTAACTTTGGCATCGAAAACTTTTACAGAGACACCTATCTGCTCTGGCGGCTGGGGCAGCTCCTGGAGCGGCAGGGGCAACTGGAGAAGTCCAAAGCGCTATACCGGCTGGTGCTAAAGCATCACCGGACTGATGTACGCCGGGTATACTCTTACTACGACTCGCTGGAGCAGAACACGAAGGACTACTACGTGCCCCTGGACTACTACTATGAACTGGTGGAGTACCGCAAGTCCATCGCCACGTTCAAGCCGCCCAAGGGGGTGTACCTGAACATGGGCAGTGCCATCAACACCCCTTATGCCGACTATGGCCCGACTTTGAACGAGGAGAATGAGGTATTCATTTTCACCTCTAAGCGCAACCTGCAGGGGCTGAATGGCCGCGCCAATGAGGACCTTTTCTACTCCAAACAGGAAAACGGCTTTTGGCAGGAGGCACAGTCCTTTGGCAAACCGATCAACAGCATGTATAACGAAGGCTCCGCCTGCCTGAGCCGCGACGGCAAAACCCTATACTTTGCCCGCTGCGAGGCCCCGGACGGCTATGGCAACTGCGACCTTTATGTGGCCACCCTGCAGGAGGACGGTACCTGGGGGCAGATCAGGAACTTGGGGCCTAGTGTAAACTCCAATGCCTGGGACTCTCAGCCCACCCTCTCTACCAATGAGGACACCCTGTACTTTGCCTCCGACCGCCTGGGCGGCTTTGGCCTTTCGGACATCTACTATACCTACAAAACGAAAAGCGGCGGCTGGGCCAGGGCGCAGAACATGGGCCCGGTAGTCAACACCCGCGAGAGCGAAGTAAGTCCTTTCTTCCACCCCCTCTACCAGGTACTTTACTTCAGTTCGCGCGGCCAGCTGTACAACTTCGGGGACTTTGACATCTACAAGACCTATAATGTACAGGGGCAGTGGCAGGAGCCCAGGAATATAGGTCCGCTGGTAAACGGCCGAGGCAGCGAGTACTACTTTACGATTGATGCGGCCTCCAAAAACCTGTATTACGCCCGCTCCGAGGCCGATGACATCCAAAACCTGGACCTGTACTCCTTCCCGCTGCCGATGGAGGCGCACCCGCTGGCCGTGACCAAGGTAGAGGGCAAGCTCATCGACTCCCTGACCAACAAACCGCTTTCCGGTATCATCTCGATCATCGACCTGGACAACGGCATTGAGATCTCCTCCAAGTACATCCGCCCCGACGGCTCCTTCGAGTTCAGCCTGATCGACAACTCCCGTTACCTGATGCTGATCCAGAGCCCTGACTTTTTCACCATTGAGCGGGAGCTGGCCCTGCAGCAGGATACCTCCTTCCAGATCATGACCACCCTCATTGACTACAGCATTCCGATGGTGTTCAAGAACATTGAGTTTGACCAGAACCAGTCGGACATCAAAACGGATATGGAACCGGTGCTGGACGAGGTGGCGCTTTTCCTGATAGACCACCCTACCTTCAGGCTCGAAATCTCGGGCCATACCGACGGGGCCGGAGACAAAGACTTTAACCTTTCGCTGTCTCAGGACCGTGCCGATGCCATCCGGCTGTACATAGAAAAGAGGCTGAACTTGCCGCAGGGCCGGATCGACGCCATAGGCTACGGAAGCAGCAAACCGCTGCGGGAGGAGAAAACCGAAGAAGATAGGAAAATCAACCGGCGTGTAGAGTTCAGGTTAATAAAACCAGGAAAGCCAAACTAAGGTATAGGCTTAAGGTTCTCCTTTTGTCTGTAAAATGCCTTTCACTGCCGCACACCCCGCCATCATACTGCCTTTACTGAAAGCAAAAAGACAATGGCTCTCCACCACAGGTCTGGTCATAGGCAGCATGGCGCCGGATTTTGAGTACTTTCTAAGGCTCAGGCGGCACAGCGACATCAGCCATACCTTACCGGGCCTGCTCTTTTTCGACTTACCCATTGCCTTTCTGCTGGCAGTGCTTTTCCACGGGCTGGTACGGGAGCATGTCGTGGACAAACTGCCTCTGTGGCTGAAGCGGCGGGCGCTGCCTTACCAGCACCTCAATTGGTTTAACTACCTGCGCAGGCATTGGTTCATCTTCTGCACTTCGGCACTGCTTGGCGCGGCTACACATATTTTCTGGGACAGCTTTACCCATACCTCGGGTTTCTTTGTGGAGCAGTTTCCGGTGCTGCTGTACAGGGTGTCCTTTCTGGGGCTAAAGTTCCCCCTCTGCCGCCTGATCCAGCACATAAGTACAGTACTGGGCTTGCTGCTCATACTGCTGTATGTCCTTAAGCTACCTGCTGTGCCCTTACCAAAGCCGGAAGCGCAAAAAAACACCTGGTGGAAGTTTTGGCTTAAGATCTTCCTGTCAGGATGCGGTTTTCTGGTGCTGAACGTGCTGGTGCGCGCCCACCTGCACATCAGCCTGTACATGCTGGGCTACCTGGTCCCTACCCTGATCAGCGGTTGGCTGCTGGCCCTGCTCTTCATCAGTTCCGCCGCCAAGCGGGCCGCAAAATAAGGCATAAAAAAGAGGCAAACAGCCGTAGCTGCTTGCCTCTCATATAAAATCAACTTTTGCTACTCCTTTAGAAACTTACTTTCTTATTCGTGTCGCCGGTCTGCATCAGCACACTTTCTGTCTTCCCTTTGTAGGTCACGTTCACGATGTTCATCTGATCGCTGAAAAGCTCTGTAAGTACCGCGTTCTTCACAAACAATTGTGGTAGCGTAGCACTTTGCACTGGGACCTCCACATACATCCACACCACATCGGCATCATCCTCAGAGCCCAGAAACTTATGCTTCAGCGGCTTTCCTTTCGTGAGTTCGAACACCAGGTTGGCCTGCACATAGTCGCTCATGTACTGTTTCACCTGTTCAGAGCTGCGGCTATACCTTACCTTGGTTTTGGTACGCTTTGAGAGGGCATCCTCCAGGTCATCCATAAATACCTTCATCGCCACTTCCAGGCTCTGGGTACGCGGATTGTAAGTGATGTCTGTGATGCTGGCGTGGTAATCGTGCGCAGCTGCTGGCTGTACCACAAAAAAAGCGGCTAGCAGGAGCAGAAGAGAGAAAAGCCTATATTTCATGTTATTTGATACTAAAGTAGAAAGGTACGAAGACTGGAATCACATCAAAAATGGCACCACAAATAACCTTCGCACTATTTTCTCTACTTGGCAGCAGGCAGATCAGCAAGTACGCGCTGCGCCATGTTTGGCATGTTATCGCTTACAATACGCTGTACATCGTTGATGTTAGAGTGGTAGGGCACCTTGATCTTATTACCGGATACCAACTCGCCTTTGCTGTCGTAGATCGAATAGTGAACCATAAAATCGCGCTCATAGTTCTGCGCGGCCCTGTCCAGGCAGTTTTCGTACACCGTTTTCACCTCAAACTGGTTGATGAGCACGTAGTAGTCGATGCCGTACTGCCCGTTAAAGTAGCTGAAGAAGTTCGGGTCCTTTACCTTCACGCCAAAGTGCTTGTTGGGGTCCTGCGCCACAGGTACAGGCCCTTGCTCGCCTTTCATGCCCAGCTTTTGCTTCTGCTCATTTACCCAGTTCAGCATGCCGCCCTTTTCCTCCTTCACCACAGGCTGGTGGTTAAACCTGGACTGCTTGTTATCCTGGTAGCTATAGCTCAGGGCTTTGTACAAACGGCTCAGTTCGCTCACGCTGTCGCGGTACACGCCGCCCAGCAGGTGAATGGTTTCGTAGCCTTGCGGGGCCAGCATGGCGTTCAGCCTGCCACGGAACACATGGCGCACGTTCTGGCGCGGTATCCTCGATTTACGAGCGATCTCGTCATCGGCATCGGAGAAGTACAGGTAAGGGTCAAAGGGAACGACCAGGATGCGGCTTTTGGTTTTGTACTCTGCCGTTCTGGGCGCGGCGGCAGCTGAGGCGGAGGTACTGCCGGCAGAACGCGCTGCAGAGGAAAGATTATTTGAGGGTTGCTTACTCGCTGATTTAGCCACAGGAGTAGCTTTAGGAGCAGAAGCTGGCTTGGCTTTGGCTACTGATGCTGTTGCCTGGGCTTTGGCCTGACGCGTCAGGTAGAGCGTTTGCCCGATCTGTAAAATGTTGTTGTTCCACCTCTGGAGCGAGTCTATCGGGATGCTGAAGCGGCGCGAGAGGCTGTAATACGTGTCGCCTTGCTGTACCTGGTACACGCTGTCGCCTTGCGTGGCGACAGCGTGCTGGTCTATACCTGAGGGCCGGTCTGCAGGAGCTGCCTCGGCCTTTGGGAGTGCAAAAAAGAAAAGAAGAATTAAGTTTGTCAGGGTGTACTTTACGACGGATTTCATGAATGGAATCTTTGGTTAGAAGATTATCTTGAACACATCGTTAAATATAGCAAATGCCATTAAGCCTAACAAAATTACCATACCCACTTTTTGGGCATTTTCCAGGAAATTATCAGACGGCTTGCGGCCACTGATCATCTCATACGTCAAGAACACCACGTGCCCGCCATCCAGCGCCGGAATCGGCAGGAAGTTCATAAAGGCCAGCACCATCGACAGCATGGCCGTGATCGACCAGAACTTATACCAGTTGAAGGTATCCCCGAAGATCTGCGCAATGCCGATAGGACCGCTTAAGGACTTAGAGGCAGACACCTCGCCCCGGAAGATCTTGCCGAAGCCCTTCAGGTTAGCCGTGATCACGCCGAAAGCCTGCTCTGTACCCAACGGAATGGCCTCGCCCAGGCTATAGTCGCGGGTGGCGTACTGCAGCAGCTGCACCGGCTGAAAACCGATCGTGCCGTTCTCGCTTACCTGTGCCTGCAGTTTGATCGGCTTGCCGTCGCGCTCCACGGTCATAGTCACTGCCTTGCCTGCGTTCTGCTGCAGGGCCTGCTGAAACTCATGGAAGAACATTACCGGTTCCCCGTTCACCCTTGTGATGAAGTCACCTTTCTGCAAGCCTGCCTTGGCGGCGGCACTAGCCGGCACCACATCCCCTACTTTGAACGGCTGGCGCGGCTGCACGAAGAACATGCGGTCTTCTCTGTCTGCCAGGCGGTCCATCAGGTCTGCCGGCACCTGCAGGTTTACCCGCTCGCCGTTGCGCTCTACCGTATAGTAGGCATTGCGGCCCAGCAAGGCATCCATGGAGTATACATCCTCGAACTTCTCCAGCTCTTTGCCGTTCACGGCCACAATCCGGTCTCCGGTCTGGAAGCCGATGTCCTGCCCGATGTCATTGGCTACCACGCCATACTTTACCTCCTCTGCCGGGATGTACTGCTCCCCGTAGTTATAGGTCAGGGCGATGTAGATGACAATACCCGTGATCACGTTCACGATGATACCGCCCATCATCACGATCAGGCGCTGCCAGGCCGGCTTGGCCCGAAACTCCCACGGCTTTGGCTCTTCCTTCAGCGCCTCGGTGTCCATGGACTCATCCACCATACCTGAGATCTTCACAAAACCGCCCAGCGGAATCAACCCCAGCATGTACTCTGTTTCACCGATCTTCTTACCGAAAACTTTCGGGGGGAAGCCGATCGCGTACTTTTCCACGCGCATCCCGAACCACTTGGCTGCCAGCATGTGCCCTAACTCGTGTAAGCCTACCAGAATTGTAAGGCCCAGTATGAGCTGGCCCACCATTATTATTATATCCATCTAAAAAATAAAAATTTAAACTTTGCTCTTCGCCTGCCACTGCGCAACAGGCTTTTCATCATTGGGTTATCAGTTCTGCAGAGCGCTCACGGGCTTCTCTGTCTGTATTAACATAGTCGTCATAAGAAGGATTCGCAATATACGGAACTTTTGCCATACAGCTTTCGATGATGTCGGACATCTGCAGGAAGCCTACCTCATCGCGCAGAAAGGCGCTTACGGCCACTTCGTTCGCCGCGTTCAGGATACAGGGCATGTTGCCTCCCTTTTCCATGGCGTCAAAAGCCAGCTGCAGGTTCCGGAACGTCTCCAGGTCCGGCTGCTCAAAGGTCAGCTGCGGGTAGTCCAAGAAGCTGAACCTCGGGAAGTCTGACTTCAGGCGCTGCGGGTAGCCCAGCGCGTACTGGATCGGCAGCTTCATGTCCGGCAGGCCCAGCTGCGCTTTGATGGAACCATCCTCAAACTGTACCAGCGAGTGGATAATAGACTGCGGATGCACCACCACCTCGATCTGCTCATTGCGCAGGCCAAACAGCCATTTCGCCTCGATCACTTCCAGCCCCTTGTTCATCAGCGAGGCGGAGTCGATGGTGATCTTGGCGCCCATGTCCCAGTTCGGGTGCTTCAGGGCCTGCGCCTTGGTCACGTGAGCCAGTTCAGCGGCACTACGCCCTCTGAACGGACCACCGGAGGCTGTCAGAATGATCTTCTCGATCGGATTGTGAAACTCCCCCGCCAGGCACTGGAAAATGGCGCTGTGCTCTGAGTCCACCGGGTAAATGTTCACGCCGTACTCCCGCGCCAGCTCCGTGATCAGCTGACCGGCCACCACGAGCGTCTCCTTGTTGGCCAGGGCAATTTGCTTGCCAGCTTTGATGGCCCGTATGGTGGGCTGCAGCCCGGCATAGCCTACCATTGCTGTCAGCACCATGTCTACGGTGCTCATTTCCACCACCGAGCAAAGGGCATTGGCACCGGCGTATACCTTGATATCCTCCTGCTGCAGCGCCTCCTGTACCTTGCCGTACAGGTTTTCGTTGGCGATCACAACGGCATTGGGTTTAAACTCCAGCGCCTGCTGTATCAGCAGGTCGGCGTTGCTGTGGGCGGTGATCACCTCCAGCTCAAAACTCTCCGGGTTGGCTTTGATCACGTCCAGGGCCTGTGTGCCGATGGAGCCTGTAGAGCCAAGTATGGC
>JAJLKL010000003.1:0-15812 GCA_033838975.1 Hymenobacteraceae bacterium | reverse complement strand
GCACGTCTGGCGGTACACTATAAGCAAAATTCAAACGCTTATGGTACATCTGCCCGACTCCCCGACGCTGCTCTACATTACCAACCCGATGAGTGCCTGGTGCTATGGCTTTACACCCGTGATCAGGCGCCTGAAGGCGCTTTGGCACGGCAGGCTTAAGGTGGACGTGTTATTGGGCGACCTGCAGGCCTTTGCCACGGAATCGTTGCTGAAAGAGGAGAAGGAGCGCCTGGCCCTGAGCTGGCACCGGGTGCAGGAGCGTACCTACCTGCCCTTTGACTACCGGTTCTTTACCACAAAGCACTACATTTTTGCCACGGAGCCGGCCTGCAAAGCTTTGCTGTGTGTACGGCTGCTGCGTCCCGTCCTGACACTGGAGGTGCTGCGGGCCCTGCACTCTGCCTTCTTCGCCGATGGCCTGGACCTGAAGAACACGGAGGTGCTGGTGCGTATCGTGGGGCTGTTCGGCATATCCGAAAACCTGTTCCTGACGCTTTATGAATCGGAAGAGATCATGCAGCAGCTCGAGGAGGAGTTTGCCTACGTAGACAGCCTGGGGATAAGCAGCTTCCCGGCTGTTCTCCTGAAGACAAACCACGGGCTGGAACAGCTTTCCAGCGGCTTCTGCGAGCTGGATGAACTGGAGCAGCGCATCCTGCAGGTGCTGGAGGAGGCGTAGCCGGGCTAAATGCTCCTGCCCGGAAACGATTTTTTTTTAGAAGTTTTATCCGGGGATTTTCCGGTGCAGGCAAGTTTTTGGTAACCTGATGCTTGTGGCCGCTGATTTTACCACCCTTTTCCAGCGTTTGTTGCACGATTTTTGCCGCCTTTACCTTTTTTACCCCTCTATTGCTCAACCTTAATATTCAAATCTCCGTATATTCTGTCGTTAGAGTATAAACTCCTAACCGAGATTTGAACCTATATGAGAAGCAAAACAACAACAAACCAGGTAGACGAATACTTAGAGAAACTCACACCTGAAAAGCAGCAGCTGGCGCAGGAAGTGCGCCGTATCATTAACAGCTCCGTGGCCCACCTGGAGGAATGCGTGCGCTGGGACTGCGCCTGTTATTTCTTTTATGGCCCTGTTTGTTATTTTGCCTCTTCGCGCAGCGGCATCCACTTCGGTTTTTTTCGCGGCAAAGAGCTTGCCGACCCGCAGCGCCGCCTGGTGAGCCGCAACGGACAGACGCCCCACATCAAGATCCGCACGCTGGAAGACATTGACGAAAATTACTTCGCTGACCTTGTGCGTGAAGCCATGCACCTGAACCAGAACTAGCCCTGCGCTAGAGGTAGTGTTGGTGGCTGCACTCTTCTCCCGGCGCCTCCAGCTCTACCGTTACATGCTGGATGTCCATCTGGGCCATGGTGCTCCTTACCCGCTCTTTAATTTCCCTTGCCTGCTGCAGTTGCAGCTCTGCATCCACCACGGCGTGTAATGTCAGAATATTGTAGGTGCCGTCCAGTGTCCAGATGTGCAGGTCGTGTACTGATTTGATCTCAGGCATCCCCTCGATCTTCTCCTGTACCTCGTTCAGGTTGATGTTGGCAGGTGTGCCCTGCAGCAGTATCTTCAGGCTCTGGCGCAGGTTCTGTACCACGTTGTACAGCACGTACAGGGTAATGCCTACGGAAAGAAGCGGGTCAATGACCGGCACATCGAAGAAGTACAGGATCACACCGCCTATCAGCACGGCCACCCAGCCCAGCACGTCTTCCATCAGGTGCAGCCGCACCACGCGCTCGTTTATCGTGCTGCCCCCCTTCAGCCTTAGAACAGCCGCCCCGTTCGCAATGATGCCCAGCACAGCAAAGCCCATCATGCCGGTAGCGCTCACTTCCTCCGGGTTCCACAGGCGCGGAATGGCCTCAGAGAGAATGAAGAAGGAGCCCACCAGCAGGATAACGGAGTTGATGACCGCACCTAGCAGGGAGAACCGCTTATAGCCGAAGGTATAGTGCTGGTCGCGGCCCCGCCTGGCGATTTTCTCAAAGTACCAGGCCAGCCCCAGCGAGAGGGAGTCTCCCAGGTCATGCAGGGCATCCGACAGAATAGCCATACTGTTGATCCAGAGGCCACCAAACAACTCGATGATCGTGAAGCTAAAGTTCAGGAAAAAAGCTACCTTGATGTTATCACTGGCCCCATGGTGGTGATGGTGGTGCCCGTGCCCTTTATGATCGTGATGTATGTGCGCCATAGTGGATACAGTTTATAGTAAAGCTCCTGTTGCGAATAAACCGCAGCATGCAAGGGTGTTCCCTAAAGCTTTGTACCTTTGTGTACGGATGCAGGCGGCTAAGTCTGCAGAAACAGAGTGATAAAGCCATTTCCCTGCCTAAGATAATGAGAATTTTACTGATAGAGGACGAGCCCAAAGTATCATCGTTCATAAAAAAGGGGCTGGAGGAGCAGACCTATGAGGTGGACCAGGCCTACGACGGGACCTTTGGGGTAAAACTGGCCCTTCAGCACGAGTACGACCTCATTATCCTGGACATTATCCTGCCGAACATGAGCGGCCTGGACGTGTGCCGTGAGATCCGAAAGCATAACAGGCATGTATCGATCCTGATGCTGACCGCCCTGGGTACAACAGATGATAAGATCACCGGCCTCGACGCAGGGGCCGACGACTACCTGACAAAGCCCTTCGAGTTCAAGGAGCTGCTGGCGCGCATCAGGGCGCTTGCCCGTAGAGGAACGGACGCCACGGCCGGTGAGAAACTGGGGATAGCCGACCTGGAGATGGATGTAGCCAAGAAGACGGTTACAAGAGGCGGCAGGCTGGTGAGCCTGACGGCCCGCGAGTTCGCCCTGCTGCACTACCTGCTGCGCAACCAGGGCAGGGTGGTGTCGCGGGTGGACATTACGGAGCAGGTGTGGGAGACCTCCTTCGACACGGGCAGCAATGTGATCGATGTGTACATCAACTTCCTGCGCAAGAAGATAGACAAAGGGCACGACAATAAGCTTATCCATACCTTGGTGGGCATGGGCTATGTACTGAAAGAGCAGCAAGCGGTATGAAGATCCGGTCTAAACTAACCTTGCAGTTTGCCAGCATTTTTGCGCTGATACTCCTGCTGTTCTCGCTGGTGGTCTACTACTTTACCTCACTTTACCGGCAGGATGATTTCTTCAACCGGATCGATCGCCGTACGCTTATTGTGGCCAGGCACATTCTGGAGGCCGATGAGGTGAGCGAGGCGAGGCGCCGGCAAAACCAGATCAGCTATTACCAGGAGCTGCCGTACGAGGCGGTGCGTGTGTACCGAACCAGCGGTGAGCTCGTCTTCTCGGAAGGGGAGGGGGAGCTCGGCGTGTCGCAGGGGGTGCTGCAGCGCATCGTGCGCGAGAAAAGGGTGCAGTATGAGCAGGGCGACAGGCAGGTAGTGGGGCTTTTCTACCCTGATAACCAGGGCGACTTTGTGGTCCTGGCCTCCTCCGTGGACGCCTACAGCCTCAAGAAACTACAGCACCTGAAGGTGATCCTCATCGTTGGCTTCATGGGGTCTATGGTGGTGGTGGTGCTGGCCGGCTGGGCCTTCTCCCGCGAGGCCCTGCGCCCGATCACGAAGGTAGTAAGCGAGGTGGAGAAGATCAATGCCAGCGACCTGCACATGCGCCTGAGCAATGCCGGCGGCAAAGACGAGCTCTCTTACCTGGCCCAGACCTTCAACAAGATGCTGGACCGCCTGGAGCTGGCCTTTGAGATGCAGAGTACCTTCGTATCCAATGCCTCGCATGAGCTGCGAACCCCGCTTACGGCCATGATCGGGGAGCTGGAGGTGGCCCTGATGAAGCCCCGCTCACAGGAGGAGTACCAGCGTGTGCTGCAGTCCACGCTGGAGGACGCCCGCCTGCTCACAGAGCTCTCCAATGGGTTGCTGCAGATCGCGCAGGCCAGCATCGATGCCTCCAAAATAAAGCAGGGCTACCTCCGCTTTGATGAGCTGGTGTGGATGGCGCGCGAGCAGGCACTGAAGCGGCAGCCCAACGCCCGCATCGATATTGACTTTGCCAACCTTCCGGATGATGAGGACCGGCTGGTAGTGAAGGGGAATGAGGCGCTGCTCCTGATAGCGGTGGTGAACGTGATGGAAAATGCCCTGAAGTTCTCGCCAGAAGGGCAGGTGGTCATAGGCCGTATTGTGGTGCAGGGCACTGAGGTGGCCCTGCAGGTGATCGACTATGGCCTGGGAATAGCTAAGGAGGACCTGAAGCATGTGTTTGTGCCTTTCTTCCGGGCCGAGAACGTGCGGAACATCTCCGGGCACGGCATAGGCCTGCCACTAACAGAGCGTATCCTGAAGCTGCACAAAGGCAGTATCAGCGTCAATTCCGTAATCAACAAAGGCACAGAAGTAACCATTAAGCTGCCGCAGGCTTATACCTTTATTCCACAGTACTCCTGATTTTAATCTGATTTTAATATTGTTTTAATTCATGCTTAATGTTGCATCTGTATGTTTGTCGCATTAGGTGAGAACAAAAGCTCTCTGTGCGCGCAGCAGTGCTGCTGTGTCAGCGCAGAGAGTGTTTTGTTATTGTTAAAAACAACATATGAAATCAGAAACAGGACTCAGTTACTACCTTTCCAACCTCAGCAAGGACATTCCTTCGGGGCTGGTTGTTTTCTTTGTGGCGCTCCCGCTTTGCCTGGGTATATCGCTGGCTTCCGGCGCTCCGCTTTTGTCCGGACTTGTAACAGGTATCGTGGGAGGCGTTGTGGTGGCCTGGCTCAGCGGCTCACAGCTGGCTGTAAGTGGCCCGGCTGCTGGCCTGACGGTGATCGTGCTGAATGGTATCGCAACCCTGGGTACGTTTGAAGCCTTCCTGCTGGCCGTGGTGATCGCCGGATTTCTGCAGCTGATCCTCGGCTTTATGAAAGCAGGGGTGATCGGGCTTTACTTCCCGTCCTCCGTTATCAAAGGCATGCTGGCGGCCATCGGCCTTATCCTGATCCTCAAGCAGATCCCGCACTTTATGGGCGCCGACGACGACTTCTTCGGAGAGATGGCGTTCTTCCAGCCTGATGGGCGCAACACCTTCTCCGAGATCGCCTACGCGTTCTCCAAGATCCAGAAAGGGGCGCTGATCATTGGTATTATTTCCCTTGCCGTTATTCTGCTGTGGGATAACCCAAAGCTCAAAAGCATCAAGTTCTTTAAGCTGATCCCGGGTGCCCTGGTGGCCGTAATTCTTTCCATCGGCCTGAATGCCTTCTTCATCAATTACGTGCCGGCCCTTGCCATTACCCAAAGCCACCTGGTCAACATTCCGATCATGAACGGCTTCAGCGATCTGAGCTCAGAGCTGCAGTTCCTGGACCTGGAGTCTATCACCAACCCTTCGGTGTACATCGTGGCCTTTACCATTGCCATTGTGGCCAGCCTGGAGACGCTGCTCAGCATTGAAGCGATCGATAAGCTGGACCCGCACAAGCGCCGCAGCGACACCAACCGCGAACTGAAGGCACAGGGGGTGGGTAACATGGTGGCTGGCCTGCTGGGCGGCTTACCGATGACTGCAGTGATCGTGCGTGGTTCTACCAACGTGGCGGCCGGTGCACAGACCAGGGTGTCCAGCTTTATACACGGGGTGTTCCTGGCAATGTCTGTCCTGCTGCTGGCCAGCCTGATGAACCAGATCCCGCTGTCTGCCCTGGCTGCAGTGCTGCTGGTGGTTGGCTTTAAGCTAACGAAGCCTGGCCTGTACAAGGCACAGATCAAGCTTGGCAGCGAGCAGTTTATACCGTTTATCGTAACAATACTGGCGATCCTGTTCACCGACCTGCTCGTGGGTATCTGTATCGGTCTGGCCGTGGGTATTTTCTACATCCTGAAGGCAAATTACAAGTCGCCGTACTTCTTCCACAAAGAGGAGTACAAAGACCGTGAGGTGATCCGCATCAAGCTTAGCGAGCACGTTTCTTTCCTGAACAAGGCCAGCATCATCCTGACGCTGGACCACCTGCCGGCCAACAGCCACGTGATCATAGACGGAGCCAACTCTGAATACATCGACTACGACGTGCTGGAGGCTATTCAGGAGTTTAAAAAGACGGCACATGAGCGTAATATCTTTGTGGAGATACTCAACGTGAAAGAAGTGCCGGTCATGGACATCCATTAAACCGGTCGCTTTTCCTGACGGATAAGCTAACACAATAGAAAATAACAATGACCCGGTGGCCGTAGAGCAGCCACGTGAAACAAGAGCATGGATAGAATACTGGAGAATAACAGAAAATGGGTGGAGCAGAAACGCAGCGAGGACAGCGAGTACTTTAACAGGCTGGCCGAGGGGCAGAAGCCGCGCTACCTGTTCATCGGCTGCTCCGACAGCCGCGTGCCAGCCAACGAGATCTCGGGTACCGGTCCGGGAGAGATGTTTGTGCACCGCAACATCGCCAACATGGTGGTGCACACAGACATGAACCTGCTTTCTGTACTGCAGTACGCCGTGGAGGTGCTGAAGGTAAAAGTGATCATCGTGTGCGGCCACTATGGCTGTGGCGGTGTGGCAGCGGCGGCGGGAAACAAGCAGCACGGCCTTATCGATAACTGGCTGCGTAACATAAAAGACGTAGTGCGCCTGCACGAGCGCGAGATCATGAGCATCTATGACGAGGAGCAGCGCCTGCGCCGCCTCGTGGAGCTGAACGTGATCGAGCAGGTGCATAACCTGTCTAAGACCTCCATCATCCAGAACGCGATGCTTTCGGATGATCCGCCAAAGCTTTACGGCCTGGTGTACGACATCAAGGAGGGCCTTCTGAAGGACCTGAAGGTAGACGTGACCTCTTTCAAGCGCTACGAGCACATCTATAACACCGTAGAAGAAAAGGCTGCCAAAGTAGAAGTTTAAGTATAACCTGTTTCTGTTTAAAAAGTAAAGCCCCTGCAAGTGCAGGGGCTTTACTTTTAGGGCCTGCTCTTAAAATCCGGTCGTGTAGCTCAGGGTGAGCTGGAAGGAGGTGTTGCGGCGCTCCCGGCCCTCAAAGAGACCTTCGTCATCTATGTTCTTCAAGCCGCCGTTGTAGCGAAGGCCGATGCCCAGGCCGCTTCCGGCACGATAGCCAAGGCCAGCCGCATAGCCCAGGTCAACAGGGTAGGGGTTATCCGTGATGTCAAGCTCTGTAGTGGTGGTGGTGTTACCGGAGGCGTTCGTAACTTCCAGTATCTGCTTCCCTTTTAACAGAAAAGACACCTGCGGCCCAAGCTCAAAGTATAGTCCGCCCGCCTGCACGCTTAACAGCACAGGTATGTCCAGGTAATTGAGGCGTAGCCTTTCCTCGCTGTTCACGCTGCCCGTGCTGAACTCTCTTTTGGCGCCCTTCGAGGTATACAGAAGCTCTGTCTGCAAACCGATCAGGTCGTTAATGCCCTTGCGTGCGGTCACACCCACGGTGTAACCCGGCCGGTAATCATACTGTCCGGCATCGTCTCCCTGGAAGGTAGTATAGTTTAAACCTGCTTTCACGCCTACGCTTTGTGCGCTTGCCATACCTGTAACAAGGGCGAATCCAATACCTAAAAGAATTTTTTTCATGTGTCAATGATTTGGTGCCTGGGTAGCATGTGCTGAACCCGGGCGCAAAACTAAGAAAAGTGCGGTATTGGCAGTAGGTCAAAACATAAAAAGCCCCACTGCTCAGGCAATGGGGCTTTTGTGTGGAGTTACATCCACTATCCTCAGGTAGAGTTACCTTGAAAGCCGCTAAAAACGACCGTCAATGGGAGCTACTACCATTCATAGTCTCTTCTCGAGGATGATCCGTAAGAATACGGAGGTCCGCTATAGGTGCTTCCGTAAGTTGAAGAACGGTAGCCGCCTCTGTCGCGGTCGCGGTCTCTGTCGCGCATCTCGTCCATTCTTCTTCTGCGTTCTGCGTCCTCGTCACCGAACCAGGATTTTACCTCATCGCCGGCACGGTCAAAGAAGCCGCGGTCTTCGTCTCTGTCGCGTCCGTAGGAGCTGCTGCCGGATGAATAGCGGTCTCTGTCGTAGCTGCCGGATGAGTAACGGTCACGGTCGCCGTAAGAACTGCCGCCGCCGTAGCGTGAGCTTGAACTTGAGCCATAGCCGCTTGAACTGCCATAACCACCACTGGTACCATAGCTGCTGCCGCGGCCGCCGTAGCCACCGCTGTAAGAGGCGCCTGTGCCGTAAGTAGAGCCGGCACCGTAAGTAGAGCCTGATCCATAGCCGGTTGAGCCATATCCGCTCGAGCCATAGCGGCTTGAGCCGTAACGGTCAGAGTCTCTGTCGCGCATATCGTCCATTCTTCTTCTGCGCTCCGCGTCGTCGTCGCCAGTCCAGGATCTTACCTCGTCACCGGCACGGTCCCAGAAGCTACGGTCGTTGTCGCGGTTTCTGTCTCTGTCGTAGTCACGGTCGTAGCGAGAGCCGGAAGAACCATAGCCTGAGCTTCCGTAGCTGGAGCCGCCATAATTGGAGCCGGATGAGCGGCCGTAGTTTGATGTGTTTCCATAGCCTGAAGAGGCATAAGCATCACGGCCAGAGCCCATACCTGTTGATCTGCTACCGTAGTCTGAGCTGCCGTAGTTACTGCCGCCTAAAGAGCGGGAACGGCTGCCGGTATCATAATCATCGGAATAGTAGTTTCTTCCAGAGCTTCTGGATTCTGATCTGTAATTGTCATTGTACGGGTTGTAGCCCGTGTTCTCATAGCTTCTCATAGATGTGTATGGTTTAGGATTAAAAGAATTTTTACTAAGTGTCTCAGGCATAACCTGTGACGTGTTTTATTACGGCAATAAATTCTATAAGTTATCCGGGACCAACTACAGGCACGCCTCTTCTACAGCAGCAGGATATCCGGGTAACTGCCCTCCTCCCGCGCTACAAGTCAGTCGCTATCAGGTACCTACTGGGTAGAGGCAGCAGCCAAATCTTTCTTAAATTGCACTTTGTTTTATAGATATAATTATATAAATGGTGTTTTATATGCAATAAGTTGTTGTAAAAAGCGTTATAGCAGCGTTTTAAGGACATGTGCGTGGTATAACAGGAGAGAAGAGCAAATCAAAAAATTGTAGACTTTTTAGGGAGTGCCTTTTGTTAATGGTTGGCGCTTTGTATTTTAGCGCTGCAGTAGTAGCAGGATACATTGCTGGTCAGGCCTCTTGCACGGTGTGCCAGGCCAGGGGAAACATGAGAAGCTGCTGCGGAAGGAAACAACTTAAGCCAAACGTATTTATGAGATTGAGAACAATGCTGGCCTCTCTGGCTGCTGTAGCGATGCTGACAGCCTGCGAGGATCTTTTCGAGGACGGAAGCCTGCAGCCTGATGGCTCTAAGCCAAGCCTGACGGTAAATAACCCATCCAGCAACCAGACCATCTCTGCTTCGCAGGGACTGCGCGTTAACATCACGGCGGTAGACAAGGACGAGGTGAAGGATATAGACTTTGTGGTGAAAGGCGTGACAGCTGAAAAGTCCCTGATCAACTTTAAGAAGTTCCCGCAGAAGAAAGTGGTGGAGTTCGACACTACCTTGGTTATCAACGGTATAGCGCCTGGCGACTATACCCTGGTGGTAAGCGCTACGGATAACCGCACCAACCTGTCGCAACAGGAGGTGAAGTTCAAGGTGAAATAAACTTACTGAAGACCCTTAAGCAGCAGCGGCAACTATACCATGTAGTTGCCGCTGCTGTTTTTATTGCTGCTTTGCCAGTTAAAACTGATACACCACTCGCCATTGCTCGTTCAGGGTCAGGGCGGCATCAAAGGGCTCACCGGTCTTCTCAGAGATAAAGCCTTTTATCTTTGGGGTCTTGCCCTTGAGCAGGAGGGAGGCAATTTGCTTTTCAGTCAGCTGTTTACCGCCAAACTCGAACGGTACAACAAACCGGCAGTTCTCTTTAAAGCGGCTGCAACCATACGCAGCTTTGCCCTTCAGCAGTTTTCCCTGCTTGCAGCGCGGGCAGATGGCGAAGGGATCTGCCTCTGCTGCTTTCTCCACCTTCTCTATCACCAGCTGATTGCTGGCACCCAGCTTCAGCACCGCGTCGTAGCTTTCTCCCTGCTCATCCTTGAAGCCTTTTATCGTAGGGGTTTTGCCCTTTGCCAATAGTGCCTGTACCTGTTTTTCAGTAAGCGCCTTGCCCTGCTGCTCAATAGGCAGCAGAAAGCGGCAGCCTTCCTTGTAGCGGATACAGCCGTAGGCCTTGGAGCCTTTCAGGATATGGCCCTCCTTGCAGGAAGGGCAGGAGCCAAGTCCTTTTGCCGGGGTGCCAGTCTCAGCTTTCGCGGATGGCTTTGAGCTCTTCTTCCCGGGCTTGCCGGCCTTCGCATCCTCCTGCTGCGGCTCTAAGGTAACGGAAGCGCTGTGGTCGTACTTTACCTCCTGCACCAGGCTGATGACAAACTCCTGCAGTTCCTGCAAAAAGGCGTCTGCCTTAAACTCGCCGCCCTCTATCTGGCGCAGCTTGCGTTCCCACTGCCCGGTCATCTCCGCCGACTTCAGCGTCTGGTTTTTGATCACGCCGATCAGGTCGATGCCTGTTTGGGTGGGCACGATCTTCTTTTTCTCCTTGCGGATGTACTGGCGTTTGAACAGGGTCTCGATGATGGCCGCGCGGGTAGAGGGGCGGCCGATGCCGTTCTCCTTCAGGGCCTCCTTCAGCTCCTCATCGTCTACCTGCTTGCCGGCTGTTTCCATGGCGCGCAGCAGCGTCGCCTCGGTGTACTCCTTGGGCGGGTTGGTCATTTTCCTGTCCAGCAGGGGCTCGTGCGGGCCGTGCTCTCCCACTTCAAAGTGCGGCAGCACACCGGCCGCTTCCTCCTCCTCTTTACCCTCTTTGCCGGCAGGGGCATCAGAAGATTTGACGTCCTCGGCCCCGTACAGTACCCGCCAGCCCGGCTCCAGGATCTGCTTGCCCCGCACCTTAAAGGTATATCCTGCAGATTCAGCCATCACGGTGGTATTGCTCACAATACAGTCGGGGTAGAAGGCAGCGATGAAGCGGCGCGTGATGATGTCGTACACATCGGCCTCGCGCCCATACAGGTTACCGGCAGCCGCACCTGTAGGTATGATGGCGTGGTGGTCGGTCACCTTGTTATTGTTAAAAACCTTTTTTGTCTTTTTGATCTTGCTCTGCAGCAGGGGCGCTACCTCCTGGCCGTAATTACTCAGGCCCTGCAGGATGTCCGGTATCTTCGGGTATATGTCATCCGGAAGGAAGGTCGTATCCACACGCGGATAGGATACCACCTTCTTTTCGTAGAGGCTTTGCACGGTCTTCAGTGTTTCATCTGCCGAGAGGCTGAGCTTGTTGTTGCACTCGATCTGCAGCGAGGTCAGGTCGAAGAGCTTGGGTGGTGACTCGGTTCCCTTTTTGGTGTCAACGTCTGTGATCGTCAGCTCCGCCTCCTTGATGGCGTCCATAATCTTCTGTGCCTCCTCCTCTTTCTGAAAGCGGCCGTTGGTGCTCGAGAAGGTGGTGTCGCGGTAGAGCGTTTTAAGCTCCCAGAAAGGCTGCGGCACAAAGTTGGCGATCTCATGGTGGCGGTTCACGATCATGGCCAGCGTGGGCGTCTGCACCCGGCCTATGGACAGGGTCTGGCGTCCGTTGGCGTACTTGAGCGTAAAGAGGCGGGTGGCGTTCAGGCCCAACAGCCAGTCGCCGATGGCGCGGCTTTTTCCCGCCTGGTACAGGGAGTCAAACTCCGCCCCCTCCCGGAGCTGTGCAAAGCCCTGGCGGATGGCCTCCTCGGTCAGGGAGGAGATCCACAGGCGCTTGAAGGGTTTGCGGTACTTGGCCTCCGTCAGCACCCAGCGCTGGATCACTTCCCCTTCCTGCCCGGCGTCACCGCAGTTGATTACCTCCTCGGCCTGCTCCAGCAGCTTTTTGATCACCTTGAACTGCTGCTCTACCCCCTTGTCCTTGATCAGTTTGATGCCGTACCGTTCGGGCAGCATCGGCAGATCGTACATGCTCCAGCGCTTCCACTCGGGGCGGTAGTCGTCGGGTTCGCGCAGGGTACAGAAGTGGCCGAAGGTCCAGGTGACCTGATAGCCATTGCCCTCATAGTAGCCATCCTTTTTGGACTTGGCGCCAATCACCATGGCTATCTCACGGGCTACACTCGGTTTCTCAGCGATGCAAACTTTCAAGCTAAAGGAGAATTAAAGATTTCAACAGAACTCAAATTTAACGCTTTTGGTTTTCATATCCGAGCGCGGAAAGCAGGCAACAGTGCAATAAAATGCTTACCTTGCCGGGCTGTAGTAGTGCCCAAATTTAAGTATAGTACCTTTTTATGAAAGTAAGTGGTTTCACCTTTGTCCGAAACGCCATTAAGTATGATTACCCTATCGTAGAGGCCATTAATTCCATACTTCCGCTCTGTGATGAAGTAGTGGTAGCGGTGGGAAAGTCAGAGGATGATACGCTGGGGCTCATCCAGCGGATAGGCTCGCCTAAGGTCAGGATCATAGAGACAGTGTGGGATGACAGCCTGCGCGAAGGAGGAAGGGTACTGGCCGTAGAGACAGACAAGGCTTTTGCCGCCATCTCACCGGACGCTGACTGGGCCTTTTATATACAGGGGGATGAGGTGGTGCATGAGCAGTACCACGCTGCGATCCGTGCGGCCATGCAACAGTATCAGGATGCCCCCGATATTGACGGGCTGCTGTTTAAGTACATGCACTTTTATGGCTCTTATGATTATGTGGGAGAGTCGGCACGCTGGTACCGCCGGGAGATACGGGTGGTGCGCAATAAAAAGAACATCTACTCCTACCGCGATGCGCAGGGGTTCAGGAAAGACAATAACCAAAAGCTACGCGTAAAGCTGATCGATGCCTATATCTACCACTACGGCTGGGTAAAAGAGCCGAAGGCCATGCAGGGCAAGCAGCAGACCTTCAGCAAGCTGTGGCACTCGGATGAATGGGTGGAGAAGCACGTGGCCAAGGCTGAGGCCTTTGACTATGCCGGCATTGATGCCCTGGGGCTGTTCCGGGGCACGCACCCCGCGGTCATGCAGGAGCGGATCGCCGACAAGAACTGGCGGTTTGACCATGACATCAGTAGAAACAGGCTGAAGGCAAAGGATAAATTTAAACTTTTTGTAGAGCAGGTCACAGGATACCGGGTGGGGGAGTATAAAAACTATATACTAAAATAGTTATAGATATACCTTTGTAAGCTTAATTCAGGGTATAATGGGGTAGGTTAAATTTTAATTAAAGTACAATTTGGCTGAAACATAGCAATTGCACTGTTGGTATAGTTATTAGAAGATACTGACAGATGAAAAGCTATGAAAATATATATACTCCACTCCTAAAGGCCTTTCTCTCTTTTCCGCTGCTGCTTTTGCTTTTTATGCTGCAGGGCTGCGAAAAGTTTGAGTACAGCCCCTACGAGGTCCGCCTCTCCAAAGATGAGCAGGGGCTCAACCAGCGCAACATAGAGCGCATCCTCAGCCTCAATCTTTCTCCCGCTGACACGCTCCGTTTCGTGCTCACAGCCGACACGCAGGGGTTTTACGAGGATAACGAGGCGCTTGTGAAGGAGCTGAATAAGCGGGGTGATATCAATTTCGTGCTGTTGGGCGGGGATATCACAGACTTTGGCTTGCTCAAGGAGTTCAGGTGGGTGCACGAGAGTTTCGACAAGCTCAAAGTGCCCTATGTGGCTGTGATCGGAAACCACGACGCCACCGGAAACGGGAAGCAGGTGTTCAAAGCCATGTACGGCGAGTACGACTTCAGCTTTACCGTGGCCAAGCGTAAGTTTATTTTCCTGAACACCAACTACCTGGAGTTCGGCAAGCAGGCCCCTGACTTAGACTGGCTCGACTCCGCCTTCGGAGACCCATCCACCTACGATCATGTGTTTGTGGTGTCGCACATTCCGCCTGCCAGCCCTGAGTTTGGCGAAGAAAACGCGGTACGCTACGGGGAAATCCTACGTAGGCGCAAGGCCAGCCTCTCCATACACGGGCACACCCATAACTTTAAATACTACAAGATGCAGGAGGAGGGGGTGTACCACCTGGATGTGGCCACCACCAACAAGCGGGAGTATATCGTCATGAGCGTTTTCGGCAAACATGTAGACTTCGAGCGAGTTAAATTTTAGAAACGCAGCGCATGTACCCTCGACTTATGTTCTTGCTATGCCTTTTGTTGGCACTGCCCCTGTACCTTTCTGCCCAGGCACCGGCGGACTCTTTACCACGGGAAAAGAGATGGTTTGTACCTGACGGAGCCGTGGTGCAGCACGCGGGCAACATGGGCTATGTGGCCATCGGACCCAGCTACGATCTGGGGCAGGAGAAGCTGCTGCTCGATGTGCTCTACGGCTATGTTCCCCGGTTCGAGGCGGAGGAGGAGCTGCACCTGATCACGCTGAAGCCGGTATACCAACCTCAGAAAGTTGCCCTGGGAGACAAGTACAGCCTGACGCCGCTGCGCATTGGCCTGGGCCTGAGCTACTACTTTGGCGATCAGTTCAGCATCCGCTGGGATGACAGCTACCCGGACGGCTACTACTGGTGGCCCACCAGCCTGCGCTTACTGGGGTATGCAGGAGCTGCTGTAAGCCGTAAGTTTGAAGCCGCAAAAGCTATACAGGAGGTCAGCCTTTACAGCGAGCTGGGCACCTATGACCTGATCGTGACGCAGTGGGTGAAGGACAGCCATCTGAGCGCCTGGGACATTATCAACGTATCCGTAGGAGTGCGCGTGGCTTTCTGATACCCAAACTTCTGCAGGAATTCTCGTATAGGTGTATCTCCTTTTCCGGTGTTTTTATTTATGTTTGGAACATGCAGCCAATAGGCAAGACAATTGTTATCATAGGGGTGGTGCTTGTGCTCATCGGTCTGGTGGTGTGGCTGGCCGGGGACAAGTTCAGCTGGTTTGGCCATTTGCCCGGCGACATCCGGGTAGAGCGGAAGAACATGCGCTTCTACGCCCCCATCACCAGTATGGTCCTGCTCAGCATCCTGCTTTCGTTGCTGCTGTGGGCTTTCCGCAAATTCTTTTAGGGTGACTTTTACCCTTTCGCTATACTTTCCTAATTTAGCCTTGGCTAAAGGGTAGGTGTAATGAAGGTCAGGCCGCACAAGGATGAAAGGCGAACTTGACGATGCTGCTGGTTTTCCTGCTGCTTTGGCTGTTCTTCTAAGCCTGAGACCATGTTCTTCGTCCTGTCCAAGATTTTACAGTTCTTCCTGATGCCCTTTTTATGGGTGTTGCTTTTGCTGCTGCTGGCTGCTTTCCTGAAGCCGCAGAAGTGGCGCCGCATCTCTCTGCTTGCGGCCCTGGCTATTTTGCTGGTGCTCTCGAACCCTTTTTTGGCCAACGAGGCCTGGCGGGCCTGGGAGGTAGAGGCCAGGCCGGTAAGCGAGGTGGAGCAGTACGATGCGGCTGTTATCCTGACTGGCGTTACTTCTTACCGCGAAGACATTCCGGACCGGGTGCACACCACCAGGGGCTCCGATCGTTTTTTGCACCCGCTGCAGCTGTACCGCCTGGGCAAGATCGACAAACTGGTAATCTCCGGCGGTAGCGGACTGGTGCTGGGAGATGCCATACCTGAAGCAGAGCAGATTGAGAAGATCTTACTGATGGCCGGTGTGGCCGAAGAGGATATTATTACCGAAGGGAACAGCCGCAACACCCGCGAGAATGCCGTGAACACAGCGGCATTGCTGGAAAAGCACCCGGACTGGGAGAAAGTTCTCCTGGTGACTTCCGCCTTTCATATGCGCCGGTCCGAGGCCTGCTTCAGAAAGGCAGGCGTGAAGGC
>JAJLKL010000002.1:0-20887 GCA_033838975.1 Hymenobacteraceae bacterium | reverse complement strand
CGCTACATCGTCTACAACTCCAAGTTGCAGGAAGCAAGACGCATCGATGCGCTGGAGCATAGCTGTGTGCTGTTGCCGGATGGGCAGGGAATTATCTACGCTTATGGCTACTACCTGCAGACGGGCGAGTTCAAGCAATTCGACAACAACCTGCAGGACATGCTGTTCGAGAAGCGCATCGCCTCTCCGAACGGCGAGGATTTCCTCTATGTGTTTTACAACAAGGAGTCGGGCGTATACCTGTTGCTGTCCTACAACCTGATCACGCAGCAGATCGAAACGCCGATCGTATGCCACGGTTATGCTATCTACGAGAACGGGGAACTGTGCTACTTCCGTGCCGACGAGGAGGCGCAGAAGCATCACGCCATCCAGATCTGGCAGACGCCATACATCGGGCCAAACTTTGTCATACCGGTTACGCAGGAGTCCTACCTCTACAAAATTGGTAACAAGGACATTGTGCGGGCCATGGCCGAAAGCAACGAGGTGCTCACGCTTCTGCACAAGGAGGATTCCTACGCCAACCTGTACCTGGACCTGATCAAGAAAACCACGGATGTGCTGGATTCCTATCACTGGCTGAACAGGGAAGAAACCTACAATCTGGCAGCACCACTTTCCGCTGTCCGGCAGACGGCCACGGCGGCGGTGGAGGAGTACGAGAAGGTACTCAGCATCAAGAAAAACACGCAGGTGCAGATAAGCCAGGTGCTGGGGCAGGCTGACACGCTCATCCAGACGCTGAAGCATAAAAAGGCCGAAAGCATCAACGACTATGTGAAGTACCTGGCTGATCTACGGGGTATACGCGGTGAGGTGATCTCGCTGAAAGAGCTCCGCTATACCAATCTGCCGACCATTGAAAAGTACGAGGCACAGCTGCAGCAATTTGCGCAGGACACCGCCAACGCAGCCGTTGAGTTTCTATTGCAACCCAATGCACTGGCTCCTTACGAGAAGCAGGTAAAGGAGATCAATACGGCCATCGAAGGTATAGCCAAAGTGGTAGAAGCCGACGCAACCGACAAAGAGATTGCGGCGGTGTCATCGGAACTAGAAATGCTGATCGATGTGGTGAGTAACCTAAAGATCGAAGACGCTACCCAAACCACCCGCATCATCGATACCATTTCGGCCATTTACGCCACGTTCAACCAGACCCGAGCCGGCCTGCGCCGCAAACGCAAAGAGCTTTTGAATCAGGAAGGCAAGGCCGAATTCAACTCCCAGATCAAGCTGATCAGTCAGAGTGTGGTGAATTACCTGGACGTGTCGGACTCGCCGCAGAAGTGCGAGGAGTACCTGGCCAAGCTGATGGTGCAGCTGGAGGAACTGGAAGGCCGCTTCCCGGATTTCGACGAGTTCATCGAGCAGCTCACCGTGAAGCGGGAGGAGATCTACAGCGCCTTTGAATCGAAGAAAGTGCAGCTGCAGGAAGCGCAGAACAAGCGTGCCAACAGCCTGCAACAGGCAGCAGACCGTATCCTGAAAGCGGTGCAGAATCGGGCCGGCAAACTTACTTCGGTGAGTGAGATCAACGGTTATTTCGCTTCCGACCTGATGATAGAGAAGGTGCGGAGCACGGTGGAGGAATTGCTCAAGATCGGCGACACCGTAAAAGCCGACACCATCCAGAGTCGCCTTAAAACACTGAAAGAAGACGCCGTTCGCCAGCTCAAGGATAAGCAGGATCTGTTCGTGGACGGTGCCAACATCCTGAAGTTCGGCAAGCACCAGTTCACGGTGAATACGCAGCCGCTGGAGCTGAGCGTAGTGCACCGCGATGACGCCATGTACTACCACCTCACGGGCACCAGCTTTTTCGAGAAGATCACCGACGACCAGTTTCTGAGCTACCGCCCCGTGTGGGAGCAGACGCTGGTGTCGGAGAACCACCAGGTATACCGTGCCGAGTACCTGGCCTTTAAAGTGTTGGAAGCGGCGCAGGACAAAGGTATAACCGGTCAGCAAAACGAGAACAACCTGCGCCACCTGACGATTGACGAACTGCACAAACTCACCGAGGCAGAGCTGACGGACTACGTGAACAAGTTCATGGCCGTACGCTTCAATGAGGGTTACATGAAAGGCGTGCACGACCACGACGCGGCCTTGATTTTGGCTGCTCTGATTCGCCTGATCAAAACAGCCGACTTGCTACGCTATACCTCCATAGACCGTGCCTGTGCCCAACTGTATTGGCAGGTGTTTGTGCCCGAGTCGAAAAAGAAAACGCTCACGTACCAGCTACAAGGTATAAGTGCCATCCTGCAGGTCTTCCCCGACACGCACGAGTTCGATGACGTGAAGGCAGGTCTGCAGCAGGAGCTCTATACCTTCCAGCAAGAGACGGGACTCTGCAAAGCATCCAACGCAGCCGAAGCAGGCGAGTACCTGTTCTACGAACTCACCCGTGGCAACCACTTTGTCATCGACAGCCAGGCCGATGTGCTCTACGATGGTTTCAAGCATTTCCTGACAGAGCGCAAGGTGCTGGATCGTTTTGAGGAATCGGTGAAGGCGCTGGAGGAGAACGTGGCGCACCAGTTCAAGCTGATTCAGCATTGGCTGAAAGCCTACATTGCGCAGGCGGGTCAGCACGACAAAGCCGAGTATGTGGCCGAAGTCGCGACCTTAATCCTGACCGACAGTTACAATCCGCTGCAAGTGGTGCATACGGTCCTGAAAGAGAATCTGCAAGGTATGCAGGGCGCGCACCAGCAGGTGCAGGAGCAAAGCTACCAGTTAAATTACCACCAGTTCCTGCACCGTCTCCGCGATTACACAACCAGTACGGCAACCGCTTTTACCGCTTTCACGGAGCTTAAAAAGAACCTGACGCAGCAGGCCGAGCAGGCGCTGCGTCTGAACGAATTCAAACCGCGGGTACTGTCTTCGTTTGTGAGGAATAAACTGATCGACCAGGTATACCTGCCGCTGATCGGCGCCAACCTGGCTAAGCAGATCGGCACGGCAGGAGAGACAAAGCGCACCGACCTGATGGGCATGTTGCTTCTGCTTTCGCCACCGGGCTACGGCAAAACTACTATTATGGAGTACATCGCCAACCGACTGGGCATCATCTTCATGAAGATCAACGGTCCGGCTATCGGGCACCAGGTCACGGCGCTGGACCCGAAAGAGGCACCCAACGCCGCCGCCCGCGAAGAGTTGGAGAAGCTGAACCTATCCTTTGAGATGGGTGACAACGTGATGATCTACCTCGACGACATCCAGCACTGCAACCCGGAGTTTTTGCAGAAGTTCATCTCCCTTTGCGACGCCCAGCGCAAAATCGAAGGCGTGTACAAGGGCCGCAGCAAAACCTACGACTTCCGGGGCAAGAAGGTATGCGTTGTGATGGCTGGCAACCCCTATACCGAGACAGGGGAGAAGTTCCGAATACCTGACATGCTCGCCAACCGCGCTGATATCTACAACCTCGGTGACATCATCGGCGACACGGAAGACGTGTTCCGACTGAGCTACATCGAAAACTCCCTGACCTCCAACACCGTGCTGGCGAAGCTGGCCGCGAAAAGTCAGAAGGACATCTATGCCCTGATTCAGTTGGCTGAAACCGGCAACAGCGAAGGACTGGAGTTCGAAGGCAACCACTCGGCTGCCGAGCTGAACGAGTATGTGCTGGTGCTGAAGAAGTTGCTCAAAATTCAGGATGTGATTCTGAAGGTGAACCTCGAGTACATTCGTTCGGCCGCGCAGGCAGACGAATACCGCACCGAGCCGGCCTTTAAGCTGCAGGGCTCATACCGCAACATGAACAAGCTGGCCGAAAAGGTCATGCCGATCATGAACGATCAGGAACTGCAGACGCTGATCCTGTCGCACTACGAAGCCGAGTCACAGACGCTCACCTCCGGCTCCGAAGCCAACATGCTCAAGTTCAAGCAACTGATCGGCGTTATGACTGAGGCAGAGGCGCAGCGCTGGGAGAATATCAAAGCCACCTTCGTGCGCAACAACAAACTCAAGGGCTATGGCGGCAACCAGATAGGGCAGGTACTCTCCGAAATGGAAAACATCTCCGGCGGACTGGCAGGAATAAAAGACGTGCTGAGTCAGTTTAAGCCTAGTAAGCTGGAAACAGCGGAGGAGCTGTAAGGTATAGCTTTTGCAAAATAGAAAGCCCCTGCAGGTATAAACTGCAGGGGCTTTTTTGTGTTGACAGAGTTGGGGCGTTCTTGTATTGAGGAAATTACACCACTAAACTAACTCTTTCGCCTCAGTCTCTACCTTCACATTTTCTGCCAACTGCCCCTGCAGACTCAGCAAACTGCCGAGACACTTGGTATATACCCGCTGCATGCGCTCCGCAACCGTTACAGTCTGGTTGATCAGCATATTCAGCTCTTCGCCCTGCAGAGAGTCAGCTGACATCCAAATCAGCTCTTCCTGCAGCAGGTACTTGCGCACCGATTGGGTCGTATCCATGTTCTGCAGCGCTGGGAATGTAAGGGTGTCGGCTTCTTTCAATATCGCATCAAAGGCATCGCGTAGGCGGCGGAACTCAGCTGCAAACCATTTAACTTCCTTCTCAGACATGTGACTTCCTTTGCTGATGGCCGTATCTATGGTGCTCTGCAGATTTTGCTGCTCCTGCTGCCATGCACTAAACTGCTTCACCCAAGCCACCAGGAAGGTATAGCGTTGTAATAATTCCGCTCTTTGCGCTGGCTGCGTTTCTGTCAGGAGGTAATGCACAGCAAACACTTTGGAGTCGAACTGCCCGTACCAGTCTTGGTCGGCAGGAAACTCCTGCAGCCTTTGCTCCAGCAGTGCCTGTGCTTCGTGGGGTTCGTATGAGAAGCCGTTGCTCAGGGTATAAGTCTTGCGCTTGTCCTGCTTCTGGAGGATGAGAGAGAGCGTCTGGATATCCTTATAACGGCCACCGAGTTCCTCCATCTTTTGCTGCAGACTTGTACCATACAGCGATTTTAGGCAGTCCGGCAAAAGGGCAGAAGCTATACCGGAAGCCGCTACCAATGCCTCTGGGTCTGACAGGTCCAGTTCGGTTAGCAGGCGGTTGTCATACACCCCCAGGTAATGCGCTTTGAAAGTAGTTTCTTGTTGCTCCGCCTCCACAAAAGCCTGTACCTCCTCGGCGGGAGTAAACTTAATGTTCGGGTGCAGTTGCAGATTGACACGAAGCAGGTTCTGCGTTACGGTTTCCGCCAGTTTTTCCGGCTCGTTAAACAGCAGCCAGGGGGAACGCTCGTCTTCTATACCTTCGATGTAAGTTGCTTTTGCGTTCTGCTCCCTTTTGTAATTGGAAGGGTGACTGGAATACATCTCCGCCAGGTGCCCGTCCTCGTCTGAAAAAATGAACCGGCTGCCGACGGGCTGCTGAGATAGGTTTTCCAGCAGCGACTGCCTAAAGCTTTCGCTGGTCTGGCTAAGGTACTCTACGGCTTTGCGCTGGTGATAGAACAGGTTAGAGGTATAGATCTTATTGTCGATGGCCGCCGTCAGGTGATTGTTCGAATGACTGAAGGCTTCGCTGGCAGGCCCAAGGCGGTAGAGGGCATTCACGATCGCATCGCTGCCAGTTACGCTCACGGCTACGCGGTCGGCATTGTATTCCATCTGCCGCGAAAGCGAAGAGTGTACTAAATTAATAGCCTGATAGATCAGGGCCATAAACTTACGGATCAGCCACACCACGGGCATCAGCAACCAGCCAAAAATGGCAAGCTGAATGTTAGAGCCTTTCCATTTCTCCAGCAGCTCGTCCCATTTGTCACGCTCGTACACGATGCTCTGGATAATGCTATTAGCCATGTAAACGTAGCTGCCCAGCTTCATGCTGCTCTGCGAAAAGTGACCGAACTCGTGCGCCAGCACCGCCTTAAACTCCGTCAGGTTGATCGAGTTGACCAGCCCCAGGCCAATCAGCAGGTTCTTTTTCACCGGCAGGAAAAGGCTCAGGATGGTACTGTTGTAAAACACGCAGGCGTTTATCTCGTGGTTGACATATACCTTATGGGGAAGGGGCGCATTGGTTTCGGCGCAAAGTTGACGAATAAAAGCAAACAGCTGCGGGTGTTCATCCTCTGTTATCTCGACGTTCAGCGGGTTGTTGGTTTCGTGCTTTTTGAAGAGAAACTTCAGCATGAAACCAAACAGCATACCGGCCATACCTATGGCACCCAGCTTCAGCAGAATGGTCCAGCGGTTGATAGTGTCCATGGGGTACATAATGGCCAGGTACAGCAGGTAACCGGCTGCAGCCACCATGGCGAGGTATAGCACCAGGAAGACTAACATCGCCAGCAGCACATACACCACCTGGCATTTGTAGGATGACGGGGGAAGTGTATAGCCAGCAGGTATACACTGAGGACTTTCAGGGTAAAGTTGTTTCATGAAAAGGTGGATATGGTTTACTCTTATACCTTAAATATAAGTATTATTCTATACCCGGTGCTTTGCGCGATAAAGTTTTTTGTACCAGAAAAGCAAAGTTTTTAGGCAATACTATCCATGATATGGGAGTTTTGTCGTGTAGGGAAATTCTTTTGGGCAAAATGGGTTGGGGTATGAGTAAAAATAATTTCCATGGTTTTACACATTGAATTATCCCTGTAAAACTCCGACCTTTGTCTCTCTATGCCACTAGCCATCACCTCTTTAAATTCCGGCAGCAACGGGAACTGTTATTACATCGGCAACGAGCACGAAGCCGTGCTGGTGGATGTGGGCATTTCCTGCCGCGAAACCGAACGCCGCATGCAGCGCCTTGGGCTGAGTATGCGTCTGGTGAAGGCTATTTTCGTGTCGCACGAGCACTCCGATCATATCAAAGGTATACCAGTGCTGGCCCGCAAGTACAAATTACCCGTCTACATAACAACCGACACCCTATACCGTTCGCGAATGGACCTGAGTGGGGTCGAGGTACTCTCATTCACAGGATATGTACCGGTGCAGGTCGGGGCTTTGTCAGTTACAGGTTTCCCGAAGTTTCATGACGCAGCAGACCCGCACAGCTTTGTCGTGGAGGGCAATGGCGTGAAGATCGGTGTGTTCACCGACATCGGTGCTCCCTGCGATCACGTGATCCGGCATTTCCAGCAGTGCCACGCGGCCTTTCTGGAGACGAATTACGACGAGGGGATGCTGGAACAGAGTTTCTATCCGTACTACCTGAAGCGTCGTATCAGTGGCAACCACGGGCATCTTTCCAATAAGCAGGCGCTGGAGCTGTTTGTGGCGCACAAGCCTGCCTTCATGAGCCATGTGTTCCTGTCGCACCTCTCCAAAGACAACAACTGTCCGAAGCATGTGAAAAGCCTCTTTGATGTCTGTGCAGATGGGACAGAAGTAGTGGTGGCCTCACGCTTTGAAGAGACGCCAGTGTATAACATCAGATGCCAGGGAGCAATCTTTGGCCGCACGCTCACCGTCTCAGATATTTCACCGGCCGGTGAGCAGTTGTCGTTGTTTTAATTCGCCTTCTTCAGGTATTTGTAAAGCTCCGAATCGGTCGACAACACCACGTTCGTCTTTTCGTCAAATGATTTTTCCAGCGTCTCCATAGAGCGAAGGAAGCTGTAAAGCTCCCGGGCCTGTGCATTGCGGTTATAGGCGCTGGCGTAGATGGAAGTAGCCTGGGCATCGGCCTTACCACGGATCATTTCGGCCTCACGGGTGGCCTCAGACTGAATCTTGGCCAGGTCGCGCTCCTTGTTACCCTGTATCTTGCGCGCCTCCCCCTGACCTTCGGACCGGAACTGGTCCGCGATTCGGTTTCGCTCACTTATCATTCGGTCGTATACCCGGTTGCGTACCTCATCCACGTAGTTCATGCGCTTGAAACGGAAATCCAGGATCTGCACACCCAGGTCGGAGGTACGCTGGTTGGCGCGTTTCAGGATCAAGGCTTCTATCTTGTCGCGTCCCACGGTTATGTCATCCAGATTGTCTAGATCTTCCATAAAATCCTCGGCTACTTCCGGGTCGCGGTTGGTGGATCGTACAATATCCAACAGATCGTGGCTGGCAATGGCGTTTCTGGTCTCACCGTCCAGGATATCGTCGAGACGGGATTGTCCGGAGCGCTCGTCGCGGAGTCGGATGAAGAACTGCAGGGGGTTGGTGATTTGCCAGCGGGCGTAGGTGTCTACGAAAATAAACTTCTTGTCTTTGGTCGGTACCTGGTTGGAGTCACCGTCCCACTCCAGGTAGCGCTTGTCGAAGAACTGCACCTTCTGGATGATGGGTATTTTGAAGTGCAGGCCGGGTTGTGTGCGCGGCTCCCCGACAGGCTTACCGAACTGCGTCACGATGGCCTGCTGCGTTTCGTCTAGAACGAATATGCTGGTAAAGGCCAGTGTGAGCAGGAGAACGGCAACTATAAGCGAAAGTATGTTTCTGGTTTTCACGGGCTATTTCTTTTCAGTCTGATTCAGGTTTAACAAAGGAAGGACATTGTTGCCCTTTTCATCCACGATGACCTTGCCGCCGATCTTGGGCAGGATACGTTCCATGGTTTCCAGGTATAGACGTTTCTTGGTTACTTCCGGCGCTTTGACATAGGCTTCGAATAGCGAGTTGAAGCGTGCGGCCTCACCGGTTGCCACGTTCACACGCGTGAGGGCATAGGCTTCTGCCAACTGGATTGTCTCATCTGCCTCACCACGTGCGCGCGGAATGATGCGGTTATACTCTGACTCTGCCTGGTTGATGAGTGTTTCGCGCTCCTGTTGCGCCTGGTTGACGGCGTTGAAAGAAGGTTTTACAGGCTCCGGCGGATTCACGTCCTGCAGCACAACCTGGTCGATGCGGATGCCGTTTTCGTACTCGTCACACAACCGCTGCAAAAGTACTTCCATGCTGGTTGCAACTTCCTGACGGCCTACCGTGAGCACTTCATTCACGGTGCGGTCCCCTACCACTTTGCGCATGGCGGCTTCGGACATATCGCGGAGGGCCTTTTCGGCATCCCGCACCTTGAACAGGTAATTGTAAGAGTTAACAATTCGGTATTGCACGACCCATTCCACATTGGCCAGGTTCAGGTCACCGGTCAGCATTAGCGATTCGTCGTTGAAGTCCGCTTTAGAGTACTGGGTGTTTCTACCTGCCTCCACCGTTCTGAAACCGAACTCCTGCTTGAGCTGTCGCTGCACCGGAATCTTTTTCATTTCTTCGATGCCGAAGGGCAGAATGAAGTTAAGGCCGGGCTGAACAGTGCGGTCATAGTGCCCCACGTACATCACCACGCCCTCTTCTTCGGGTCCAACAGTTTTCACAGAGGTGAAAATGAGGATCAGTAAAATCAATCCGAGCAAGATCTTGCGGAAATGTTTGCTCAGCAGGAACATGTAGTATTGTAGCCGGTAGTTGGGTTCAGCCATGGGAGCGGGGCAAATGGTTTATAGCGTTAAGTTAATATAAAATTATTACAAGTTCTAATATTCAACTTCAGGTATATGGAAGCCATTTTGCCGCTCGGGTTGAGACATCAGGTATAGATGCATGAGGGTATCTGCTTGACAGGCAGGTATAAATGGGTAATCAGGACGGCTTTTTCCGAATAAGTGACGTAAAGGAGGATATTCAGTTAAAAGACCCCAATCCGGTATTTTCAACAGCCATAATCAGTGATCCATGAAAAAGATACTTACGCTTCTACTCGTTTTCGTTGCAGGGTATAATGTACAGGCGCAGGGTACTGTACCTTCTTCCGAAGCCCAAATAAAATCTGCCGTGCTGGCTGCCCCGGCTGATAAACGGGATGGAGCCACTGTAATGGGGTATAACCAGAAAGGGGAGTTGGTGACTTTGCGCAAAGGCACCAATGAGCTAATCTGCCTGGCCGATGATCCTAAGCAAAAAGGGTTCTCGGTGTCCTGTTACCATCAGGATCTGGAGCCTTTCATGGCACGCGGAAGGGAGTTACGAAAAGCCGGGGTAAGCAGCGATCAGATTTTCGAGACGCGGGAGAAAGAAGCCAAAAGCGGCAAGCTGAAGATGCCCAAGCAACCTACTTCGCTGTTTGTGTACAGTGCTGCTGAGGAAGACATGGACACGAAAACGGGGGAAGTGAAAAACGGCTATTTGCGTTACGTGGTGTACATACCTTGGGCAACGGCCGAAAGCACCGGCCTGCCGCTGAAACCGGATGCCGGCGCATCCGCCATGCCCTGGATCATGTATCCCGGTACGCACGGTGCCCATATTATGATCAACCCGCCACGCAGCAAAGCGGATCAATAACTTGTGACCTTATCGATTGTTATTGGCCCAAATGTAACCGGCAATTAGCGGTTTACCAGCTTGTCTATACTTTTCATCAGCATAAACGCAATAACACCTCCAACACCGATTATCTTGATTACCCTTTCCGGGTCTGGGATGGACTTGAATTTCGTGTTGCCGTCTTTTATCTCGATGTAGCCTACTGGCTTAACGGCCACACCGCCGCCGCCGCCGGTGCCTTCCTCCCCGGCTTTCGAGCCTGCGCCCCCGCCGAAGCCATACATGGCTTTCGCAGCAGGTATAACCGTTACGCCGTCGCGTTCTACCGGTTCGCCGTATATGGTGGCTGCCTTTGCAGATAATCCCAATCGCTGGGCCAATTGCTCAATAAACGAAGCTTTGTTATTATTCTCTGTATCCATCTTTCACTCTTTTTAATGCCTGTATTTGCTCAATCATAGCATGCGTTTCCATTTTCCGCAGAGTCTTTCATGCTCTTGGAAGCCTTTTGATCCATTACAATTTGCTTGACTAATAATGTACGGACGGAAGTAAGAGAAAGACATAGAATAGGAGGGAACGCACTGCCAATTTTCGTGAGCGCCAGGAGATGGTTGGTCATGTGGAGACGTAAAGGAATAAACAAGCAGAGAGGCGGTGGAAATAAGCCCACGCCTCTCTGCTTGTTTATTCAAAACTTAGTGAAAACGGTTTGTAACAGGGCAGAACCTATTTTGTGGCTGTTGTGCTGACTTCGGCCAGTAACTCATAGGATCGCAATCGGGCAGCAGGATCGTAAATACCCGTTGACACCATGATCTCATCCACTTGAGTCTCATCAAGGAAAGCCTGCAACTCTTCCTGTATGGTTTTAGAACTGCCGACAAAGGTATAGCGCAGCATCTGCTTCACGGCATATTCCTCCTGTAGGCTCCAACGGTCTTCCATGCTCTCCACGGGCGGTTGCATTGGCAGTGCCTTGCCTTTAATCACATTCAAGAACGACTGGTAAAGGGAAGTTGCCAAATGGTTTGCTTCTCCATCTGAGTCTGCGGCAATCACGTTCACGCAGGCCATCGCATAGGGTTCCTGCAACTGATCGGAGGGGGTGAAGCTGTCGCGGTATACCTTGAGCGCCATTTGCAGAGCAGCCGGGGCGAAGTGGCTTGCGAATGCGTAAGGAAGCCCCATCATACCTGCCAGCTGCGCCCCAAAAGTACTTGAACCCAGAATCCAGACAGGTATAGCCAGTCCCTCGCCAGGTATAGCCCTCACCTTTGCACTGCTGTTTTCGGCGCTCAGGTATTGGCGCAGCTCCACCACATTGTTCGGGAAATCCTCTACGTTGCCCTGCATATCGCGTCGCAGGGCGTAAGCGGTTACCTGGTCGGTGCCAGGCGCACGACCCAGACCCAGGTCGATGCGGCCGGGGTAGAGGCTCTCCAGTGTGCCGAATTGCTCTGCCACGATAAGTGGCGCATGGTTAGGCAACATGATTCCGCCAGATCCTACCCGGATAGAAGAAGTGCCGCCTGCAATGTGTCCGATCAGCACAGCCGTGGCCGAACTTGCTATACCGGGCATGTTGTGGTGCTCGGCCAACCAGTAACGGGTATAGCCCAAATTTTCTACGTGCCGGGCCAACTCCAGGCTGTGCTCAAACGAATCGGCAATGGACTTTCCGGCCCGAATCGGCACCAGGTCCAGTACGGATAATTTGATATCGCTTAGCTTCTTGCTGTTACTTTCCATTCTTAAATTAAGTTTGAGATCAACGGTTGTAGGTATAAGCTGAAGTGCGCCTAGCAAATGCCGTCCACACCGCAACTGTTTCCTTCTACGTCCAGTTTCTGTAAAGCAGGGGCTATTTGCTGAAACACATTCAGAAAAGTCTCAGCTGGCTGTGCGCCGCTCACCAGGAACTTATCGTTGATAACGAAAGCCGGCACGCCGGTTATACCTGCCGACTGTGCGAAGGCCTCCATCTCACGCACTTCTTGCTTACCTTCCTCGCCTTCGAAAAAGCCTTCCAGTCGCTCTGCCGGTATACCTTGTGCTATACCTATTTCCTTGAGCACGGACAGGTCGTTCATGTTGCGTCCCTCGGTGAAATAAGCTTTGAACAAGGCGTTGGCTACTTCATGCTGCACTCCATACTGTTCAGCCAGCCAGATCAGGCGGTGGCCGTTGAAGGTGTTGTTCACCGTCATCTCATCCGAAAAGTTAAACCGTATACCTTCCTCAGCACCCGACTCCGTCATACGCTTGTCCATGGCAGGTACCTGAGCCAGGATCTGTTCGCCGTAATTGCCTTTAAAATAATCCAGCCGGCTCATGCCACCCTGTGGGATGTTGGGGTTAAGCTCGAAGGCTTTGAAGCTGATCTCCGCTTCGTACTGGTCCGATACCTGCTGCAGGGCTTTGTCGAGACGGCGCTCGCCCACATAGCACCACGGGCAGTTGATATCGGAGAATATGTCTATTTTTATTTTTTGTTTTGTCATGATTGTTTCTTTAAAAGCGTAAGCCGACAGCGATCCAATACGGGCAGCTGTCGGCTGTAAATTCTACAATTAGCTTAGGCTTCGATAAAGAATTTTTCTTTCTGTCTTCTCACTTTCGGCAGGGCAGCCAGCCAGTCATTCTCTGTGTCGCGGTAGCCAAGCGGCAGAAGCGTTACGCTGCGCAATCCGTTCTCGTTTAGTTTTAGCAGCTTATCGAGCGCGGCGGCGTCAAAACCCTCCATCGGAGTGGCGTCTACCTGTTCGGTGGCAGCGGCTACCAATCCAACACCAAAAGCAATGTAAGCCTGGCGGGCAGCCCAATTGAAATTCTGCTCCTGCGTGTTACGTTCGGCTATACCTAGCAGGGTGTTTTTAAAATCCTGCAACTGCTCGGCTGGCATGTTACGTACTTCCGCCGTGTGCCGGATGTACTCCTCAATGTGAGCCGGATTTATATCGTCCCAGGCGGCAAATACCAGTAGGTGAGAGCTTTCCTCAATCTGCGGCTGGTTCATGGCGATCGGCCTGATTTGCTTTTTCAGTTCCTCGTCCTCGATCACCAGTACGGTATAGGGCTGCAGACCCATGGACGAAGGAGCCAGGCGGATCGCTTCCAGTATTCTTTCCATTTTATCTGATGGCACACGCTGGCCATTCATTCGCTTCGACGCATAGCGCCATTCCAAAGATTCTATTAGATTCATGTCTATACAACAATTAAGATTACAGTAACGTTTCATAACTTAGTTACTTTTAGTAACTCAAAATTATTTATTACTTTTGAGTCTGTCAAGAAGGCACACCAACAGCACTAAGTATCATGGGAGTAACTAATGTTGAAAACCAGCAACTTAAAGTCAGAGAAAAGATTGATAAAGTTTTGTGTGTTGAGGTAAAACCTGATCAGTGTTGCCCGATCAAGGACATCATGGCCCGCTTTGGAGATAAGTGGTCTATTTACACGATCCTGATATTAGGCAAGGAGGAGAAACTCAGGTTTAATGAGCTAAAGGGCCTGATTGCAGGCGTGTCGCAGCGCATGCTGACAGTTACATTGCGATCGTTGGAAGAAGATGGACTGGTGAACAGGACCGTATACCCTGAAATCCCGCCCCGGGTAGAGTATAGCCTCACACCGCTGGGCCTGGGCCTGCTACAGCAGTTGCTGGAACTGGCTGACTGGGCCAAAATGAACATCGGCCAGATTCTGGATGCAAGAAAGAGGTATGGCAAAAAGGAAGTGAACTTAGGATAATCGCAGCTGGCGCTGAGCTACCGGGCAAATTCAAGATCTCCGACTCGGGCTAGGTGATAGCAATACGTAATAAAACCCGGCCACTGTAAAAGCGGCCGGGTTTTATCATTTGGTTGAAATAAATTACGGGTTCGCCCTTCCCAGACTCACCTCAAACGTCATTTCTCCTCTTCCGGGCTTTCCTGCATCGGATATTCCCTCTGCAATAGCCCTATAAGTCGTATTGCGGTCGGCTACGTAGAAGGTGATGGTTGCTTTGCCCTCGGCGTCTGTCTGCACGCTTGGGTTCCAGTACAGCGTAGTGCGCAGGTCTGGCTCTTTGCTGGCCGGTGTGGTGCCATCGTACTGCGGACTATAAAACTCCCGAACTTTGTTGAAACCTTGTGCCCGGTGAATGATAATGTACTTGCCCGGCTGTACCTCTGCTACCTCTTCGCCGCCCCGGCGGGAGAAGAGGGCGATAACACCGCCAGATGCGCGACCACCGTATACTCCGGCAGCGGCAGGGTTTTTCAGAATCTCGATACGGCCTATGTCGAACTGGTTAAGCTGCGACATTGCATTTTCAGGTATAGGCAATCCATCGAGCAGGTATAGCGGTGGCTGCTGGCTGCCGCGTATACGAGCATGGAAATCATTTTGTCCGGATCGGAAAATTCGCAGGCCAGCTACCCGTCCCTGCAGGACTTCCAGAACGTTGCCTGACGGAGCGACCGGAACTTCCCTCATATCCACTACGGCATCCGCTCGTTGGTGCAGTTTAAATGGCATCACCATATCTGCCTCCCCTTTGACAACCACATCTTTCAGCAAGATGCCCTTCAGTGTAAGGCTGCTGTTTACCTCATCTGCTGAGGCCATTTCTATCTTGCTGGCGGTCACAAAATCGCGACTGGTGCTGGCCGTAAGATCTGAGGTGCGCGGGGCAGGTATAGCTTGCAGCTTTGGCAGGTATGCGTCCTCGGCCATCTTCACATTCAGGTGCTTGCGCTTTCCCCTGGCGTCTGTGCCCTGCACAACCATATCTACCGGCCCGGTGAAGTCAAATCCTCTAAAAGCAAATGAGCCGTCTTTGTCCGTTTCTGTGGTGATAAAAGCATTGTGCTGGCCTTTCAGGTATAGGAGCGCCTCACCGCCTTTCACTGGCTTGCCTTTGTCTGTCACTAATTGCCCACGAATTGCCAGGTCTGCTTCATGTTTGTATTTAATTTCGGGGAAATCACCATCGACTGCTTGTTGCCAAGAAAACTTTCGCCAACCCTGCGTCATGAGCAGGTAGGAGAGGGCCTTTTTGCGGTCTGTGTCCTGGCTCTCAAAATAGTAGCCTGGTTGCTCTATGTACCCACGCAGATCAGAGGTCAGCAGCAGATAAGCGTTGATTGTGAGTCCTTGCTGGTCCGGAGTCACGAGTTGGTCATCGGTAATAGCCAGCGAAAAGTCGGTTGACACGGGCTTGCCCTGCTTATCACGGGCAAGTACCTGCATGGTTACCTGCTCCCTCCCTGAGTAGGTTTTCTTATCCGTCGACAAGGCAATGTTCAGGTTATCCTGGTTGTCGATAAAGACAAGGCGCTCTGCCAGCGGCTCTCCATTGTCTTTGGCGAGGTTGAAGCGGGCGATACCGGTCGGGAATTCTGCTTTGGAGACTTGCTTGCTAAATGTCTGACCTGGTTGCAGCGTCATGTTTTGAGAATACTGCAATGCATCGCGGCTGATTCCGGTCAGCAACAGCGATTGCCTGCCGGATACGTTGCTTGTTACAGTTAGGGTCAACCTGTCTGGGTTGGCGGTTTCATCAATCCTCAGCACATAGCCGGTCGTTTTTGCCTCCGGAAGCTGATACGTTGCTGTGCTGCCGTCTTTGTAAGTAACTCTGGCCTGGTAGCGTTGCCCTTGTTGTGGCTGCAACTCGAAGGCTCCCATACCTAAGTGTGTGTCCTGGAAGTCGAGCAGTTTGCGGTTCTGGCTGTCATAAACGGCGCCTTTCACAGATGCCCCCGTCCCATCCGGATTGGTGGCTTTAAAGGCTACGCGGCTACTGAGCCCTTGTACCAGGTCGCCCCCTTCCGGAAAAAACTGGAAATCGATTTTACCGGTTGTTTTCTCCGCTTTGGCAATCTCTTCACCAATAATACTGATCTCCCGCCGGAAGAAATTCTCTTCCCCAAAATTGCGCATCCATTGGGTATAGGCAGTCAGGGTATAGGTTCCTGCGGGCAGGTTGTAAGGCAGCACGATATCGCCGACTGCTTTGCCATTTACAGCCTTCAGTTTCAAGCGTTGAACAGCTTCCATCTTGGCGTTCAGCAAATCCACGTACAGCACACCGCTTTTTGCAACAGGTTGCAGACTGGCACCATTAACCACATAGCCTTTCAGCCAGATTTGCTGACCTGGCGTGTAATGTGGTTTGTCCAGATGCAGGTATATTTTCTCAGGTGCGTACTGGTTGCGCCAGATGGACAGGTTGGCCTTTAGATCCTTCAGCAGGTCAGATTGCGGACTGACAAAAGCCAAAGCCACAAATGCCAGCAACAGAACAGGCAAAACGTATTTGAAAATAATAAGATTATTGCGATTCATAAGTCCCTCCTTTTTAGGTGTAACCTTCTATTAGAACATAAAATCGTGCAATAATCATTCCTGAATCCACTGTTTAGCTTAGATCAAGGTGTGATTTAGCGTGCAATGATACCTATACCTGCGCCTCTTAATTTCTCAATGCACGCAGGTATAGCTCGGCGCAGGCCAGTGCATCTGACAGGGCATCGTGGTGGTTGAGCTGTATCCGGTGCTCCCGGCAGAGAGTGGCCAGGTCTTTCTTGTAGATCTTGAGGGTGCACTGCTGCTGGTAGGAAGGTTGCTCCATGCGGTAATAGTCCAGGGTATGGCGCAGACAGCTGAAGTCAAATGCACCGTTATGCGCCACTACTGTCTGTTGTTCTATGTAAGGTTTCAGTTCGTGCCAAACCGCATCGAAAGTTGGGGCATTGCAGGTGTCCTGTGGTCTGATACCGGGAATTTCAATGTTGCGGTAGAAGTATATATTGTCCGGTGGACGAACCAGTTTGTTGATCTTATCGGTGATCTGGCCGTTTTCGATGCGGACCAGGCCGACCTGGCAAATGCTCCAGCGCTTTCCCTGGGCTGTTTCGAAGTCGATGGCGGTAAAGGAGTGGGGCATAAAGCAGAGATGTGGGTTTCCTGCAAAGGTAGGAAATTTAACCTCCAACTACAGCAGCAGAGTATCAATGCGATGGGCCAGTACCATGCTTTCGCAGGCAGACCAACTGAAAATGGTGAACCTTCCGTCCTGGGAGGCCACCAGGGCAATGGAATTGTGCTGGTCATGCACAAACTGGGCTGAAGATAGATGTCGTGTGCCCCCGCTCAGCGCCGGATGGTCGACTATCGCGTCACCGCCGACAACCGGCTCCGATACGATCATGTTTTCGACTAAAGGGTATCCTCCCCGGCGTCTTATTTTCGCTCCGAACCCAAACAGCTCATACTTGTCGCTGATGATGGTGGCACCGTCCACCGCTGTTAAGCCAGCCAATGCCTCTACAGCCCGGTTCACTTCATCCTGCCAGCTATTGCCCTGTTCTGTTTTATCCCGTTGAATCAGTTCTGAAAGTTCGCAGAAGGCAGGCCCGACCGAATACTTCATTGGGTGTCGAATGGATTGACGCCACTCTTCCGTACCCGCAGGCACGACCAGCAAAATGCCGCCCCTTTTGTGCGCACGCATAGACACAGCCAGCTGCACCAGTATGTTCGGAGATTTATTCCAGGCACTAAGCGTCGTAAAATCTAGCAGGGAGCTCAGCAGGTCGGGGCAGTCGGGTAGCTGCGTGCCCTGCTCTTTCACAATTTTTACCTGGTCGCCCATGAGCACAGCCACGTTCACGAATTTGCCAAACCCATCCTGGCGCCTGTGTTTGATAACCAACAGGCCAGGCTCTGACACATCCAGCACAAAGCAGAAATTTGGTATAGTGCGCGTCGTACCCCAGATATGAAGATACTCACCCTCATACCAAACCCCCAGGTGGATTCCTGGACGCTCAACCCCCGGTCCAAGCTTTGTCAGCACATTGGGAGTTAACGTGAGGTGATGTTCAAAAAGGAGGGGCTGTTTTGCCTGTTCAGGTGGTAAAAATGCGAGAGATATCCTGGGCGATTGCCCTTCCTCACGCCTGAGACTAGTCCAGAAAGCGGCATCTATCATGGCCTCTATTACATCGGCTTTGGGTGCATTGGCTACGTTGTTGTCTCCCCGCGCACGTGCCTCCTCAATCTGGTTGGCGAAATGCTCCTCCATTTGCCTCGCTACTGCATGCGCTGCCTGGTATGTCGATTTGCCAATCATAATTTGTCTTACATTTTATCTTGCCCCGCAAGTCTTAGTTTTTAATGATTTTAGTATGAGCCCCTCATTCATATTTACTCGATTTCTGGCCGGAGCGTTGAGAGTAAGCTAGAGTGGAACAAAAGAGCATCAAAGCAAAACAGCCGCTGCAGGAAGACCCACAGCGGCTGTTTATGGTTGCTTACCTGAGCTTCAGGTATAGAATTGCTTAGTCCAGGCCACCTTTGCGGTTAGCAGGTCTCGCCTCTGGCCATGTCGCTTTTTCGCCGGTGCGTGGGTTTACAGGCAGTACACTGCGCTCACGCGATACCATTTCCGACTCTTCGCTGGCCATGTACGCCAGAATAGCTGTCAAAATCACGTTGCTGCGCACGTCGTCGAACACGATCTTGTCGTACGTGTCGCGGTTGGTGTGCCAGGTATAGTTACCGTAAGACCAGCTCAGAGAGCTCAGCATGAAGGCAGGTACATTGTGAGGTATAAAAGAGGCATGGTCAGATCCGCCACCGCCCGGGAAACCTGGGTACGACGTCTGGATGTCTTTGGTGATCTCGCGCGGCACGGCGTTCAGCCAGCGGCCCATGTAGTCATACGCATGCAGGAAGCCCTGGCCTGAGATGTTCGCCACACGGCCGGTACCGTTGTCCTGGTTGAAAACGGCCTGTGTGTTCTTCACGATTTCCGGATGATCGGCTACGAAAGCGCGTGAACCGTTCAGGCCCTGCTCTTCGCTTCCCCAGTGACCCACCAGAATAGTACGCTTCGGATTCGGATATACCTCCTTCAGAATGCGCATAACCTCCATCATCAGGATAGTGCCTGTGCCGTTGTCGGTGGCACCCGTGCCGCCATCCCATGAGTCGAAGTGAGCCGACAGGATCACATACTCGTCCGGCTTCTCAGAGCCCTTGATCTCAGCGATGGTGTTGAAAGTCGGAACCGGGTTCTTGGCGTGCTTCGAATCAGCCACTACCTTGATTTTCGGCTTGCTGCCGTTCTCTGCCAGACGGTATAGCATGCCGTAGTCTTCCAACGCGATATCTACCGTCGGTATTTTCTTGGTATAGGCACTGAAGATCTTGTTCACGCCGAAACCGCTCGACCAGTTCGACATCACGATGCCTGCGGCACCGGCCTGCTCCAGGGCAACCGGTAAGGTACGGGCGTTCTTGCCTGTGGCAGCAATGCGCTTGCGGTATGCCTCGTTCTGCGCATCACGTTCCTTCTTCATTTTCTCGAAAGACTCCTCCGTAGCGAACTCTTTCCAGTTATACTCCGGACGGCCGCTCGGCTGGTTCATCGATATCATCACAAACTTGCCTTTCACGCTTGGCAGCCAACGCTTAAAAGCGAGTGAATCAGCGAACTCAGGCATTGTAATTACCTCAGCTGTCACGCCTTTCGAAGGAGTGGCCGGGCTCCAGGCCAACTGCATACCTTCCAGTGTTTTCACACGAGGGTGTACCATATCGATGTGTGTAATACCACGCTCCCAGCCACGCCATTCGCCATAGTTTTCGATACGGGCGTCAATGCCCCAGCTTTTATATTTGCTTACAGCCCAGTCAGCGGCCTCTTTCATCTGAGGTGTGCCTACCAGGCGTGGTCCAACACCGTCCATCAGCTCGTGCCCCAATTTCTCCAACTGTGAGTTTTCGGTCGCCATCTTGATGATTTTCTCGATGACAGGGTCTTGTTTCTGAGTCTGTTGCTGCTGTTGTGGACGCTGGGCTAAGGCTGCGTGGCCCACGCTACCGGATAGCATCAACGCCAGCGCCAGAATACGAATAGGGTTTTTCTTCATGGTTAGGTTAAGGTATAGAATAGGTTAATTAATGGTTGGTAATATATGCTTCATTCGATACTCAGACTCGCTTAATACTCATTGGTTTAAAATTGCTGAAAAATCAGGTATAGCTTCATCCTAAATCAAAGTTTTCCACTTCCGACACAATGCCAGGTACAAACTCCTGCAAGTGCATATTGCCAATCCGCACACGCACCAACCGCAGCGTCGGAAAACCTACGGCGGCGGTCATTTTGCGAACCTGTCGGTTTTTGCCCTCCGATATCGTGATGGACACCCAACTGGTAGGGCCGTGGCGGTCGTCGCGGATGCGGCGGCTGCGCTCGGGGAAGTCCGGTGCAGTGTCTAACCGGAACGCAGTACAGGGGCGTGTGCCGTACTGCTCACCATACAAACCAATAGCGACGCCCCCCTGCATTTGAGCGATGGCTTCGTCGGTTATCAGACCATCTACCTGTGCATAGTACTCCTTCTCAACATGCCTGCTGCGGACCTTTTCGCTCATCTTACCGTCGGTGGTGAGCAGGAGCAAACCCTCGCTGGCCTCATCCAACCTGCCGATGGCCATGGTGCCGGCCGGGAAGTCGTGCAGGTCGCCGAGCAGCTTCTTCTTTTTCTTGTCGGTGACGAACTGGCTAATGTAGCCATAAGGCTTGTGCAAAATGAAATGCCGGTGCTGCATGTAAGCTAAGGTATAAAAACAGGTATAGAACAGCCCGCAAATT
>JAJLKL010000001.1:0-9935 GCA_033838975.1 Hymenobacteraceae bacterium | reverse complement strand
GCAGGCACATATTGCTGCACAGCATCATAGCAGCTAGCCCTATTGGCAACTGTAGGTAAGCGTGCTTTTTGAGCTTTCTGAGTTAGGACGTTTCACGGGTTTGGTGACGGGGTAGCCGTGCGTACCATAGGTATAGGTTTGCTCGGTTGTTTCTGAGTCTATGATCGGCTTGGTATAAGTGGTTTGGGTGTGCAATTACCTGGAAGCAGGTGAGTCGCGCTCATCCCATATTTTACTCACAGGCAGCCTTCAGCGGCTTCACAGTGTCTGCAGCTCTTACAAGGCTGTCTGTTTGCTACAGCAAGATAGGAATCAATTATGAAGTATAAATTAGTTATTTTGAATGTTCAACTATCTGACCTGGTAAAACAGTGCCATGACTGTACACAAATGCAGCTTTCATCCGCTCTCTGAGGGCTAGCCCTATCACGCAGTGTGCAAGGCAAGACTATGACCATGTGCTACACGTGCCTTTTTAAGCAAAAGATCAGGATATTGCCCCTCCTTCCAACTCCCTCCCACCGGGAGGAGGAGAGCACTCCCTCCCCCCAGTTGTGGGGAGGGCCGAAACGTCCGTCAAGCAGTTCAATGTTTTAGCACAGCACGTTCTGAATCAACACCTACAATAACACAGGCTATAATTGAATAATTTTTACACACCTCTGACATCCGCACATTATAGCAATGTTTGCCAGGACAAACAGTAATTACCTGATACCCAAAATATGAACACAATTAAAATATATAAATATTTATTTACTCATTGCACCTTCCTTTGCTCACTGCTTCTACTACTCCGTCTACGGATAATATAAACACTCCCACCACCAAAACGCGACTAAAAGTCAAACCATATACATCTATAGTCCAATAACGGCGTATTACTTGTCATCGTTCGTGATCATCCTGAGCAGGCAGTTTTAAAATGCTGGTTCTCTCCTAGCAATGTGATTTTTATTATTTCACCTTAACCAATATTTTTATGGCTAACAGCACAATTACACCTAAATTAATCTATCCTTGCCTTTTTGCCCTAGTTGGTTTGTTCGGCTGCAACCCTGACGAAGATATGTCTCCGGCGGCATCGCTTTCCGGCAGTGCGGTGAGTGCCGCAGCCGATGCATCAGGCAAACCAGGCGTGACCATGCGGGCTAACCACTACATCGTAATCGCCTCGGGTGATGCCCTTCCTGCAGGCATTGACAGGGAACTCAGATCGCTGAAAGGCAATGTAACGAGTCTATTAACGGAGGCTGGCGTTGCCACTGTTAGCTCAGACGACCCAGATTTTGCTGCCAAAGCGAGTAAGATCAACGGCGTGCGCTCTGTGGTCCGCGACCTGGAAGTACAATGGTACAACCCCGATAAGATCAGAACACTGGAGCTGACCGATGAGGCCAACGTGAACCCGCCAAGCAGCGGCGACAACGACCCGCTGTTTCCATTACAGTGGGGCCACACCGCTATACAGGCACCTGCCGCCTGGAATACAGGTGCCCGTGGCAAGGGTGTTCGGGTAGCAGTGCTCGACAGCGGTTTTGACTTTGCTCACCCGGACCTGGCTCCGAACATTGATGTACGTGCCAGCGCGTCCTTTGTAGCTGGAGAGCCTAAGGAGTTTAACGGAACCAGCTTTAGCCATGGTACCCACGTAGCCGGTACTATTGCCGCCGCAGATAACGCAATTGGGGTAGTGGGAGTGGCACCGGAGGCTACGCTTATCCTGGTGAAGGTATTGCGCGACTCCGGTTCCGGAGCCTTCGGCTGGATCATGCAGGGCATCGTGCATGCCGCCAACGAGGGGGCCGACGTAATCAACATGAGTCTGGGAGCGTCACTACCGCGCAACGGCAGGTACCTGCTCGACAATGGCACGCCTGATGACCCATCGGATGATTACTGGGTGAACGACACCAAAGCCACACAGGAGCTACTGATAGCCCTGAACAGGGTAACTACCTACGCTACGCGAAAAGGAGCCACTGTTATTGCCTCAGCAGGTAACGATGCGAACAATGGCAACAAGGACAAATCCTTAGTCCACGTTCCTTCCGGCTCTCTAAACGTGATCTCCATATCCGCAACCGGACCAATGGGTTGGGCAAACGACATGTTGAACGCCAACCTGGACAGAATGGCGTCTTACTCTAACTACGGTACGGCTGACGTGGCCTTCGCCGCCCCGGGAGGTGATTATATGTACCCGACAAATGAGATTGTAGTGGTACATGGTGTGATGCAATATGTATGGGCGTTAGACATGGTGCTTAGCACCCGAAACCCAAGCGCCAGCGGTAGCAGATACACCTGGTCTGCCGGTACAAGCATGGCATCGCCGCACGCGGCCGGTGTAGCTGCGCTGATCATTGGGCAGAATGGTGGGCAGATGGACCCAACCAGAGTAGCAGCTGCACTTCGCGCCTCTGCTGATGACTTGGGCAAACCTGGTCGCGACCCTTTCTATGGCCACGGCAGAGTAAACGCCTACCGTGCAGTTACACAGGTGCAGTAAGCACCGTTGAAACATCTTTAACCGCCCTCTGGCCTTTCGCTATCAGAAAAGGCCAGAGGGCGGTGTCTTTTTGGCGCGGCGAATCCTTTTAGGTGTACTCCCTCGCCTCCAGTTGGGGAGAGGGCCGGGGTGGGGGGATCAATAGAGAGGATAGGGCATAGGGGAAAGCAAATCACTTCCCGCACTGGCACATGTCAGGTATCTTTCTATCTTTGTTAGACCTAACATGTTCCACTCCCCTACCCCTTGTACATGAAAAAACTTTTACACCTCCTGCTGCTCTTACTGCTCACTCCTGAGCTTGCAACTGCACAACAGATACCGGCTATACTGCCGCTGCGCGAGAGAGCAGCCGTAGAAGACGCCTTGTTACAACATCGCCTGGAGAAGCTCCTCCCCGACCTCATGCGCCGCGAGGGCATTGATATGTGGCTGATCGTGGCGAGAGAGTACAACGAAGACCCGGTAGCCAAAACCATGCTCCCTGCTACCTGGCTGGCCGCACGCCGCCGCACCATCATGCTCTTCCATGACCAGGGGCCGGCCAAAGGGGTTGAGAAAATAGCCGTTGCCCGTTACGACATCGGCAAGATGCTGAAAGGAGCCTGGGCACCCGAACAGGAACCGAACCAGTGGCGAAGGCTGGTGCAGTTGATCGCTGAGCGTAAGCCTGAAAAGATCGGCCTGAACTATTCCCCGCTTTTTGCACACGCCGACGGCCTGACCAAAGCCGAATACGACAGCCTGATGCATTACCTGCCTGCCGATCAGAAAAAAGCGGTGGTCTCGGCAGAGCGCCTGGCCGTGGACTGGCTACAGACACGCACAGACCGTGAACTGGATGTATATGAGCAGATCAGCCGCATCGGGCACAGTATCATTGCAGAGGGCTTTTCTGACAAAGTGATTCAGCCGGGTGCTACCACCACAGAGGATGTGGTGTGGTGGTACCGCGAGCGCATTGCCGAGCTGAAGCTGGAGGCCTGGTTCCACCCGACGGTAGACCTGCAGCGTGCCAACCCGGGAGCAGGAGACTCGCAGCGTTCGTTTTCCCAACGTCCTGATGTGGAAGTGATCATGCCCGGCGACCTGCTGCACGTAGACCTGGGCATTACCTACCTGGGCTTGAATACCGATGTACAGCAACTGGCCTATGTCCTGAAGCCCGGTGAAAAAGAAGCGCCTGCCTATTTAAGAAAAGCACTGGCCACGGGCAACCGCCTGCAGGACATCCTCACCTCCAGGTTCAGCGAGGGTAAAACAGGGAACCAGGTGCTGAAGGAGGCACTGGCGCAGGCCCAGAAAGAGAAGATAGTGGCCAGCATCTATACCCACCCCATCGGCTACCACGGGCACGGCGCCGGCCCGGCCATTGGCATGTGGGATATGCAGCAGGGCGTGCCCGGCACAGGAGACTACCCCCTGCGCTACAATACGGCCTATGCCATAGAGCTGAACGCGAAGGTGAACCTGCCGGAATGGAACAACAAAGAGATTCGGGTGATGCTGGAAGAGCAGGCCGTGCTCACCCCCAACGGAGTCCGCTACATTGATGGCAGGCAAAAAGAACTAATGCTCATACCGCGTGCTGCTTCGCACCTGCAACAGTAATACCTGCGTCGGTGCTTATGCCTTACTGGCTACGCATTAGGGCTTGATAGTTACAGGAGAGCCCCTGAAGTAGGAATGCTATACTTCAGGGGCTCTCCTATTTAACTGATGCCTGCTTACGCCGCCAGCTCTTCATAATCCTTGCTCTTCGGGATGTGTGCAAACTGCTCGGCCAGCTCCGCAGGCAGGGCCGTCAGCTTACGCTTCTGCGTATCAAGCCAGGCGCCGTCCACGTTTATTACGGCTGCCTTCACTCCGTCTGCCCGGAAGATCTCGTGGCGGATAGACCACCGGGAGCCGTCAGGCCGGCTCTTGGTGAGCTCCGTGGTCACTTTCAGGTTCTCGTTTATACTTACCTCCCGCAGGTACACCGACTCTTCCCGGAACAGGATAGGCCCGATGTGCAGGTGGTGAAACACTTTTAAGTCCAGCCCCAGCTTGTCGAGCACCTCAATACGTGCCTGTGCGGCAAAATCAGCGTAGGCAGAGTGGCGCATGTGCATGTTGGCATCCAGGTGAGACCACATTACTTTGCCTTCATAGGTATGATTCATAGTGTGTAATTATTGTTACGGAGCTACGGCACTCGCCTTTGCTCCTCTTTCAAAGATAAGGCTCAATCTATAACAGAGCACAAAAAGTTCCGCCCTGACCAGAAAAGGGGAGACCACGCCGATCACTTTTTGCCCTGACCAGGCCCGGAGGCAGTGTTCCCTATCTGCTTTTGATAAACAGTACCCAAGGGCAACAGAAAAGCACTATATTTGCCGGCAAATTAGGATAAAATATTTTGGTTCTCAAACTTGCGAACCAAAAGAACTAATCATACCTTTGCACTGTTGACCTGATAGACAACAGAAAAGAAATTGACTTAAAATGAAGCTAACCGAAAAACAGCAGGAATTGATAGAGCGCATAGGGGTTTTCCAGGAGAAGACCGGTATGCAGCCCGTTGCCGGCCGTATCATCGGTTTGCTCTATGTTTCCGATAGGCCGGAGCTTACGTTTGATGAGATCCGGGAAGTGCTGGGCATCAGCAAAAGCGCCACAAGCAACGCCCTGAACCTGCTGCAGCACCTCAACCGCCTGGACTACATCACCTACAGCGGCGACCGGAAACGCTACTTCCGCCTGAAGCTGGACAGATGGCGAAGTCTGGTGCTGAAGGAGATCGACTCCATCACAGACCTGTCGGTTACCCTGCGGGAGGTGGTGGCGGAGCGCACCGGGGAAACACCAGAGTACAACCAGGATATACAGGAGCTGGCTGACTTCCTGAAGTACATGCACCAGGAGCTGCCTAAGCTCCTGCAGAAATGGGAAGAGAGCAGGAAGTAAAAATTTTGAATAATTAGTTCTCTAAATTCAGAACTAAACAGAGATTAATAAACTTACATACACTAAAACACAAACCGTGATTAAGAAATATATACTTGCAGGCATGATGGCGCTGTTGCTTTCTCCGGCCTTTGCACAAGTTCAAAGTGCAGGCGGAGTAAAGGAACTGACGCTACAGGAGAGTATCCAGTATGCCTTAAGCAACAATCAGGATGTGAAAAAAGCATCCTATGATGAGCAGATCGCGAGCCAGATGATCCGGGAGACCAAGAGCGTGGGGCTGCCGCAGGTGTCGGCCAACGGCGGGCTGGACTATTTCCCGGCGCTGCCTACGCAGATCCTTCCGGGTGCCCTGGCGGGTCAGCCCGGCGAGGATATTCCGGTGCAGTTCGGTAAGGACTACAACGTGAAGGGCAACGTGCAGCTGACGCAGCTGCTGTTCAACAAATCCTACTTTGTGGGCCTGCAGGCTGCCAAAACCACGCAGGACCTCTACCACCTGAGAAAAACAATGGTGCAGGAAGACCTGATCTACAACATCGGCACGGCCTACCTGCAGGCGCTGCAGACAAAAGAGCAGTTCAACACCATTGAGGCGAACCTGGAAAGGCTCACGCAGCTGGAGAAGATCATGCAGCTGCAGTACGAGAACGACCTGGTGAAGAAGGTGGACGTGAACCGCATCAAAGTGAGCCGCATCAACCTGGAGAACCAGAAGCAGAGCCTGCAAACGGCCTTTGAGCAGCAGAAAAACTTCCTGAAGTTCTTCATGGGCATGCCGCTGGATCAGGACATCGCCCTGCAGGAAGCGACCATCTCTTTAGAAAGCGTAGCACAGGGGGCAATGGATGCCGAGACAGCCGCCCAGAATAAAACGCAGTTCCAGTTGCTGAACACGCAAAAACAGCTGACCAGCCTGCAGGAGAAGAATGTAAGGGCGGGTTATTACCCCACGCTGTCTGCCTATGGCCAGTACGGCTACCAGACACAGCGTAACGAGCTGTTCAACAGCTCCATCCCCTACTTCAAGACCTCAGTGGTCGGACTGCAGCTCAGCATCCCGATCTTCGACGGCTTTAAGAAGGATGCCCAGGTAAAGCAGGCACAGCTGGAGCAGAAAAAGCTGGAGGAGGATATGAGCAAGTTCACCGAAAATACTGCCGCCACCCTGACCAACGCTGTCAGCCAGCTGCAGAACAGCGAGAATGCGATTGCCGCACAGGAGCAAAACGTGAAGCTGGCGCAGGATGTGTACGACACCACCAACCAGCTTTACAAGGAGGCACTCTCCCCGCTAACCGACCTGCTGGAGGCAGAGGTACAGCTCAGAGAGGCCAAAACCAACTTAAACAACGAAGTACTGAAATTTAAGATTGCCCAGCTGAATTACCTGCAGGCAACCGGAGAGTTAGAAACACTAATCAAATAGTATCAAAAGAATAACATGAAAAAGCTGATTTATATTGTAGTTGTTATCGCCATTTTAGGAGCTATTGGCTTTAGGCTGATGAGCAATAAAGAACAAATGGCAGCCAACGCAGCAGTTGCAGAAATTAAAAGCGATGCCATTCCGGTTGGTGTTACTGAGGTGAAGAGCGCTAAGCTGGACAGGTCTTTTACCGCACAGGGTAACTTCGCTCCGATCCAAAGCCTGACGCTCCTGTCAGAGACGCAAGGGCAGATCAAAAATGTTCTTAAGCGCAAGGGTGACAAGGTGAAAGCCGGCGAACTGCTGCTGCAGGTAGAGAGCAACACCATGGCCGCTGACCTGGCCACAGCCCAGACCAACGCCGAGAAAGCCAAGCGCGACCTGGAGCGTTTCGAGAACCTGGCCGCCGGCGAGGCCATCACCAAAAGACAATTGGAGGATGCCCGCCTGGCCGTGAAGTCTACGGAGGCACAACTGGTGGCTGCCCGCCAGCGCCTGAGCAAGACCCGCATCACCGCCCCTATCAGCGGCGAGGTCAACGAGATCTATGTGGAGGTAGGCTCTTTCCTGAACCCGGGCACCAGACTGTACGACATCGTGAACGTGGATAAGCTGAAGCTGAAAGTGAAGGCTTCTGAAAGCGAGGTATTGCTGATCAACAAAGGCGATAAGGTAACGGTGAAGGCCGATGCTGGCTCTGGCCAGGAGTACGAAGGCGTTGTTACTGCCATCGCTGCGCAAGCCGACCCTACCCTGAAGTTTGACGTGGAAGTGGAAGTGAAAAATGCCGACAACAACAATCTGCGTGCCGGTATGTACGGCACTGCTTTCTTCGAGGTGGCCGACCAGCGCGATGCGCTTCTGTTACCGCGCGAAGCCATTGTAGGCAGCATCCAGAACCCAAGTGTGTACGTGGTGAAAGACGGTACAGCCTCACTTCGCAGCGTGAAAGTAGGCACTGTTACTCAAAACCAGGTAGAGATACTGGATGGCGTGAAGCCGGGTGAGCAGATCGTGAGAAGCGGCCAGATCAACCTGCGCGAAGGCACTAAAGTGTCGGTGCTGAAGTAAGCGATGGTCAACCTAGTTGCTCTTTCGGATTTGCACCCCGAAAGAGCAAAGGCAGCAGCTGTTAGTAAACAAGCGGATTTGCAATCCGCACTTAACCAAGCTTCGGATTGCAAATCCGAAGCAGCACAAAAGAAGAACCATACTTCTAAAACAATAGAACTTCTTTCTTAAGAGCATTTAGAAATGAACATAACCAAATTATCGATACAGCGGTCAACCCTGGTGGTGGTGGTCTTCACCGTCCTCACGCTGCTCGGGGTTGTCAGCTACCAATCGCTTAACTACGAACTGCTTCCGAAGTTCAGCCCGCCTGTACTTACCGTAAGCACGATCTACCCGGGAGCATCGCCTAACGAGGTCGAGAACTCCGTAACAAAGGAGATCGAGGACGTGCTGTCTTCGCTGGAGAACGTGAAAGAGATGAAAAGTACCTCCCTCGAGAGCTTTTCCATCATCACGGTGCAATTGAACCAGGGTACCAACGTGGACCTAAGCCTGCAGGATGCGCAGCGTAAGATCAACACCATCCTGGCTAAGCTGCCAGAGGATGCCGATGCGCCGACCCTGAACAAGTTTGACTTCGACGACCTGCCGATCATTAAGATGGGGGCTACGGCCAACATGACAGCCACCGAGTTCTATGACCTGATCGACAAGAAGATCAAGCCGGAGCTTTCGCGCGTGCCAGGTATGGCGGCCATCAAGATCCTGGGTGGTCAGGAGCGTGAGATCAAGGTGAACATCGACGCCAACAAGCTGGAGGCTTACAACCTGTCTATCCTGCAGGTGCAGCAGAAGATCCGCAACTCCAACCTGGACTTCCCTACCGGTAAGATCAAGCAGGAAAGCGGACAGACGCAGATCCGCCTGGCGGGTAAGTTCCAGTCGCTGGACCAGCTGCGCAACCTGATCATCCGGGAAGACCAAAACGGCATTGTGCGCCTGGCAGACGTAGCCGAGGTGCAGGATACACAGAAGGACATCGAAGTGATGAACCGTATCAACCAGAAGGCTTCGGTGGGTATCACCATTCAGAAGCAATCGGATGCCAACGCCGTGGAAGTAAGCCGCCTAACCAAAGAGGCGCGTGCCAAACTGTAGCAGACCTATGCTGCCGAAGGCCTTACTTTCAACATTGCCAACGACTCTTCTGACTTTACGCTGGAGGCCGCCGATTCGGTAATGCACGACCTTGTAATTGCGGTTATACTGGTGGCCGTGGTGATGTTGCTGTTCCTGCACTCGCTGCGTAACGCCGTGATCGTAATGATCTCTATTCCGGCATCGCTTGTGGCAACTTTTATTGCCATGTACCTGCTGGGCTACTCGCTTAACCTGATGTCGCTGCTGGCGCTCTCGCTGGTGGTAGGTATCCTGGTGGACGACGCCATTGTGGTGATCGAGAACATTCACCGCCACATGGAGATGGGTAAAAAGCCGGCTCAGGCTGCCTACGACGGTATCCGTGAGATCATGGCTACGGTAACCTCTATTACACTCGTGATCGTGGTAGTATTTATACCTATCGCCCTTTCTAGTGGTCTGGTATCCGACATCCTGCGTCAGTTTGCCGTGGTGGTGGCCGTGTCTACTATGATCTCACTGTTCGTAGCCTTTACGCTGATTCCGCTGCTGGCCAGCCGTTTCTCACGCCTGGAGCACATCTCGGATAAGAACATTTTTGGCAGGTTTATCCTGTCCTTCGAGCGCTTCTTGGACAGGGTGATCGATGGCTTTACCGCTGCGCTGAAGTGGGCTTTCAACCACAAACTGATCACGCTGGCCGTGACGTTCGTGATGCTGATCGCTTCCTTCGCGCTGGTACCAATGGGCTTTATCGGTTCTGAGTTTATACCTGCCGGCGACCGCGGTGAGGTGAGTCTGCAGCTGGAATTGCCGAAGAACTCAACCGTAGAGCAAACGAACTTTGCGACCAGGCAGGTAGAGGAGTACCTGCAGGCTAAGCCTGAAGTG